>DATFSE010000070.1:0-4453 GCA_035262745.1 Casimicrobiaceae bacterium | reverse complement strand
AGCAGCAATTTCGCTGAAGTTTCGCAGAACGGCGCCGTACCACAATGTCGCGGATGCACCTGCTAGGAATTGTCACAAGTTTCGCCCCCTGTTACTCCCGGCGGATCTAGAAGGATTGAAGGTGCGGATTTTCCTCTCCATTGGAGCGATTGTCGTTCTCACCATGGCGCTGCTGCCATTTCAGTGGCTGGCAGTGCGCATGAAATGGCCGATGCGCCGGCGCCTTCCGACACTTTATCACCGCCTCGTTTGCCGGATACTGGGCGTTCGTATCACGACGGCAGGCCGGCGGATCGAAGAACAGCCTCTGCTGATCGTTGCAAACCATACGTCGTGGCTCGACATTTCCGTCATCACGGCGGTCGCGCCGGTAGTGTTCGTGGCGAAGCGCGAGGTCGCTGCATGGCCTGTCTTCGGGCTCTTGGCGAGGCTGCAGCGTTCCGTGTTCGTCGACCGCACGCGACGGCACAAGACGCAAGACGTGAACAACGAGATCGCGCAGCGGCTTGCCGACGGCGACCCGGTTCTGTTGTTTGGAGAAGGAACATCGAGCGATGGCAATCGCGTGCTCGCCTTTCGCACGGCCCTCGTTGGATCGGCGCGCGATGCAATCGCTGAGACCGAGCACGTCAAGCGGGTATGGATTCAGCCCCTTTCCATCGCCTACACAGGCCTCCTCGGACTTCCGCTCGGTCGGCAAAACCGCTGCCATGTGTGTTGGTACGGCACAGCATCGTTGCTGCCGCATCTGCGGCAATTGGTAGCACGCGGTGCAATCGACGTAATGGTGAGCTGGGGCGATCCGGTCGCCTATGACGAATTTTCTGATCGCAAGATCGTGGCGCGTCAACTTGAAGATGAGGTCCGCGCCATGACAGTCGCGGCGTTGCGAGGCCGGCCGGCGGCGCGGGCTGAGCAACCGAACAGAATTGCTCCAGCGAACGCGTCCCACCCGAACGGTCTTCGGGTCACCCGCCTGCAGGTTGACCCACAACCAGGTAATTCCTTTTCGGCGCGAAATCCTATATGAGCAACGGGGCAAGTGAAATTGCGGCCCAACAACAACACTGAGGAATGTCACGAGCTTGCGTAAGCTCCACGTTAAATCCTACGGCTGCCAAATGAACGTCTACGATTCTCATCGTATGACCGACCTTCTAACCAGCCATTCCTCATATGTGGAAACCGGCGCCCCCGAAGAGGCCGATCTCATCGTCCTCAACACCTGTCATATCCGGGAAAAGGCAGCCGAAAAGGTCTATTCGGAACTTGGTCGCATCCGCAACCTCAAGCGCGAGGCGACGCGGGCCGGCCGCAATCTCATTGTCGCGGTAGCAGGCTGCGTCGCCCAGGCCGAAGGCGAAGAGATCGTGCGCCGCGCTCCCGTGGTTGACGTCGTGGTCGGGCCACAAAGCTATCACCGGCTGCCGGCGCTATTGGCGCAGGCGGAAGGCGGCGCCAAAGTCGTGGATACCGAGTTCCCAGTCGAGAACAAATTTGATCACCTGGCGCCGGCCTCGACTGCGACTATTCACGCCCGCGGCGTCACCTCCTTCGTCACGGTCCAGGAGGGTTGCGACAAGTTTTGCACCTTCTGCGTCGTGCCGTATACGCGCGGCGCCGAAGCATCGCGGCCTGTCGCCGCGATTGCCGCCGAAGTGGAAAATCTGGCCAAGGCGGGCGTACGCGAGGTGACACTGATCGGACAGAACGTCAACGCCTATCACGGCGAGGCCGAAACCGGCGGTCGGGCGACACTCGCCCAGCTGTTGAATCGTCTCGCTGATGTGCCGGGCGTGCTGCGGCTTCGTTACACGACCAGCCATCCCCGTGATATGAATGAAGATCTTGTTGCCGCTCACCGTGATTTGGCGGCTTTGATGCCGCAGCTCCATCTTCCTGTGCAGTCTGGTTCCGACCGCGTGCTCGCCGCTATGAACCGGCGCCATACCAGGGCCGATTTTCTTGGCGTGATCGCGCGGCTGCGCGCCGCGCGTCCCGACATGGTCTTTACGTCGGATTTCATCGTCGGCTTCCCCGGCGAAACCGAGGAGGATTTCAATGACACGCTGCGCATCGTCGACGAAGTGGGCTTCGCGGGGGCGTTCTCCTTCAAGTACTCGCCGCGTCCGGGGACGCCGGCGGCCGATCGCGAAGACCAGATCGCCGACGCTGTGAAGATCGAGCGTCTCGCGCGCCTCCAGGATCGCATCGACCATCATCAGCGCGCATTCAATCGCAGTTGCACCGGGCAAAAGCTTGAGGTCCTCCTCGAAAAGCCTGGGAGGATTTCCGGCCAGTTGGTTGGCCGGTCGCCGTATCTGCAGCCCGTGCAGGTCATGGCCCCGACATCGTTCATCGGTCAAATTGCAACCGTGCGAATCACCGACGTCGGATCTAACAGTCTGTTCGGGGTGCTGCACTGCGCTGAGGCTCGGGAGTCGGCATTGGCCGGCACAGGAGGTTAGACCGTTGGCACGGCGTCCATCCGATGCCGGATCGCTCATGGCGGGTCCGGTCGCTGCCAATCCCGCTGCCCAAATCGTGGTGGCATTCGACGACAACCGGCTGGCTTCCACATTGTTCGGACAATACGGACAGAATCTTGCGCTCATCGAACGTCGCCTCGGCGTGGTGACGGAACAGCGCGGCAACCACGTCACCGTCGCCGGCTCGCGGGACGGATGTGAGCAGGCACGTCACGTGCTCGAAGGGCTTTATGATGAGCTCAAGCGAGGCCATGATCTCGCCACGGGAGATGTCGAAGGCGCGATCCGGCTTGCCATCGCGCAGGGTTCGCTGTTCGATTTCGATACTGCGACGTTGCGGACAAGCTTCGAGCAAATCAACCTGCGCAAGCGCCCGGTGCGGGCGCGTACCGCCGGTCAGGACGCCTACATCAGGTCGTTGCGCCGCAACGCGCTCGTATTCGGCATCGGTCCAGCCGGCACCGGGAAGACGTGGCTCGCGGTTGCGTATGCGATCGCTTTATTCGAGCGCAAGGAGGTCGACCGCATCATCCTGTCGCGACCGGCCGTGGAAGCGGGGGAACGTTTGGGTTTCCTGCCCGGAGATATGCGCGAGAAGGTCGATCCTTACCTGCGACCGATCTATGATGCGTTGTTCGACCTGATGGATTCCCGGATTGCCGAACGCGCTCTGCAGACCAACGAAATCGAGATCGCACCGCTCGCCTTCATGCGGGGTCGGACGCTCTCCAACGCAGTGGTCATCCTCGACGAAGCGCAGAACGCCACCTCGATGCAGATGAAAATGTTCCTGACCCGACTGGGCGAGAACAGCCGCATGGTCGTTACCGGCGACCCCAGCCAGGTGGACTTGCCGAGCGGCCAGACTTCGGGTCTCGCCGAGGCGGTTCGTTTGCTCGCCAATGTCGATGGAATCGGCTGCGTCGCATTTACCCACGAGGATGTCATACGACACGAGCTGGTGGCAAAGATCGTGGCTGCCTACGACCATGCTTCGCGTTCGCTCCGCTCCGGCGGGAAGGACTGAGATGAAAAGTCCGCCATCGGAAAACGGGGCGCAAGCTCTCGCGGTCGACGTTGCGATCGAGTCTGAGACATGGCGGACGCTGCCTGAAGCCGAGCGCATCGTGCGTCGGGCGATCGCCGTCGCAGGCAGTGCAATGCTTGAAACTCGCCAGGGCAATGCCGCACTGTCCGTATTGCTTTGCGACGACGAAACCATCGCACGCCTCAATGGGCGCTGGCGCGGACAAGAGAAGCCGACGAATGTCTTGTCGTTCCCGGCGCCGCGGTTACCCGTTGCGTCCCCAGATGAAGAAATCCCACTCGGCGACATCGCCATAGCCTACGAGACACTCACGCGCGAAGCCGAGGAAAACGGCAAGACGGTATCGGATCACCTTTCTCATCTGGTGGTGCATGGGTTCCTGCACTTGTTAGGATACGATCACCATATGGACGACGAAGCCGAAAGAATGGAGCGTTTGGAACGCGACATCCTGGCGCGGATCGGCGTCACCGATCCCTACGCGGCATGCGACGCCGACATTTGATTGCTTGCCATGGCCGATCTCAAAGTTCATCCGATTGCCGATTCGGCGGCCGCGGCCACCGGGCAACGCGATTTTCCTCGGCTGGCGCGGCGCTCGAACGGGCTGGCGCGTGAACACCGCGAATCGTGGCTCAACCGCATGTTGCGGGCAGTGTTCGGTTTCAGCCCCACCTCGATCCGGTCAGATTTGAAGGTCCTGCTTGACGGCGCAGCCGTCGAGACCGGCTTTTCGCCCGACGAAAGCCGGATGCTCAAGAACATCCTCAGCCTAGGCGAACGGCGCCTTGATGATCTCATGGTGCCGCGAGCAGACATTGTGGCGGTGCAGCAGGACATCCCGCTTGGCGAACTTGTCAAGGTATTCGAGAACGCCGCCCATTCTCGCCTGGTCGTCTACAACGACACGCTCGAT
>DATFSE010000069.1:0-6557 GCA_035262745.1 Casimicrobiaceae bacterium | reverse complement strand
GCAACCTTGAGCAGAAGCAACCCACTGCCGACGTCGCGATCCTCGAGGGCCTTGTCGCGAAACGCCTGCTGCAGCTGGTCGAGCTCAATCAACTCCAGGGCCAGCGTACGACGCAGAAACTGATCGCGGTCAAGCTCAATCGGATGCTTGTCCAGGGTAGCGAGCGTCTCCGGAACCGTGAGACCATGGTCCGCGGCAAGGGCGCGCATACGCTTGTTGACGAGGTCATCCATGGCGCAAACCTAGGTTTGTCGCACCGTATGACAAACTACCACTTCCCTTCCGCCCTGCGAACACGACATGAAGGCCGCGGCCGAGACAACGCTCGCCATCGCCAGCGATCTCAAGCGCCTCGGCACATGGATCGGTGTCACCGCCGTGCTGCACCTATTCCCGGCGCCCAAAAACCAGCACATAATCGGCCTCATGCAGCGCAACAAGCGGGTGCTGAGTACTGGCGAGCACGCCTCACCAACGTAAGATTGTTGTGCTATCGTTTGACGGATGGGATGGCGGCCTAGAGGCCGTAGACGCCAGCTGGGTAAGATCCTCCAAGCAGTCAGAACTGGCCGCTGCCGGTGCGTCAAAGGAGGCATCATTGTTCCCGATGGCGCGCTTCACCGATCAGAGTTCATTAAAATCATGCGCCGGAACGACAGTCGTCTTATATAATGTATCAGCGCCGGGGACGGGATGTTCCGCAGGCCTGATCAATTTCGGCGGTCGATTCAACGGCCGCCTTCACAGGGAGGACAGGAGATGAGACTGGACAGGATCGTCCTCGGCCTTGCTGTCTTATTCGCGTTCGGCGCGGCAGGTAGCGCCCAGGCCGGGGAGTTCGACGGCGTGACCGTGAACATCATGACCTTCACGGGCCCCCAGATCGCCGAGCCGCTACAGCGGCGCGCCCCCGACTTCGAAAAAATGACCGGCGCCAAGATCAATGTGATCACCGTGCCGTTCTCGGACCTCTACACCAAGCTCCTGACCGACTGGGCGAGCGGCACCAATTCGGTGGACGCCGCCGTATTCGCGCCGCAATGGATGGGCGACTACGCCACAGCCGGCCTGCTCGAGGAGCTGAGCCCGCGCATCGACAAGGACAAGGCGCTCGACTGGAACGGGATTGCGCCGTTCTTCCGCGACTTCTCCGCCAAGTTCAACGGCAAGACATACCTGATCCCGCTCGATGGCGACTTCCAGATGGTCTACTACCGTAGCGACGTGTTCGAGAAGAACGGGCTGAAGCCGCCCGCCACCTGGGACGACTACGTCGCGGACGCCAAGGCGTTGAACGGCAAGGATTTCGGCGACGGCGGGCCGGGCTACGGTTCCTGCATCAGCAAGAAGCGCAACGCCCAGGCCTACTGGTTCATCACCTCGATCTCCGGCGCCTACATCCAGTCGAAAGGCACGAGCCAGGGCGCGTTCTTCGATACGCGCAACATGAAGCCGCTGATCGATAACGAGGGCTTCCGCAAGGCGCTCGATGTCTATTCGGAGACCACCAAGTACGGCCCGCCCAACGAGATCAATCTCGATGTGGGCGACACCCGCAGCCTGTTCACCTCCGGCCGCTGCGCGCTGTCGATCGACTGGGGCGACATCGGCACGCTCGCGATCGACCCGAAGACCTCGAAGGTCAAGGACAAGGTCGGCTCGATCATCCTGCCGGGCTCGACCGAAGTCATCAACCGCGACACCGGCAAACTGGAGGCCTGCAACAAGGATAACTGTCCTTATGCCATCAACGGCGTCAACCATGCGCCTTACGCGGCATTCGGCGGCTGGAGCGGCGGCATCAACGTGCACGCCAAGAACAAGGTGAAGGACGCAGCCTATACCTTCCTGTCCTACATGTCGCAGCCGGCTCAATCGAGCGTCGACGTGACGATCGGCACGACGGGGTTCAATCCCTACCGCACCGTCCACTTCAAGGATCTTGGGCCGTGGCTGAGGGCCGGGATGAGCGAAGCGGCGGCGAAGGATTATCTCGGCGCGATCGAGGCAAGCCTGAACAGCCCGAACATGATCCTCGACCTGCGCATTCCGCAGAACCAGAAGTATCAGCAGGTGGTGCTCGATGAGGCCCTGTCGCGCTTCGTCTCGGGCGAGATCGACAAGGAATCCACTGTCAAGGCGATCGTCGACGGCTGGAATGACCTGACCGAGCAGATCGGCAAGGAGAAGCAGCTCGAGGCGTACAAGAGGTCGCTGGGCGTCGAGAGGTAACAATGAGACTATCCGGCTCGACCGGGCGACCCAGTACACGCCAGCGTCAGCAGATGGTTGCTGAGGTCGAACGTAGTCGATGGTCGCTGTCGAGTGTCGCGAACTGATCGTTTGATACTGTGTACCCCGATTACTGGATAGCCCGGTCAAGCCGGGCAATGATCCGGTGCAAGCAGAACTGCGCCGCGGAAGTCCATGACCGTCGCTCTCGAAACCAAGCATACAACCGCCGTATCCACCGGGTTCGCCGAGTGGATAGACCGCCAGTCCGGCCGCATCATGGTGTTGCCGGCGGTGCTGTTGATCCTCACGTTCGCGCTGTTTCCGCTCATCGTCTCGGCGTATCTCGCGCTGTCGCGCTTTGCGCTCGCGAGCGGCGGTTACCGTCTTACTTTCGTCGGCCTCTACAATTTCAGACGGCTGCTCGTCGGCGTGCAGCAGTACCATTTTCTCGGCACTTTCAAGACATTCGGGCCGCTTGCCTGGATCCTGCTCGCCATCGTGCTGTTGGGTCTCTTGATGTGGCTTACGCGCTACGTCCGCTCCGGGCGGGCGGGCGTGTTCGGCCTCATCGGCCGGCTGATCTCGGCGAGCGTCGCCGCGGGCGTCACGCTCGCCGTGCTCGCGACCATCGTCGCCGGTGGCTTTCCCGGCTCGTTCGTCACCACGCTGTTCTATGTCTTTGCCGGCGTCGCGGTGCAGTTCGTGCTCGGGCTCGGCCTTGCGCTGCTCTGCGCCCAGCCGATCCGGGCCCGCAACTGGTTCCGTGTCATCTTCTTCATTCCGCTCACGGTGACGCCGGTCGGCATCGCCTACACCTTTCGGATGCTCGCCGACATGCAGAAGGGCCCCTTCGAGCCGGTGATCCATTGGCTGGGGCTGGGTGAATGGTCGTGGGCAACCGAGCCCTGGTCGGCGCGCTTCATCATTCTCGTCGGCGACACCTGGCAGTGGACGCCGTTCCTGTTCATCGTGCTGCTCGCGGCGATTGAGAGCCAGCCGCGCGACCAGATCGAGGCGGCGCGGCTCGACGGCGCCTCGAACCTGCAGATCTTCCGTGACGTCACCTGGTCGTCGATCGCACCAGTCGCGGCGACCGTCGTGCTGATCCGCCTGATCGAGGCATTCAAGATCATCGATCTGCCGAACGTGTTGACCAACGGCGGGCCGGGACTTGCGACCGAATCCATGACGCTGCACGCCTTCATCGCCTGGCGCACTCAGGACCTCGGCGGCTCCGCAGCGATCGGCTATATTCTGTTGTTCATTTCGACGGTCACCTGCGTGTCGTTCTTCAACTACGTCGTCATGTGCGCGCGGGGGTACCAATCATGAGAGTCGAGAGACCGAGCCTGCTCCGCCGCCTGATCGAGCCGCCGAATCTCGAAACGCTCGCGCCGATCCCGAAGGTCGCAACCTACGCGGCGCTGATTGCCTGGAGTCTCGTCGTGCTGATGCCGCTCTACTGGGTGGTCATCACCTCGTTCAAGCTTCCGGTCGAGGTCGACACCGGCCCGTATTACTTGCCCTTTATCGACTTCAGGCCGTCGCTCGATGCCTGGCACTACATCTTCGTCGATCTCGGCAACGATACACTGCGCCCCTACGCCAATTCGGTGGTGGTGGCGCTCGCCAGTACCACGCTCACGGTGCTTATCGGATCGCTCGCGGCCTATGCGCTGGTGCGCATCCGATCCAAGGTGAAGTTTGCCTCCATCGTCGCGTTCATCGCGCTCGTGATCGGCGTCATCGTCGCGGTGGTCGAGCTGCAAGTGCCCTGGCAGCTCGCAGTGATTATTGCGATCGCGCTATTCATTTTGTTTCTCGGCACCATTGCGCGGCGATTCCGCGCTGGCCTCGGCAACAACGACATCGAGTTCTGGATCATCTCGAACCGGATCATGCCGCCGGTCGTCGCGGTGCTGCCGATCTACATCATGTTCCAGCAGCTGCACCTGCTTGACACCCACATTGCGCTGATCTCGACCTACACCGCCGTGAACCTGCCGATCGTGGTGTGGTTGACGCGCGACTTCTTCGCCGGCGTGCCGATCGATCTCGAAGAAAGCGCGGAGATGGACGGCGCCTCGAAATTCCGCGTGTTCTTCACCATTGCGCTGCCGCTGGTGCGCTCCGGCCTGGTCGCGACCTTCATGCTGGTCCTGATCCTCGCCTGGAACGAGTACCTGCTCGCTCTGTTCCTGTCGAATGCGAACGCGCAGACCATGCCGCTGCTCGTTTCCGCGCAGAACGGCACCCGCGGCCCGCAGTGGTGGTACATGTCGGTTCTGATCGTCATCATGGTGGCGCCGGTCGTCGTCGTTGCCATGTTCCTGCAGAAGCATATCGCGCGCGGCCTCCTGGTCGGCGCCGTGAAGGGTTAGAGCCGTGCGTATCAGTCTCAGCGATGTCCGCAAATCCTTCGGCCCCGTCGAGGTGGTGAAGGGCCTCAATCTCGATGTCGAGGACGGCGAGTTTTTGGTGCTGCTCGGCGCCTCCGGCTCCGGCAAGACCACGGCGCTGCGTATGATCGCGGGGCTCGAGACCGTCAGCGACGGGCGGATCGCGATCGGCGGCCGCGATGTCACCGACGTTCTGCCGAAATACCGCGATGTCGCGATGGTGTTTCAGTCGTATGCGCTCTATCCGCACAAGACCGTGTTCGACAACATCGCCTATCCGCTCGCGGTGCGGAAGCGCCCGAAAGCAGAGATCGAGGCGGCGGTGAAGGATGTGGCGCGCCAGGTGCAGCTCGACGCACTGCTTGACCGCTATCCGCGCCAGCTTTCCGGCGGGCAGCGCCAGCGGGTTGCGCTGGCGCGCGCCATAATCCGCAGGCCCGCGGCGTTCCTGATGGACGAGCCGCTCTCCAATCTCGACGCCAAGCTGCGCGGCCACATGCGCGCCGAGCTGAAACACATGCAGCACAAGCTCGGCATCACCACCATCTACGTCACTCACGACCAGATAGAGGCAATGACGCTCGCCCATCGCGTCGCGGTGCTGGAGCGCGGCGTGTTGCAGCAGCTCGATACGCCGGCGAACATCTACAATCGTCCAGCCAATCTGTTCGTCGCGGGCTTCATCGGCTCGCCGCCGATGAACTTTCTGGACGGCGAGCTCGTCGACGGGCGCTTCAGCGCGGTCGCCGGCAGCTTCGGCACTACCAGCCGCGCAACGCGCACGCAGGCGGTCGCCGGCATCCGTCCGGAGGACTGCCGCGTCGCGGCGCCTTCCGACGGCCAGATCGCGGGCGACGTCTATGCCACCGAGCTGATCGGCGACCACACCCTCGTCACCTGCCGCTGCGGTGGCGAGATGGTGACGGTGAAAGCCGACAAGGAATTCGACCGCAGCGTCGGGGAGGCGATCGGGGTTGCGTTGGCGCCCAGGGCGATCCATCTGTTCGACCGCCAGAGCGGCGACCGGATCGTCTAAGGTTCGATTGTAAGTTACTGAAATTGCCAGGGAGCCAGAATGCTGCGTCGCGGCTATTATGCGGTCTTTGCGAATTCGAGGCTTCGCCATTAGAGAGATTGTCGATCAGGTTGTGCTCACCGTCGCGGGGTGAATTTGTCTGAACGACCGGCATTGGCTCGCCGAGCACCGTGGGAACCGCTGCGCCCATTGCGACGGCGCTAACTTCGCAGAGCTTGCGGCCGGTTCATCAGCGGGGGGCGTCCTCGTGGCGTTCCCGAATGGTTGCCTCCTGTCATCTCTGATGCATCTTCCTTAATCGCTTGGTGCGGCGGTGGCCGCGACCGGCAGGCAAAATTCGAACATGCTGGGCATTGCTGGCGGAACGTGTGATCGCAAGCCCTCACATAGACGTTCCGGGCCGGGAATTGCGAATCAACGCCGCAACTCCATCACGTGATGAAGTAGCTTCGATTGTGCGCTCGGCAGCTTTGCGCAAGCATGTCTTCACGGGATGGAAGGCCAACTCGATGGGGTTAAGGTCCGGAGAATACTGCGGCAGGAATCTGAGGCTTGCGCCAACACCCCGGAGAGCTTCCTCGACACCAGCGACTTTGTGGGAGGACCGCATTGGCCACCCCCCCCCTGCGAATCAATGCGCTAGACTCGCTCCGCCGGCGGACTTTGGGAATCCCGATTCACTCGGGTTGGGACGCGCTGTAGTACCTTAATTTCAATCGAATGGCTTGTGTTCGTGGAGACCAATAGCAAAGCGGTTAGGCCAATACACAATACAGACCGCTTCGACATGAGACTGTCCTCCCTCGATCAACGCCACGAAGATAACTACCGACTATGTCGGCTCAGGCAAAACGCGAACTGCGTTTTACCTCTCGTACATCCGTTCT
>DATFSE010000068.1:0-152997 GCA_035262745.1 Casimicrobiaceae bacterium | reverse complement strand
GATGAGGCGCCCGTCGCGCGGAATGTAGGTCAGCAGGACCCAGCCCGAGCCGCCACCGAGGGCGTATCCCATCGCGCTGAACTCCGTGCGCCAGCGATCGAGCGAGCCGAAGTCCCGCGCGAGGGCCTCGGTCATGCCCTTTGTCGGCTGACCATCGCCGCCTATGCTTGCGAAATAAAGCTCGTGCAGCAGCGTCGAGTTGAGCGCGGCCAGCTCCTCGCGCTTGAGACCGTTCAGAACGTGGCCAGGAGTGCTCGCGAAGTCGAGCGACTCGAGCTGCTCGGTGATAGCGTTGAGACGCCGGAGCGCCCCGCCGTAGTTGTTCTCGTAGTGGCTCTCGATGAGCTTCACCGAGAGGTAGGAGAGCGTCCAGGGACGGCAGTGGATCTGCTTCAGTGAGTACCGCATGTCAAACCCTCCAAGTGCAAAGGTTGTACGGCGTCGCGGTGCCCGAAGGGCCCGAACGTCGGCACTTGTCTGACTGCGGATTTGACAGTGCCCGCGCTCGCTCGCAACGCTTACAGGATTGGACGGGGCACCGTCTTGGAGGGAAAAATCCCGGGGGTCCTGTTACCCCCAAAACACACTGTACTCCCGGGTTGACGAGACTTCAAGCCCTCGTCTCTTGTCATCAACCAAAATTGGCCAGCGGAATATCAGCTTCGGCCGGTACTGATGCTCCGTACCCGTCCGGCCTGTGTCCCAAGGCGAACGTTCAACCAAAAGCTTGTCTACAGCCAAATGGCATGGGCATCATGCATGCCAGCTATGCAAGCCGCGGGCTGGCACGTGTGTCATCGAATTGCGTGATCTCGGCATGCGCGAGCCAATCGACAGCGAGGGACTCGCCCTCGCGGTGTGCAGGTTCTAAGGAGACTAGCCATGAGGGCGAATCGCACGACCGGTCATGTGTGGCATTGCCTCGGCTGGGTCGCTATGGCAGTCATGATCCTGATTGGCGCCCTCTCGGTCTCGGCACAAGAACAGGCCATTCCCAAGCTATCGCGGGATCTCCGCGTGACTAGGTTGCAGCTTCCGGATGCGAGCGGTGTAGTCGCGCTCGACTACTTCGCCTACGAACGCCGACACGCACGTGTCTGGGTTCCCGCGAGCAACCTGGGCGTGGTTGCGGTGATCGATGCTGCGACCGACGGGATTACGACAGTCGGCGGGTTTAGGACGGGTGAAGTGGAGCTGCTCGGGAAGAAGCGACTCCTCGGGCCGACGTCGGTCTCGATCGGCGACGGGGTCGTATATATTGGAAACCGAGGCGATTCCAGCATTTGCGTTGTCGACTCGGAGAAGCTGACGCTCGTCGACTGTCAGCGAATAGGGGATCCAGCGGCAGGCCTGGCCCGCGCGCCGGACGCGGTCGTCTACGTGGCGAGCACGAAGGAGCTGTGGGTCACGACCGGGGCGCCTCCACTCGGTATTGCGGCTGCCGACAACGCACTGCTGATCATGGACGCAGCCAATCCGAAACACATCAAGGCAAAGCGCACACTCTCACTGGGTGCGTCGGCCGAAGGATATGCCGTCGACACCAAGCGGGGACTCTTTTATACCAACCTAGAGGAGAGCGGCGAGACTGTGGCGATCGACGTCAAACGCAAGAAGGTCGTTTCGCGCTGGCACTCGGGTTGCGCTGAGCCCCACGGCGTCGCGCTCGACGAGGTGCGCCAGTTTCTATTCGTCGCCTGCTCCGATCGGGTCATCGCGTTAGATGTCGCTCGAAGCAAAGTCCTCGGTTCTATCAACACCGGTGACGGTCTCGACAACATTGATTACGCCACACGCGAACAAAGACTCTATGCGGCTGCCTCGGTCGCTGGGACTCTAACCGTCGCGAAGGTCGACGACCGCGGTGCCATGACTTCGGTCGCAACCTTGCCGACGGCGAAGGGAGCACGTTCGGTGATCGCCGCCGAAGGCGCGACGGCGTATGTCATCGACCCGATGGGGGGAAGCATTCTCAAGGTCGCCCCCGATTAGACCGAGGATCCGCGGACCAATCTACACCCGCGACGTCCAGTTCTCGCCGGCTCCGGCCCCTCCATCGATGGCCGCTATCCCTAACAAAATCCGGCAATGTCCCCGGCCCCAGTGGTACTCACTCCACGCTAACTGTCGCCACGCCAGCAGCTTGGCGTCGCTCGTCGGCAGGCATAGGATTGCCGGTGGCTTCCGACGATACGAGCCGTAATCCAAACATCCTAGGGAGGCGTCATGTGCAAGCTGCACGTCGCGGTTGGTCTCAAGCGCTTTCAATACATTGGCCGGATGATGATCTGCGCTCTAGTTTCCTGGGGCATCACCGCGTGCTCGAGCATGCAATCGGTGTCGACCTTAGAAGCCGTTAGGCTCGTCTCCGAGGCGCGGGTCACATTAATCAACTTCCTCCGCGATCCCGACCAAACGTGGATTCAACAAAACCTGAATCGCGCGAAAGGCGTGTTGATTGCTCCGCAAATTGTACGAGCCGGGTTCATCGTTGGTGGATCGGGGGGTCGCGCCGTGCTCGTAGCCAGGGACGGGCGCACGTGGGTAGGCCCTGCATTCTACGATCTTATCACCGCGAGTGTCGGATTCCAGGCTGGAGTGGACGTGTCCGAGGCCGTGATCGTGGTCATGACTGAGCAGGGTCTCAATTCCCTTCTGTCGACGTCGTTCAAGATCGGTGGCGATGTCAGCATCGCGGTGGGGCCGGTAGGTGCAGGGGCACAGTCAACGATCACGGCCGATCTCGTCGCATTTACTCGCGCAAAGGGCTTGTACGGTGGCGTCAATCTAAATGGCACCATCGTGAACACCAACGTGCCATGGAATGATGCGTTTTACGGGCGGGCTAACGTATTGCCAACCGACATTCTGATCCGAAAGACCGTGACAAATCCCGAAGCAACGCCGTTGCTGTCTGACGTAGCGAGGGCGACTAGCACCCCGTAACGATCGCTCCATGTCCAGCCGGTTGCGCGCACTGACAAAAGGAAGGAGAAGGGGATGATAGTGCGCATCGTAAAGATCGTACTCGCTGGCGCAGTAGCCGTATTCGGCTTTCTGGGCGGCATCTTCGATCTAATCAATTGGTCCAGTACCGTCGATTCCGTGACTGCAGTGACCTCAATGACCAGTTGGCAGGGCGGTGCGGCCAGCTGGAAAGCAGTAAGCAGCACACCGTTGAGTTGGTTGGGTGCGGTCTGGATCGTAGGTGGATATCTAACTGCCGCCGCGCTTTGTACCGTCACCGTCTCGCGCATGTGGAGTGCGCGCAGTGCGAGCGGTGCAGAGTTCGTAGCCGCCAAGAATCTTGCACTGGCGGGCTGTGGTAGCTTTGCCATTATGCTATTTGGCGGGTTCACCGTGATCGCCGAAGATTGGTTCGAGTTGTGGCGTTCAAATACGATGGGCGGCTTGGTGCTGAATACCGCCTATCGCTACTTGGGCTCGATCCTACTCATCGCGCTATTCATCGCCATCAAAGAACCCGAATAGCGGTGACACCTCTACTGTGATGCCGACGTTGCCGCATTGGCTGTGCAGTCTACCGACAAGTCTCTGCGTCCGACGGCTTCATGGCCGGCTTTGGCCCCTCCATCGATGGCCGCTATCCCTAACAAATCCTGCAATATCCCGTCAGGTCGAATCCAGCCTTCTACACCTTATTCGACCTTGAGCGTCCCCTTCATATTCGAGTGCAGCGTGCAGATGTAGGCGTATTCGCCCGCCTTGCGCGGCGTGTATTTCCACGACTTGCCGGCAGCAATCTCGTGCGAGTCGAACGCGCCCTTGGAAGTGACGGTGTGCGGGAAGGGGTCCTTGTTGATCCACACGACGGTATCGCCGCGCTTCACCGTCACCGTCTCCGGCTCATATTTAAGGCCGTCAATGACAACGGTGTGCGTGGCCGCCTGCGCGGCGAGTGCTGGAGCGATTCCGCCGCTTGCGAGGAACAACCAGACCGCTGCATAAACTGCTGCAGCGGTCAGTTGTCCCGCTACTCTCGCTGGTGTTTTCACGACAGGGATCCGCTCACCCTGCCTTGGCAAGCTTGGACTGAATCATCTTCGCGTGATCCAGGTGTGCGACAAAGGCCGGACGCACCTTGACGATCAGACCTTTCAGCTCTTCATTCTTTGCGTTGGGGACGAGTACTTTGTCGATCGCATCGAGCACCTGCTCGTGGTACGCGACCTCGTGGTCGATATACGCCTTGTCGAACGCCGCGCCATTGAGCCCCTTCAGGTTCTTGAGGTTCTCCTCGCCACCCTTTTTCAAGCTCTCGCTGGTCGGGTTGTCTTCCGGTTTGACTTTGAGCTTGGTGACCAGCGCTTCCGCCTGCTTGTTGACTCCGCTATGGTCGGTGACCATCTGCTTGCCGAAGTCCTTGACCTCTTTGCTGCCTCCCTTGGACTCCGCCAGCTTGCCGGCATCGATATCTACCTGATTGGCGGTGACGACGATGTGTGCGATCTGCGGATCGGTCGGACCCGCGGCGGGCATCGGCGCTGCGGCAGGGGGCGCGGCACCCTGTGCCAGGACACCGCCGGCCGCCAGGAGCAGCGTGGTTGCGAAAACAATCATCGGTGATTTCATGAGTACCTCCAGTCGTTGTTGATTAACAAGCTATGCCGGATCTCCCGGCGTTCCTCCCAATGCAGTGCCGCGCATGCGATCCAGCACGGCAGATACAATCCGATCGCAACGCTTGCCGGCAAATGCGAAAGCATCTGCTGTAGCGACGTCGATATCGCGGGAGAGCGACTCGCGCAGCAGCGCACGCGCTCTGAACGCCCGAGTCCGCACGGTCGCCGCCGGCAGATCGAGGCATTCCGCGGTCTCTTCGACCGACATTTCCTCGATGTCGCGCAGGATGAACACTGTCCGGAACTGCTCAGGCAACGCGTCGATGCGACGTTCCAGCAATTGTCGGAGTTCGGCGCGCAGGGCGGCGTTTTCCGGTCGTTCGCTCTGGTCGGACATGAATCCCTCTTCGGGTTGGCGCTCGCCGTATCCACTTGCCGGCCGAGCCGCTTCCAGGGGCAAGACGACGCCTGCGTGCCTTTGCTTGCGCAGGCGCGCGTACGCCTCGTTGATGACGATGCGCGTGAGCCACGTCGACAGCTTGGCCCCACCACGAAAACTGCCGATATTTCGGTACCCAGCCAGATAGGCCTCCTGCACCGCATCCTCGGCTTCTTCGTCGTCCTTGAGGATCGAGCGCGCGACGCGGTAGAGAAGCCTGTTGTGCGCGCGCATCACGATCTCGAACGCGCGCTCGTCGCGCTCGGCGATCCGGCGCGCAAGGCTCACGTCGTCATCCGCCGCGAGTGCGGCTATTTCCTGCTGGATCATTCCGACTCCTCAGTCGTCCCTGAACACATTAGATGAAGGCGCCCTTCGTGCCGTTCCCGAGACTAATGGAGGTCCCCGCCTCGGTCGTCAATGGGGTGCTTGCTGCATTGCGAAACGCTTGTGGTCCGCGTCGGGGTCCGCGCATCATGCGACATGCACTCCGGCAGAGGCATAGTAAACGCGCTGGCAGCCGCGGTCCTTTTCGGCGCGAGCACACCGCTTGCCAAAACATTGGTCGGCGAGATTCCGCCGGTTTTGCTTGCGGGCTTGTTTTACATCGGTTCGGGAATCGGGCTGTCCATTGTAATTCTGCTCCGCCGCTTAGTAGGGACGAGGGCGAGCGGACCAGGGGGCATGGCCTGGCCGCGCGGCCAAGACGTCGGATGGTTTGCGCTGGCCATACTGTTCGGTGGGGTGATCGGGCCTGTGTTGCTGATGTTGGGTCTGGTATCCACGCCTGCGTCTGTTAGCTCGTTGTTGCTGAACCTCGAATCGGTGTTTACCGCTTGCCTGGCGTGGTTTGCCTTCAGGGAGAACTTCGACCGCCGTATCGCGGGCGGCATGGCTCTCATCGTGGCGGGCGGGTTTGTGCTTGCATGGGCGCCAGGGATGCTTGCGCTGTCGTCAGGAACGCTGCTCATTGGTGGGGCCTGTCTGTGCTGGGCGATCGACAACAATCTGACGCGCAAAGTGTCAACCAGCGACGCGATGCTCATCGCCTGCATCAAGGGTCTGATCGCCGGAGTGGTAAACATTGCAATCGCAATATTCATCGGTGCCCCAATCCCACCCATGACCGTCACGGCCGAAGCGGCGCTGGTAGGGCTCGCTGGCTATGGGATCAGCCTCACGCTGTTCGTGCTTGCCTTGCGCGATCTCGGGACCGCGCGAACCAGCGCCTATTTTTCGATCGCTCCCTTTGTCGGCGCTGGTCTCGCGATTGCGTTAAGTGGCGACGCCGTAACTTGGCAACTCGTCTGCGCCGGCGTGTTGATGGCGGCAGGGGTGTGGCTGCATCTCACCGAGCGACACGTGCACCTGCACGCTCACGAGTATCAACAACACGTGCACGCACACTACCACGATGAGCATCACCGGCACGATCACGATTTCGCATGGGACGGACGCGAGCCTCACGCCCACGTGCACGTACACGAGCCGGTGCTGCACGCGCATCCTCATTACCCCGACGTGCATCATAGGCATCGGCACTGATACATCTCGCGCCAGCCATCGAGGGGTAGGCGCATCAGACGCCAGGCGGTCACTTACGGCGAGGCCGCTCAGCGCAAAGCCGCTCCCGTCTGCTGATCGAACAGGTGCAGGTCTCGGGTCGCGGCCGTAAGAGTGACGGCTTCGTCCACTATGATCCGATGGCTCCGGGCTACACGCACAGTCAGGTGACCGCCGTCGGTTGTCACGTGAACATATTGTTCCGCGCCAAGCAACTCGACCGCCTCGACTGTGCCGCGAAGCGTCGCGTCGCTGGTCAACTCCGTTGTTTCAGCCACCACCGCGAGACTCTCCGGGCGGACCCCGACAATGACGCTGTCGGCGCCGGCACGTTCCAGGATGTGCTCCTGCTGCGGAGAAACGTCGATGCGTCCTGCGTTTGTAAACAGTTCAATGCCATTCGCTGAACGCCTGATGCGACAAGTGACGAAACCCATGGCCGGCGTTCCTATGAACGACGCCACGAACTTGTCGACCGGCGCGTCGTAGAGCTCGCCAGGCGTGCCGACCTGGTGAATCCGGCCCTCGTTCATCACAACGATCCTGTCGCCCATCGTCAGCGCCTCCACCTGGTCATGGGTGACGTAGACGGCGGTGGCGGTGACCGCGCGATGGACCTTGAGGATTTCCGCCCGCATCTGGACGCGCAGATGGGCGTCGAGGTTGGAGAGTGGTTCATCGAGCAGGAACACCGCCGGATCGCGCACGATGGCGCGTCCCAGTGCCACGCGCTGGCGCTGCCCGCCTGAAAGCTGCCGTGGACGGCGGCTCAACAGTGCTTCGATGTTGAGCATCTTTGCCGTGCGACGTACGTGCTTGTCGATCTCCTCGGCGGCGAGTCCGCGGCGGCGCAGGCCGAAGGCCATGTTGTCATACACCGACATGTGCGGATAGAGGCCGTAGTTCTGGAACACCATCGCGATGTCGCGGTCGGCGACATCGACATCGTTGACGAGGCCCTGGTCGAAATACAGCTCTCCCGCCGTCAGGTGCTCCAGTCCGGCGATGATGCGAAGGAGCGTCGTCTTGCCTGACCCCGAAGGTCCGACCAGAACGACGAATTCGTGGTCGGCGATTTCGAGAGAGCAGCCGGAAAGCGCCACGACGTCGCCGTAGCGTTTTTCGACATTGCGGAGGGAAATGCTAGCCATCGGTCTTCGGTCGATGCCCAAGGCGCGACTTGGCAGATGTCGATCCGCGCGGTCACGCCCCCGCGACGGCTCCCGACGTCAGTCCACGAACCATCGACCGCTGTACGGCAAAGAAAGCGATCATCAGCGGCAGCGTCGTCACCGTGGCGGCAGCCATCATGCCACCCCAATCGGTCTTGAACTGTCCGGTGAAGGTGAGCACCAGTGCCGCAGGCAGCGTCTGCTTTTCCAGCGTGGTGACAAAGGTGAGCGGATAGATCAGGTTGTTCCACGCTTCCATGAACACGAACGTGCCGGTGGTGGTGAGCCCGGGAAGGATGAGCGGCGCGACGACCCTGAGCAGGATCTGCCAGCGGGGATAGCCGTCGATTCGCGCGGCTTCCTCGATTTCGATCGGAACGGCGTCGATGAAGCTCTTGAGCATCCACACCGCAAAGGGAAGGCCGAACGTGGTGAAGCCGACGATCAATCCGGCTGATGAATCGAGCAACCGTGCATGCAGAAGGAGAAGGTAGAGTGGCGCGAGGAGCACCACCAGCGGCAGCATGCGGAAAATGAGCATGCCGTAGCCGGTCGATGCGCGCAGACGGAACCGTGCGCGCGACAGCGCGTAAGCGGCGGGCGTCGCGATCAGAACGGCAATCACCGCCGTCGCAAGACAGGTGAACAGTGTGTTGGCGAAGAAGGACGCGAAAGGCAGCGACCCGCCCCATAGGCCGAGATAGTTGGCGAAGGTGGCGTGGTGCGGCCACAGGGTCGGGCTCAGGCTCGCGGCTTCGAGTTCGGTCTTGAGCGAGGTGGCGGCCATCCAGTAAACAGGAGCAAGGCTCCATACGAGCGCGAGCAGGATGGCGACGGTCCTCACGATGTTTTCGGGTCGGGAACCAAAAAACGCGCGATGCTCCCGCCTAGTCGCGGACGGGGCAGGCGCGGATCGCGGGCGAGCTTCCATGGTCAGTCCATGCGCAGTGCGCGCAGGTAGGCGATAGCAAAGGCGAGCAGCAGCAGCAGCCAGACGACTCCTATCGCCGAGGCGTAGCCGAAGGCGAAGTTCTCGAACGCCTGCCGATAGACATAGATCACCAGCGTGGTCGTGCTGTAGCCCGGTCCGCCTTGAGTCATCGCCCAGATCTTCGCGAAATCATTGAAGTTGCCGATGATCATGAGCAGGCTGCTGATGAGCAATGCGTTGCGCAGGAAAGGCAGTTTGATGTGGAAGATCATGCTCAACGTGCGCGCGCGATCGACCCGCGCCGATTCGATCACCTCATTGGGAATGCCAGCGAGAGCCGCACTTAGCACGAGGACAAAGAATGGCGTCATTGCCCAGATATTGGTGACCATGACGGCAGGCATGGCCAGGGTCGACACATTGAGCCAGGAAACGGGCGCGCTTACGACGCCGGCGCCAAGGAGCAGGGCGTTGATCGCGCCGCCGTTTTGCAAATACATGTAACGGAACAGGAAGGCGACGACGACAAAAGGCACCGCCCATGGCGTGAGCAGCAGAGCACGCGTCAGACGGCCGCGGCGACCGCCTAGGTTCTCAGTGAGCAGCGCCAGTGCGAGTCCGAGCAGGGCCGACACCGCAACGCTGCCGAAGGTGTAGATAGCGGTATTGCCGAGCGCCTTCCAGAAGATCGGATCGCTCAGCAGCCTGCCGTAGTTGCCAGCGCCGACAAAGCGCGCCTGCTCGGCGCTGAGGAGGTTGTAATCCTGAACTGACAGAACAAGCGTATAGACGATCGGATAGCCGACGACGATGGCGAGCACGCCGAGCGATGGCGTGACCATCGGATCGAGCCACGGCAATTTTCCCGTGTCGCGCCGGGCGATCTTCCGCGCAGGCAGCGCTGCCGCGCGGGTCATCATCGCCAGTCAATTCTTGCCGTCATTGCCGATCCAGCTGCTGCTGGATCGAGCTTGCGATCTGGTCGATGGGCTCCGAACCGGTCACCGCCTGTTGCACACCGGCCATGATCGCCGAGGAGCCGGTCGCGAAGGCCGGACCGAATGGCGGCGTGGTCAAGGTGGGGATGATCGTGGCGGTGAAGCTTTTGTAGATCGGGGTGTCCAGCTTGGCCGCAAGCTCCGGATTCGGCGCGGCATTGAGCGGCGGCAGCGACGATCCGGGTCCGAGCGTGTAAGTCTTGATCGCTTCGGGTGATGCAGCGAGATACTGGATGAAGGTCCACGCCGCCTTCTTCTGCGCAGAGTCGGCGAACATAACGAGCTGGTGGCCGCCTTCGAACGAATACGATTTGCCGCTCGGGCCGGTAGGCTCCACCGTCACGCCCCAATGGCGATAGAAGTCCGCGTCCGGCATTTTGTTCACGCTTTGGATCACGCCCTGCAGCAGGACCTGATCCCAGATGAAGGCAACTTTGTCCTGCGCCGCGAGCGGGCGGAACTCGCCGATCTTGCGACCCGGATCGATATAGCCGTTCTTGGCGAGGTCGCGCATCCATGTCAGGTAGCGCTTCATCTCGGGCGAGTCGGCCCGTCCTTTGCTGCCGGCAAGCGGCGTCGCGCCGAATGTCGCCATCCATGGCCAGTTCGACTGCAGCGCAAACGGCCGGTTGGTCGTGTCGATCGCAAGCGGAATCACGTCCGGCTGACTCTTTCTTATCGCCGCCATCGCTGCCGTCAGTTGCTCGATGGTCTTGGGCGGCTTCTCGGGGTCGAGTCCCGCCTTGGCCATCACCGCCTTGTTGTACCAGAAGCCGGCCGGAGCGAGTGTCCACGGCAGCGCGATCAGCTTGTCCTGATACTGCAATCCACTAATCGCGTCGGGCTTCAATTGCGACTTGAAATCGGCGCTTAGGTACGGACCGAGCGGCTCGAGCTTACCCGTCGCGGCGACCACGAAGGTGTCGTTGCCGGCGAGCTGTGCGACATCGGGTGGATTGCCGGATTTGACCCGAAGCGCGAGCTGCCGGGCAATTTCCGAAAAGGAGATCGCCTCGCTCTTGATCTGGATGTCCGGATGCGTTTTTTCGAACTCGGCGATGACCTGATCGATCGCGGGCTTGGTCGTTGCTTCGGCCGCGGCCCAATTGGCAAAGGTAATAACCACCTTGTCGGCCGCGACGGCATCGCCGGCAAAGCTCATCGACCAAAGAATGGCGGCCGCGAACAGAATGCAAGGACACCTGGCCGAGCTCAGCATGAGTAACCTCCGCTGGACGAGATCGTTTTCTGGAATACCAGGCACCGGCGCGACCGGCAGCCATGGCTTATGCTGCCGAGTATACGATACAAGAGAACCAGCGAAGGATGGCCACGCCGCGACGTCAGACACGCGGTCGATCTCCGCTGCATCGAAGATCTTGCAAGCCCGACGCATCCCTTAAAACGCCGATTTTGTAAAAACGGCCAGTACGTTTCGTCGGATCGTTGAAACGGCGGACGCGGCGATTTTTCCTCGCTGGAAGTTAGGATTGATCGCTGTGACGCAAATTTGGTGCGAGGACGCTGAAAGAGCCCGATATCGCTCGACACCTCGGAACACCGCACCTCAGGCCTTGTCGAATTTTGCGTGACGAACCCGAAGGAGGCGTCGTGAAACGATTCGACATAGCATTGCCGGAGCTGGGTTTCATTGCGGCGACCCGAGGCATGGCAGGTGCTGGAATAGGATTACTGCTCGCCGGCTACTTGCGGGATGACCGGCGCAAAGCGATTGGCTGGACCCTCCTGACCATCGGCGCGCTGACCACGGTGCCAATCGCCCTCGACGTCTTCAGCCGCCTTCGCTCGCCTCGTCGGCTGACTGCGGTCAAACGATCCTTGGGTTTCTGAAGCGCTCGCAATCCTCCTGGTTGGAGCGGCAATCCTCGCCGTTGGAATTGCGGCGGTGGCGGGTTTCGGAATTGGGAGTCTGCCAACGCCGCTGGCATCCGACGCCGCAGCCAAGGCCCGTTCGCCGACCTTATTGCCGTCCTGTTTGGTTTTGTTTGACTGAAATCAAATCCAGGCAGCCACAGTGCATCGACACTATGCCGAATCGAAAAGCGGCTGGTGCCGCGGGGAGATGTTCATGGCTGCTGCCGAGTTCGTTCGCGATATCGCAACCCTGGGAAGCATCGAGCTCCTGACGCCAAAGGCGGATCGGAGCCTATGGTATTTCAAGGATGTGCTTGGGATGGAAGTCGCCGACGCCGAAGGCGACTCCGTGTACCTGCGTGGATACGGCGACTTCGCCGTGAGCACGCTCAAACTGACCGCCGCCAAGCAGGCCGGCGTCGGGACCATCGCCTGGCGGGCAGCGAGCCCCGCAGCGCTCGAGCGCAGGGTCGCTGTATTGCAGGCGCACGGCTTGGGCGAGCGTTGGAGCGAAAAGGATTTCGGCCGCGGCCCCACGTACCACTTTCGCGACCCGGACGGCCACCACATGGCGGTGTACTACGAGGAGCAGAAGTATTCGGCTCCGGACGATCTGCGCTCGACGTTGAAGAACCTGCCACAAAAATATACCGCCCGCGGAGCGTGCGTGCGACGTACCGACCATCTCGCATTGCTGTGCAAGGACGTAGTGACCAACCGCCGCTTCGCCGAGGAGCTGCTCGGCTTTCAGCTTCGCGAAACGGTGCGATTCGAGCGGGGAACCTTCGAGCTCGGCTCGTGGCTGAGCCCCAACGCCGTGCATCATCAACTTGCGTACGTGGTCGACGTCAAGGGCGCGAGCGGCCGCCTGCATCACATCTCGATGTGGGTCGATCAGCGCGAGGATGTGCTGCGAGCAGCAGACGTGCTCAGCGAGAACGGCATTTTCATCGAAGCGGGGCCTTCCAAGCACAACAACTCCCAGGCGTTCTATCTCTACTCCTACGAGCCGGGCGGCAATCGCGTCGAAATCTACTCCGGCAGCTACCTCGTGCTGTCGCCGGATTGGGAGCCTGTGACCTGGGACGAGGACGAACGCGGCACCGGCGTGTATTGGGGCGGCGCACTGCCCGACAGCTTTATCGAGTACGCGACGCCCAATATCACAGAAGCGGCCCCGACAGCGCGCAGCATTCCGGTTTTCGATCCGGCCTAAAGCGGATCGCCTCGTAGTAGCCCGCTGCGTCGGCCTGAAGGGCCGCGCCGGAGATTGCGTCGGCTGCGGCCCTCGCGCAGGCGCACCTCGCTCTACTTCCAGCTGATTGCTCGCCGGTCTTGATTGATTGGCGACACCAGTTGTTGTTAGGATTCCGCCGCCTCCGACGGAAATCGACATGTCCAAGCTCAAACTCTCGCTCGCTTGCTGGAACTACGATCGCACACGGGCTCTGATGCAGGGCTCAGTCCAGCCTGAGGGCATCGATCTCACCTACTTGAGCATGCCGGTGGAGGAGACTTTTTTCCGCATGCTTCGCCACCGCGAGTTCGACGCCGCGGAGATGTCGCTGTCGTCCTACGCTGTGTCCATGTTCAGCGATCCGCCCCCGTTCGTGGCGATTCCCGTCTTTCCATCGCGCTTTTTCAGGCATTCGTGCATCTACGTGAACGTCGACGCCGGCATTAGCTCGCCAGGCGACCTCAAAGGCAAGCGGGTAGGGACGCCCGAGTACCAGATGACTGCGCCGGTCTGGATACGCGGAATTCTCGCCGAGCACTATGCCGTGCCGATCGACAGCGTCACCTACTGCACCGGAGGCCTGGAGGAGACGGGGCGCTCCGAAAAGATCGCTCTCTCGCTTCCGCCCACCATCAGGATCGAGCCGATTGGCCCGGCACAGACGCTCTCGGCCATGCTCGCGAACGGCGAGATCGATGCGTTGCACACGGCGCGCATGCCGTCGACCTTTACAGCCGGCAGCGGCAAGGTCCGGCGCTTGTTCGAAAACTACCGCGAGGTCGAACAGGACTATTTCCGCAAGACCGGCATATTTCCCATCATGCATACCGTCGTGATCCGGCGCGAAACCTATGAGCGCAACCGGTGGATCGCACGCGCGCTCCTCAAGGCCTTTGCCGAGGCGCAGCAACGTGCATATGAGGATCTCGGCGTGACCGCTGCGCTCAAGTCGATGCTTCCCTGGTTGACGGCGCACGTCGAGGAGGCGCGCGCGCTGATGGGAGACGACTACTGGCCGTACGGGCTCGATCGCAATCGCGAGACGCTGGCGACCTTTTTGCGTTACCACCACGAGCAGGGCTTGTCCAAGCGCCTGCTCGCTCCGGAGGAGCTGTTCGCGCCCGAGACACTGCAGGGCTTCAAAGTCTAGCGGCCCGGTCCGCGGACCTGTTGCTACTTCGGCGCGTGTCCTGACACCTCGGTCCCGGCGGCATGCGC
This sequence comes from Casimicrobiaceae bacterium, assembly GCA_035262745.1. Taxonomy (GTDB): domain Bacteria; phylum Pseudomonadota; class Gammaproteobacteria; order Burkholderiales; family Casimicrobiaceae; genus PALSA-1003. Next base: position 138,981 of record DATFSE010000068.1, on the reverse strand, counting down.
CAGCCGCCGGTGAAACAGGACGGGGAGCACGGCGAGCGCCGCGATTACGATGAACGCCGGCGGAAAATCGGCGGCGACGATCGAGTCATGGCCTTGCGCCAGGCTGGATAGTCCGAGTGCATAGGCGCCGATGACGATGCCCAGGCTCTGGGTGAGCCGTTGCACCATGCTCGAAATGCTCGTTGCCTGGCTCATGCTCTGTCGCGTCGTGTCGGCGAACGAGAGCGCCTGCAGTGCGGTGAACTGCAACGAGCGAGAGCATCCCGAGACGAGCAGGACCAGAATGATCACAAGGTGAGGCGTCGTTGCGGTGAACCACGCGTAGGTGGCGACGCCCGCTGCGGCGAGCACTCCGTTGACCGAAAGCACTTGCCGAAAACCCCAGCGCCTGAGTATCGCTACCGTCAACGTCTTCATGAACATCGCCCCGACGGCGCTGGCGCAGGTCAACAAGCCCGACTGCAAAGGGTTGAGCCCGAAGCCGAGCTGAAGCAAAAGCGGCAACAGGAACGGCGTAGCGCCGACGCCGATGCGAAACAGCGAACCGGCAGCCACTCCGTTGAAAAAAGTCGGAATCCGAAATAGCTTGAGATCGAGCACCGGATGCGCGGTGCGCCGCGCGTGTGCCACGTAAGTCGCCAGCACGATCGCGCCCGCGCCGATGCTGGCTGCCGTCGCCATGGAAGACAGCAGATGTCCCCCCAGCGCGGACAGGCCGAGCATCAGCGTCGACAAGCCGAAGCCGGAGAGCGCGAAGCCGCGCCAGTCGAAAGGGGGCACCGTCGATTCGCGCAGGTTGGGGATGAACCGGTACACCAGAAACAGGCCGAGGAACCCGATCGGCAGATTGATAATGAAAATCCACCGCCAGTGAAAGTACAAGGTTATCGCACCGCCAAGCGCCGGGCCGATCACCGGTCCGAGCAGCGCCGGAATGGTGAGATAGTTGAGCGCGGCCACGTATTCGTGCTTAGGCACGGCGCGCATGAGAACGAGGCGCCCGACGGGCACCATCATCGCGCCTCCCATACCTTGCAGAAAGCGGGACAGCACAAACGCGGTAAGGGAGGTCGACACCGCGCATAACAACGAGCCGCCCATGAAAACCATGATGGCGGTAGCGAATACCGTGCGCGAACCGTAGCGGTCGGCGACCCAGCCGCTGATGGGGATGAAGACGGCCAGGCTCACCAGGTACGAGGTGAGCGCCAGCTTGAGCGCGAGCGGATTCTCTCCGATGTCGGCGGCAATCGCCGGCAGCGACGTGGTGATCACCGTCGAGTCCATGTTCTCCATGAACAGGGCGCAGGCGACGATGAGCGGAATGAGGACGGCGCGTTCCACGTCAGGGTTTCCTAACCATCGATAGGTGACGCCGCGGCGCCGGGAGGCCTACAGTCCGCGTTGCGCCGTGCGATTACCTTGCAGGCGAACTCGCGAACGCGTTTGACCAGTTGACGATTTTCGTCGGCGCGGCTCATTGCCCGCCGAAGGAGTGGGCAAGCAATGGCAGAAAAGCCACTGACTGCGCGGCAGATCAAGGCCCTTCGTCTCATCAATCTCGGCCTGTCCAATCAGCAGATTGCCAACAAGCTTTCGATCACGGTAGGAACCACCAAATGGCATCTACACCAGATCTTCAGCAAATTGAAAGTCCATAATCGCACCGCCGCCGCAGCGAAGGGCCGCCGTCTCGGACTGATCTAGGTTGCGCCGGCCGATTGGAAGGGAACCCTCCCGTGGGTGAGCAGAACGCGGGCCCCAACTTTGGTTAGGTGACGGCACTTCCGCACTGCACCTAGAGTGATAGTGTATCTGGATGGAACCCGTATGCTGGCGCAACGCTATCTGGCATGCGCAGGAAGCCTCGTGGGGGAAAAATGAAAGTAGACGCCAAGAAAATCCAGGCGGTCGCGGCGCGCCTTCGCAAAGCCGAGGAAACCGGGGTCGCGATCGCGCCGATCCGCGACGACATCGCCGCCGGCGGTGTCGCGGCGGCCTATGCGGTGCAGAAGGTGAACACGGCCCATCATCTCAAGAAGGGCAGGCGGCTGGTGGGGCGCAAGATCGGGCTCACTTCCAAGTCGGTGCAAAAGCAGCTCGGCGTGGATTCGCCCGACTTTGGGATGCTGTTCGCCGACATGGCGCTCTACGATGGCGAAGAGGTCGCGCTTGGCCGCGTCCTGCAACCCAAGGTTGAAGCCGAGGTGGCGCTGGTGCTCGAGCGCGATCTGAAGCACAAGGGCATTACGCTCACCGACCTCATCTCAGCGGTGGCTTATGCCCTGCCGGCGGTGGAGATCGTCGGCAGCCGGATCGACAAGTGGAACATCAAGCTGCTCGACACCATCGCCGACAATGCTTCGTCGGGACTGTTCGCGCTGGGTGCCGAGCCGCGCAAGCTCGACGGGCTTGATTTGCGCCTGTGCGGGATGGTGATGGAGCGACGTGGCGAACCTGTCTCGGTGGGTGCCGGCGCAGGCTGCCTCGGCCACCCGCTCAACGCCGCGCTCTGGCTCGCCCGCACCATGGTCGACGTCGGCAGCCCGCTGAAAGCCGGAGACATCATCATGAGCGGCGCGCTCGGGCCGATGGTCGGAGTCTCCGCGGGCGATGTGCTCGATACACGCATCAATGGACTGGGCTCGGTTCGCGTCGCATTCGCTGCCACAGGCGAGAGAGGGAGAGAAGGCCATGGCTGACATCACGGCACTCGCCGAGCGCGTCGACGACGCCGCCAGGAACGCAAAGGAAATCCCGCAGCTCAGCGAGGCGATCACGCTCGAGGAAGCCTACGCCGTGCAGAAGCAAAGCGTAGGACGGCGCTTCGGGCGCGGTGAAAAGCAGGTCGGCATCAAGATGGGCTTCACCAGCCGCGACAAGATGGTCCAGATGGGCGTGCACGACATGATCTGGGGCCGTCTCACCGACGCCATGGTGGTCGAGGACGGCGGTCCGACCTCGTTCAAACGCTATGTGCATCCGCGCATCGAACCGGAGATCGCTTTTCTCCTCAAGAGCGAGCTGGTCGGCACGGTGACGCCGCTGCAAGCGCTCTCGGCGGTGGAGGCCGTCGCGCCGGCAATCGAGATCATCGACTCCCGTTACAAGGCGTTCAAGTTCTCGTTGACCGACGTGGTCGCCGACAATTCATCGTCCTCCGGCTTTGTGGTCGGCGCGTGGCACAGCCCCGATGTCGATTTTTCCAATCTGGGGATCGTCGTCTCGTTCAACGGAAACCCGGTGCTCGTCGGTTCGACGGCAGCGATCCTCGGTCATCCTCTTCGGTCGCTGGTCGCCGCGGCGCGGTTCGCAGCCGAAGCCGAAGAGCCGCTGCAGTCAGGATGGATCGTCATGGCCGGGGGCGCGAGCCACGCCGAGGCGCTGAAGCCTGGGTTGTGGGTCGAGTGCGAGGTTCAGAACCTCGGACGTTGCGGATTCTCTGTAGTGGAGTAAAGGCCCAAACATGCCGATCGCAATCATTCATCTGATGGAAGGCCGTGATGACGAGAAGAAGGCGCGCGCGATCGAGGCCGTGACCAAGGCGATCGTGGAAACGCTAGATGCTAAGCCGGAGAGCGTGCGCGTGCTACTGCTCGAAGTACCGCGCGCCTCCTGGGGTATCGCCGGCAAGCCCGCGTCGAAAAAGCAATGAACAAGGGCCGCAGGTGGCGCGACGCCATCTGCGCCGCATTCCTAGCGGCTGCGCTTGGCGTCGGAACGCAAGCGACAGCGCTCGAGCTTAGGCTCGCCACCCAGACCGTTGCCGGAACCGCCCAGTACGACGGTGCGGCGCGCTTTGCCGAGCTGGTCGACAAGAAGACGCAAGGTCGCTTGACCGTCAAGGTTTATGGCGACGGCGCGCTTGGCGGCGATCTGCAGGTCATCTCATCGCTCAAGAGCGGAACCGTCGACATGGCGTTGATGAACGCCGGCCTGCTGCAAGGCGTGGCCAAGGAATTCACGGTTCTGGACTTTCCCTACCTTTTTCGCAGCGAAGACGAAGCCTACGCTGTGCTCGACGGCCCGATGGGGCAGAAGCTCCTGGATCTGCTCCCTGCGCAAGGCATCGTCGGCTTAAGCTTTCCCGAGCTCGGCTTCCGCCACATCCACAACAGCAAGCGAGCGGTCCAGCGCATCGAGGACCTGCACGGACTCAAGATCCGCGCCATCCAGACGCCCATTTACGTCGAGACCTTGAGCGCGCTTGGCGCGAACGCGGTGCCGCTGCCGTTTCCGGATCTCTATCACGCGCTGGAACGGAAGGTCGTCGACGGCGCGACCGACCCGCTGGTGACGATCGCAGTGCTCAAGTTCGACGAGGTCCAGCCTTTTCTGACGCTTACCAGCCACGGCTACAACCCGCAGATCTTCCTGGTCAGCAAATCGGTCTTCGACAAACTTGGCGCTGCCGATCGTGCCGCGCTGAAGGAGGCGGCCGTCGAAGCGCGCGATTTCGAGCGCAGGATCTCGCGCGAACGCAACGCGCAGGCGCTCGAGCAGCTCAAGAAGACCATGCATGTGAGCGAGCTGTCGCCGGCCGAAGATGCCCGAATGCGCGAGGCAGTCAAGCCGGTCGTCGACAAGTACACCAAGGTCGCTGGCGAGACCTTTGTCACAGAATTCAGGACGGAGCTCAACCGCGTGCGCGGGAAAAAATAGACCGATCGCTCGTCCTCGCATTCCATCGGAACCGCCTCAGCTCGCAGACCTCACCGATGCCGTTGGCGCAACAGCTTCCGCCGGATCATCCGCAGCGTCTGGAACTCTCCAACGAGATCCATGCGCGTCCGCCGGAAGCGCTGGCGGCGCCGGAGCGCGCGACCTATGTCGCTGTAATGGTCGGACGCGAACACCGCGAGCGCGAGCATGCACATCTGGTGACGCTGTGCCAACACTTCGGCGTTGCGCCCCCGGATACGGAGGTCAATCATTTCCGAGCGCAACTGGGCGAGCTGCGAGTCAAATGGGAGCGGCACGCAGAATTCTCCGGGTACGCGTTCTTCATCGGAGGACACAGCGATCAGCCGTTCCAAGCGCCCGCATCGAGCTTGCTGCCGCAAGGTTGGCTGGCAGAGGTGCCCGGCACAACCATGGTTGCTGTCCATACTTTCGTTGCTCAATTCGCGGAAGCAAGCGCGTGGTCGCTGGCGGTCGAGCGCTATTTTCCGGGGCGTGGGGTCGTTGGCGCGGAGATTGGGGGCGGGGCCGGGTACGCATTCACCGACTTTCAGATCAATGAGGATGGTTACGAACGATTCTTGATCCTCGATCGCAGCATGACACCGCGCCAGGCGGGCCGTATGTCGAAGCGCCTGTTCGAAATCGAGGCTTATCGGGTGATGGCGCTGTTGGCGCTACCCGTGGCACGGGCACAGGCCCCTCGAGCGACGGAAGTCGAACAAGCGCTTGGCGCGCTTACCGAACAGATTGCACAGCACGGCGGCGGCGATGAAGCGCTTTTAGCGAGCCTCACCAGTCTGGCGGCGAAAGTCGAAAATGCCATCGACGCTAGCCAGTATCGCTTCAGCGCAGGCCGCGCCTATTACGACCTAGTCCGCTCCCGGATCGTCGAATTGCGCGAGCACCCGCTCGCCGGCATTCAGACCATCGACGAATTCATGGCGCGAAGGCTCGCGCCCGCCATGGCAACCTGCGCCTCGGTTTCGCAGCGACTGACGGAACTCTCGAAGCAAGTCGCTCAGGTGAGCAGCCTCTTGTCCACCCGCGTGGAAATCGTTCGTGAAAAGCAGAACCAGGCGCTGCTCGCTTCGATGGACCGCCGCGCACAGCTGCAATTGCGCCTGCAGGAGACGGTCGAAGGTCTGTCGATCGCAGCGATCACGTATTACGGCGCTGGCCTGGTTGGATACCTCGCCAACGGAGTAAGCGCAGCCGGAGTCCACGTCAATCATGAAATTGCCGTCGCGCTGGCAATTCCGGTTATCGCCGTGCTCGTTGCGCTTGCGCTGCGGCGGGTTCGGCGCAGGGTGGGAAGCAAGCAAGGCCCGGTACAGCGATAACGACTCTAGTCGCCTTTGACGCTGAGCAAGCGAGAAACGCGGATCGGGACTCCAGGGCGCTGTAACTCTTCGACCTTGTCCACGAGCTTGCGATCGGCGACGGTCATGCGCTGGCGCAGCCGCACGTATTCTGCCCACGACGCGATGATGTAACGTTCGACGAATCGGCCCTCTTCGCCTAGATCGCGGAAAACCCGCCAACTGGTGGCCCCGTTGCGGCGCCGCGTACGCCGCACCGAATGCGCCGCGCGCAGGAACGCTTCGCGGTTCTCAGGCGGGATCTGGTATTCGATCTGGATGAGCACCGGACCATCGTCGGGCAGCGGCTCGAACGCAATCGCCAGGTCGGGAGGCTGCGCGCCCGGAGCGACATCGGCTTCAGTTCCCATTTCGACGCGGGTTCGGCGGTTGGCAAGGTAGAGCAGCACCATCATGCCTGCGGAAATGGCGAGGGCGACGCGGGTGTCGCTTGCGGACGCGACCGCTCCCCACACCGCACTACCCAGCGCAAGACTCACCTGCACGGCCACGAGATTGATGGCGACTGCGCGCGCCCGAACCCACGCCGGTGCGCTGCTCTGCGTCCCTGCGGAGAGGCTGGCGAGCACTCCGACCCACGCGATGCCGGCACAGCATGTCCCCAGCACAGCCAGGGCAGGAATGCGCGTCGCCGCGATCACCAGCGTGCCGGCGGTCCAAAGAAAGATGCTGGACACCACGATGCTGTTGAGCGAACGGCGTGCAAGCTCGCGCGGGATGGTCAATCCGCTCGCTACGGCACCGGCACCGAATCCGGCAAAGAGCAGTCCGTACCCGCTCGCACCCAGCTGCAGCTGATCGCGGGCGATGACCGGGAGCAAGCCCCATAGTGCACTCGCGCATATGCTGAAACTCAAATTGCGGCTGATCAGCGAGCGCATCGCCGGCGAGTGGCGGGCAAAGCGCACCCCGCTCAACAGGCCCGAGAACAACTTCTCCGGCACGCCGGGAAGGGCCAGTTCCCTGTTTCGCCAGCGCCGCAATGCGATCAGCATCAGACTGAAGAACACCGCGGCGGCGAGCAGCGCCAGTCCGGAACCGAGCCATGCGGCGATCGCTCCGGCGAGTGCAGGTCCGATCGCCCGAGCGAGATTCATCGCCACGGCGCCCAGCGCGACGGCCCGAGGCAGTTCCGCACGCGACACGAAACCGTTGACGCTTGCTTGCTGCGCCGGCATGTAGAAGGTGAACCCGCAGCCGATGATGAAAGTAAGCGCAAGCAATGTGGCAGGGCCGACGACTCCGGCGATCGTCGCGGCGCCGAGCAGCACCGTCGCGGTCAAGAGCAGCGTCTGCGTCGCGAAAATGACTTTCTTGCGATCGACGATGTCCGCAAGGGTACCGGCGGCGAGTCCGAAAAAGAGCGCCGGTGCGGTGCTCGCGGTCTGGACGAGGGCGACCATGAGCGCCGAGGGGGTTAGCGTTGCCATGAGCCATGCGGCAACGGTTGCCTGCATGGTGTAGCCCAAGGCTGTGCCCACCGAACCCAGATAGAAAAGGCGGAATGAAACGTGCCGCAAAGGCGACGATTCGAAGAACCGCGAAGCGAACGAGGCGAGGCCGGAGCTCATTTCCCGAAACTCTACCCTTGATTCGTCATCGCGAAAAACCGCTTCCTGTTCGAAAACGGCGGCGATGCTCCAGGACCTCTTGGATGGTCAAGCCAATCGGCGTATTCTGATCGAGGCAAGTCGAAGTCGCGTAAAGAAACGCTAACTTTCGTTAGGTGACGGGTCGTGGCAGACGACCTATCGTCCCAAGCGAGACCTGTATCTCGCAGGCACACCGACATGTTGCTAAGGTCTGGGGGGCGACTTCGGCCACTGGCGGACGAGCGAACGGCCGCCGGCTCGCGCTCTCGCGCGCGGTACGCGATCGTGCTCTCCTGCAACTACGGCCGCTATCGTCTTCCAGAAGTCCCATTTGTTTGATCCGGTTCAACCGGATTTAGGAGATTCGATGATCCCTCCTCGCGTAAGTGTCGATGCCGTCCGCGAAAAAATCGGAACCTATGCCGACAAGCAGCAGACTGCAGAGCAGCGCTACCAGATCTACAAGGATTTGATCGGCTTCCTGCCGCCGCGTATCGAGGCGCGCATCAACGTGACTGGCGCTCTCGATCCGGAACTCCTGGACATGCAGGAGCGCATGCGCGCCCGAGCGATGTACCCCAAGTGCTTCGACGTCAAGACTTCGCAGCTCATGCTCTTCGGGATGCTGTTGATGGATATGAACGATGCCGCGCCCTTGCACGGGATCGCCGCGCGACGCGCCGGCGCTACATGGGAAGAGATGCAGGCGGTGGTGAGCCTTGCCTTTCTGTTCCGCGGGCTGTCGGCGGCGAATCGAGGCGCGGAACTGCTGGCCAACATCGCCAAGCGCGAGGTCGAGGACGCGGCCGCCGCGAAAAGCGACAAGTAAATTCATCAAGTGAGGCAATCATGGCGGAAAAGAGAATCCTGAATTTCATCAACGGCGAGTTTGTCGCTTCCAAGTCCGGCAAGACCTTCGAGGATCGCTCGCCGGTTGATGGCAGCGTCGTCGGCATCGTATCGGAGGCCGGGAAGGAAGAAGTCGACGCGGCAGTAAACGCCGCACGCGCGGCGCTGGAAGGCCCGTGGGCGAGCATGGACATCGCCAAGCGCAGCGAGCTGATGTACGCGGTCGCCGACGAGATCAACCGGCGCTTCAAGGAGTTTCTCGATGCAGAGGTCGCCGACACCGGCAAGCCGCACGCGCTGGCCAAGCACATCGACATCCCGCGCGGCGCAGCCAACTTCAAGATCTTCGCCGACGTGGTCAAGAACGTGCCCACCGAATCGTTCCAGATGACCACGCCAGACGGCGGTGCAGCGTTCAACTACGCCATTCGCGTGCCCAAGGGCGTGATCGCGGTGGTCGCGCCATGGAATCTTCCGCTGCTGCTCATGACCTGGAAGGTGGGCCCCGCGCTGGCCTGCGGCAACACCGTTGTCGTCAAGCCTTCCGAGGAGACGCCGTCGACCGCCACACTTCTGGGCGAGGTGATGAATAAGGTCGGTGTTCCCAAGGGCGTTTACAACGTTGTGCACGGCTTCGGTCCCAATTCCGCCGGCGAGTTTCTGACGCGACACCCCGGGGTGAACGCCATCACCTTCACCGGCGAGACGCGCACCGGCACGGCCATCATGAAGGCCGCCGCCGAGAAGACGCGCGCGGTGTCGATGGAGCTAGGCGGCAAGAACGCGGGCATCGTGTTTGCCGACGCCGATTTCGAAGCAGCTGTGGACGGGATCGCTCGTGCGACTTTCGCAAACACGGGCCAGATCTGCCTCGGCACCGAGCGCGTCTATGTCGAGCGCAAGATTTTCGAAAAGTTTGTCGACGGGCTGGCCAAGAAGGCGAAGGGCATGAAGATCGGCCGGCCGGAAGCGGAAGGCACGCAACTGGGGCCGCTGATCAGCCACGAGCATCGCAACAAGGTGCTTTCGTACTACAAAAAGGCGGTCGACGAAGGCGCCAAGGTCGTCACCGGCGGCAAGGTTCCGGACATGGGCAAGGAGCTGGAGAAGGGCGCGTGGATCGAGCCCACGGTCTGGACCGGCCTTCCCGAAACCGCCACCGTGGTACAGGAAGAAATCTTCGGTCCCTGCTGCCATGTGCAGCCCTTCGACACCGAAACCGAAGCGGTGCGCATGGCCAACGACACGCAGTACGGACTGGCGACGACGGTGTGGACTTCGAACCTTGCCCGAGCGCACCGAATCGCCGCCAAGATCGACGTCGGCATCTGCTGGATCAACAGCTGGTTCCTGCGCGACCTGCGCACGGCCTTCGGCGGGTCCAAGGACTCCGGCATCGGCCGGGAAGGCGGCGTGCACTCGCTCGAGTTCTACACCGAGCTGCGCAACGTGTGCGTCAAACTCGACGCGGACAAGGACGCGGTGGTCGAGCGGCGCGAAGCCAATTCGCAAGCCGGCTGGGACCGCGAACCTGGCAAGGAAACCGTGGGAGCTGAGAAATGAGCGGTGTCGTTGCCGCCGCGCTCGTCGCTCACGTTCCCACCCTCGGTCGCAGTGAGAACACGCCCGACTACCAGCAGACGCTGGTCCAGGCCGAGCGCACCATGGGTGCGGCGGTGCGCGCGGCGCTCAAGCCGGACCTGTGGGTCATTGTATCGACGCACTGGATCTCGACATTCGATTGGTTTGCGACGTGTCAGACCAAGCACGAGGGCCTGTGCGTGGCGCAGGAAGCGCCCAACCTGATTCCGGGGATACCGTACAGCTATCGCGGCGACCCGGAATTCGGCGCGGCGCTGGTCGATGCCTGGAAGGAGGCGGGTTGCGCGGCCGTGAAGAACGAAGCAGCCAACTACCACTGGGACTACGGCACCTTCGTTCCGCTGCAGTACGTTGATCCCGAGGGCGAGGTGCCGGTGGTGAGCACACCAGTGGTCCTGATGGCCGATCATGGCGAGTGCCTGCGTGCCGGCGCGGCCGTGCATGCCGTCGCCAAGCGCATGAACAGACGCGTAGTGTTCCTGTGCAGCTCGGCGCTCTCGCACCTGCTGGTGCGAGGGCGGCACAACTGGCCGACACCCGAACGGGTCGAAGCCGACAAACGCTTTGTCGAGTTTTTGAAGCGCGGGGCGATCGACGAGACCATTGCCGGCTTCACCGAGTACAGCAAAAAGACCGTTGCCGAGATGGGCGGCCGCGCGCTGGCGACGCTGGTCGGTGTGACGGCGGCGATGTCGCGCGAAGGCAAGCCTATGGCTGCGCGTCAATATGGCGAATACGCGCAATCGTCGGGAAGCAACAACGTCGTGCTGCTCATCGGCGACAAGGACACGCTGGCGAAGGTCGAGCAGCGGACAGTGGAGAAAGCGCAGAAGACGGCCCCTGCCAGCGAAGCCAAGCTCGCCGCACTCGAGGAAACCGAGTGAGGGCAGGCGTGAAGCGCATCCAAGAGAGGTAATCGCATGTCATCCAAGCAAGACATCACCAACTCGTTCACCAAAGAGGAAGGGTCCATCCATCTCGGCGGCATCGACGCGCTGGTGCGCTTGACCCTCGATCAGATTCGCACGGATGCGCGAAGGGGTTTGAAGACCGGCATGTTCGTCTCGGGGTACCGCGGATCTCCCGTGGGCATGCTCGACGCCGCGCTGCTAAAGCAGAAGAAACTGCTGCTTCAGAACAACATCAACTTCGTCGACGGCATCAACGAGGATCTGGCGGCGACCGCGGTGTGGGGCACGCAGATGCTGCATGCCGTGGGAAACAAGAAACTCGATGGCGTCACCGGCATGTGGTACGGCAAGGCGCCTGGGGTGGATCGCAGCGGCGACGCGCTCAAGCATGCCAATTACACGGGCATCGACAAGAACGGCGGCGTGATCGCGGTGTGCGGCGATGACCCGAGCTGCAAGTCGTCCTCGCTTTGCAGCCAATCCGAGCCAATGCTGTTTCACGTCGGCATCCCATCGCTGTTTCCCGGCAACGTGCAGGAGATACTCGACCTGGGGCTCCACGGCTACCTGATGTCGCGCGTTTCCGGCCTGTGGGTGGGCCTGAAAATCGTCACCAACGTCGCCGACGGTACCGGCTCGGCGGAAGTCTCGCCGGACCGGCTCAAATTCGTGATGCCCGACATGATGTTCGACGGCAAGCCTTTCACGCCGCAAATGAACCTGGGGATGAATGTGCGCGCCCAGGCGCTGGAGATGGAGCAGTCGCTCTACACACGAAGGCTCGAGGTGGCCAAGCGCTACGCCCGCGAGAACAACCTGAACCGCGTGGTCTTCGACAACCCCGATGCCTGGCTGGGCATCATCACCGCGGGGAAGACCTACAACGACTTGCGCCAGTCGTTCCTGGAGCTGGGACTCGACGATGCCGCTCTTCGACGCTACGGCATCCGCATCCTCAAGATGGGCATGCTGTTTCCCATGGAGGCAACCGCGGTTCGCGATTTCGCCAGGGGACTCGAAGAAATCCTGGTCATCGAGGAAAAGCGGCCGTTCCTGGAGATGTTCGCCAAGAACGTGCTCTATGGCACCGCAAACGCCCCGCGCATCGTCGGCAAGTTCGACGAGCAGGAGCGAGAGCTGCTGCCCCACTTCGGCGAGTTCGAATCCGACGTCATCGGCCGCGCGCTCACCCAACGTCTGTCGCAAAAGGCGCGTGTCGAATCGGCCGAGGCCTGGCTCGCCCGTCTCGACGAGGTCCACGCTCGGACCAAGCTGCCGACGGCTGGGAGAACGGCCTGGTATTGCTCGGGCTGCCCGCACAACAGCTCCACCACGGCGACCGAAGGCAGCTTCGTGTCCGCCGGCATCGGCTGCCACACCATGGCCATGTGGATGAACCGCAACGTGGTGATGGGCACGCACATGGGAGCGGAGGGCGCGCAGTGGATCGGCATGGCACCGTTCACCGATGTCAAACACATTTTCCAGAACATGGGCGACGGCACCTACGCGCATTCGGGAAGCCTGGCGATCCGCTATTGCGCCTCGACCAACACCAACATCACCTTCAAGGTGTTGCGCAACATGCACACCTCGATGACCGGTGGGCAGGAGATCACCGGTGCCGAGCCGGTCGCCAGCATGGTCGCGGAATTGCTCGCCAACGGCGTCAAGAAGGTGCTGGTCACCACCGACAATCTGGCCAAATATCAGGGCGTCAGCCTCCCGGGGAGCACCGAGGTCTGGCACCGCGACCGGATGGACGAGGCGCAGCGGGCGCTCGCAGCCACGCCCGGTACGACAGTACTGTTACACGATCAGGAATGCGCTGCGGAGCTTCGCCGCGCGCGCAGCCGCGGCAAGGCCGACGAGCCGGTCGAAGTCACCATCATCAACGAGCGGGTGTGCGAAGGCTGCGGCGACTGCGGGGTGAAGTCGAATTGCATGAGTGTCGAGCCAGTCGCCACCGAGTTCGGGCGCAAGACGCGCATTCACCAGTCGTCGTGCAACAAAGATTTCTCCTGCGTGAAGGGCTTCTGCCCCTCATTCCTGACCATTACGCCCAATCCCGAGCCCGCCGCGGCCGATGCACCGAAGAAGAAAAAGAAGGGACGCATTCCCGCGCTTGAGAAGACATTGCCAGATCCGGCCAAGAAGGTGGACGACACCATCGGCTTCGGCGTGCACCTCATGGGCATCGGCGGTACCGGCTCGGTGACGGTCGCGTCAACCATCGCCAACGCGGCGCGCCTCGAAGGCAAGCACGTCATCGGGCTCGACCAGACGGGTCTCGCGCAAAAGGGCGGAGCGGTGATTTCGGATCTCAAGATCACCCACAAGCCCTTCGACGGATCGAACAAGATCTCCGACGGACGCACCGATCTGTATCTGGGCTTCGACATCCTGAATGCGACGGATCCCAAAAACCTCGACAAGTGCCTCCCGGATCGCACCATCGCGGTCGTGTCGACGACGCAGACTCCCACCGGCTACATGGTGTCCGACCGGCATGTGCTGTTCCCAATGGTGCCTTCGCTCACGACGGGCATCGACAAGGTGACGCGCAAGGCGGACAACGTGTATCTGGATGGGCAAGCGATCGCCGACGGCCTCTTCGCCGACAGCATGGCCACCAATCTGCTCATGGTCGGCGTGGCGTATCAGGCGGGCACCATTCCACTCAAAGCCGAATCGATCGAAACGGCGATCAAACAGGCAGGCGTGGGCGTCGATCAAGGCATCGCGGCGTTTCGATGGGGCCGGATGGCCGTCGTCGACCGCGCGTTCGTTATGGCCGAGATCGCCAAATACGCATCGAAGGTGGAGAAGCCCGAGCTTTCAACGACAGCGCGAGCCATCGTCGACTCAGTCGGTGCGCAAGGCGAGACCAGGCGTCTCCTCGAAGTTCGCGTTCCCGACTTGATCGACTATCAGGACGAGGCTTACGCCAAACGCTATGCGGAAGTCATGAAGCGCGCGGTCGCCGCCGAGAAGCGGGCGGTTCCCGGCCAGAGCGGCTTTAGTGAAGCTGTTGCGCGGTATCTCTACAAGCTGATGGCCTACAAGGACGAATACGAAGTGGCGCGGTTGCACACAGACCCCGCGTTCCTGGCGCAGCTCGACGCGCAGTTCAAGAACGGCTACACGGTCAAATACAATCTGGCGCCGCCGACGATATCCAAGCGCGATCCGGTCACCGGCGAGCTATTGAAACAGCAGTTCGGTGGATGGATGCTGAATGCGTTCAGAGTTCTGGCCAAGTTCAAGGGCCTGCGCGGCGGAGCGCTCGATATCTTCGCCAAGACCGAGGAGCGCCGTCACGAGCGGCAGATGATCGAGGACTATATCAAGCTCATGGACGAGATCGGAGGCAGCCTGAATCCGGGCAACCATGCTGCCGCCGTTGCGCTGGCAAGCGTGCCTGACGAGATCCGCGGCTACGGCCATGTGAAAGAGAAAAGCATCATCGCAGCCGATGCGCTTCGGGCGCAGCGCCTGCAGGCGTTCCGCAGCCCGGCAACCGTGGCCGCACCCGTGCGCCAGATCGCCTGAAGCCTGATCTCCGCGAGACGACTATGAACGCACTGAACGGTTACGACATCGAAGATCTTTCCGAAGGCATGGCGGCGACTTTCGCCAAGACCATCACTGAAGCCGACATCGTTCTCTTCGCAGGCGCATCCGGGGATAACAACGCGGTGCACATCAACCAGGAGTTCGCCGAAGAAACGCCGTTCAAGAGCCGCATCGCCCACGGCATGCTCACCGCGAGCGTCATCTCGGCGGCCATCGCCAACAAATTGCCCGGCCCGGGAACGATTTATCTGCATCAGACGCTCGATTTCAAGGCGCCCGTACGCGCCGGAGACACGGTTCGCGCGACGGTGTCGGTGCGCAACCTGGTACGGGACAAGCGTCTGGTGTGGTTGAACACGGTCTGCACTGTCAAGGGTACGACCGTCATCACGGGCGAGGCTCTGGTCAAGGTCGGCACCCGCGCATGACCGAACCGCCGGCGATGCGTCATCCTGGTCCGGGAGAGACCCTGCTTTCGACCACGCAACCGGTCGGGACTTCAAGCGTAGCCACCGTCAGGGCGCCGGCGTTAGCCGGCATCCCAACTGCCGAGACCGTGGTGCCGGAGGCCGCAGGCCTGCACCGGATCGTGGTGGTCGGCGGCGGCGCAGGCGGTCTGGAGCTAGCCACTCGCCTCGGCGACACGCTCGGCAAGCGCAAACGTGCGCATATCACGCTCATCGAAAAGCAGCGGACGCATTTCTGGAAGCCGCATCTGCACCAGATCGCCGCCGGCAGCATGGACATCGGTGTCTACGAGACCAATTACCTCGCGCAGGCTCACTGGCATCACTTCCGTTACCGGATCGGCGAGATGACCGGGCTCGACCGGGAGCGCCGTCATGTCATCGTGGCACCTTTTGTCGACGAGGATGGCGATAGGGTCACGCCCAAACGCCGCTTCGGCTACGACACGCTGGTGATGGCTCTCGGCAGTCTCACCAACGACTTCGGCACCCCCGGCGCGCGCGAGCACGCGATTTCGCTTGAAACCGCGGGCGAAGCGCAGCGGTTCCATAGGCGCCTGGTCAACGCCTGCATCCGCGCATTCGCTCAGGGCGAGCCTCTGCTTTCGCATCAGCTCACAGTGGCCATCATCGGCGCCGGTGCGACCGGCGTGGAGCTTGCCGCCGAGCTGCACAACACGACGCGCACGTTGGTCTCGTTCGGTTTCGATCGCATCGATCCCGACAAGGACGTGAAGCTAATCGTGATCGAAGCCGCCGATCGCGTCCTTCCCGCGCTTCCGCCCCGACTTTCGACGGCCGCCATGCGTTTGCTCAAGAACTTGAACATCAGCGTGCGTACCTCTGCGCGAGTGGCGGAAGTGGTCCCGCAAGGCGTCAAGCTCGCGAGCGGCGAGGTCATTCCGGCGGAACTGGTGGTGTGGGCGGCAGGAGTGAAAGCGCCGGAGTTCTTGAAGGACCTCGACGGACTCGAGACCAACCGCATCAACCAGCTGGTCGTGTTTCCCACGCTGCAGACCACGCGCGACGAGAACATTTTCGCGATCGGCGATTGTGCGGCGTGTCCCTGGCTGGGCAAGCCCGAGGGAATGACGGTGCCTCCTCGCGCGCAGTCGGCGCACCAACAGGCCTCGCACATGCTGAAGCAACTCAAGCGGCGATTGGCTGGAGAAGCGCTGACCGAATGGCGATACCGTGACTTCGGCTCGCTCGTTTCCCTGGGCGAATACTCCACCGTCGGCAACCTGATGGGCGCACTGGTCGGCAAGAACCTCTGGCTCGAAGGCGGGTTCGCCAAGCTGATGTATCTCTCGCTCTACAAGATGCACGAGCTTGCGCTCCACGGCTGGTGGAAGGTCTCGCTGGATACGGCGGCGAGGGTCATCACGCGGCGCACCGAGCCTCACGTCAAGCTGCACTGAAGGAGCACGCATGAGCAACACACCGAACAATCCGATCGAGGTGTTCGCCAACATGTTCAAGGGCGGGCAAGACGCTTATGGCGATGCACCGCATGCCGACCCGATGGCAGGCTTTGTGGCCTTGACGCGGCAGATGACGGAAGCTCAGCAGCAGTTCATGAAGCAGATGACCGACTACTGGTCCGGCAAGCCCTCCGCGGCCGGAGATGCCGGCAAGGCAGGGACTGGCGACGACAAGCGTTTCTCGGCCGACGCTTGGCGCAGCGATCCTCGCTTCGACCTGGTGCGGAGGACCTATCTTGCCTATTCGGATTTCTTGAAGGGCGCGGTCGAATCGGTTCCGCTCGACGAAGATACCAAGGCGCGAATGCGCTTCGGCATGCGCCAGTTCGTCGATGCCATGAGCCCATCGAACTTCTTCGCCACGAATCCAGAAGCGATGCAGCTCGCGGCCGAGACCGGGGGCGCGAGTGTGGTGCAGGGCATGAATCTGTTCTTCGAGGACTTGGGCAAGGGGCGTGTCTCGTCGACCGACGAAAAGGCGTACGTGGTGGGCAAGGATCTGGCGGCGACCAAGGGCGCGGTCATTTTCCAGAACGACATGATCCAGCTCATCCAGTACGCGCCGACCACCGAGGAAGTGCACGAGCGACCGCTGCTGATGATTCCTCCGTGCATCAACAAGTTCTACATCCTGGATCTGCAGCCGGAAAACTCGATCGTGCGCCATGCGGTATCGCAGGGCCACACGGTGTTCATGGTGTCGTGGCGCAACGCTGGTCCCGAGCAGGGACACTGGACGTGGGACGACTACCTCAAAGATGGCGTCATGCGCGCCATCGATGTAGTGCTGGAAATCACCCGCGCCGACAAAGTGAATGCGCTGGGCTTCTGCGTCGGCGGAACGCTCCTCTCCTCGACCATTGCCGTGCAGCGCGCGAAGGACCAGGACAAAGTGTCATCGATGACACTTCTCACAACCATGCTCGACTTCTCCGACACCGGCGAGATCGGTTCGCTGATCACTCCGGAGAGCGTAGCGGCACGCGAGGCGTCGATTGGCTCGGGCGGCCTGATGATGGGCAAGGAGCTGGCGTTTACCTTCTCCTCCCTGCGCTCCAACGATTTGATCTGGCAATACGTGGTCAACAGCTATCTCAAGGGGAAGGCGCCCCCGGCCTTCGACATGCTCTACTGGAACGCCGACAGCACCAATCTTCCCGGGCCGATGTTCTGCTGGTACGTGCGCAACACCTATCTCGAGAACAATCTGCGCGTCGCCGGGAAGACGAAGCAGTGCGGCGTGCCGGTCGATCTTTCGCTGATCGACATCCCCACCTTCCTCTATGCGTCGCGCGAAGATCACATCGTGCCCTGGCGCACCGCGTATGCGTCCAGCGAGCTCGTCGCCGGCGAGACGACGTTCGTTCTGGGCGCCAGCGGGCACATTGCGGGCGTGATCAATCCACCGGCCAAGAACAAGCGCAATTTCTGGGTGAACAGCACGCTCGATCCCGATCCCGATCGCTGGTTCGAGGGCGCACAGAGCGTGCCAGGGAGCTGGTGGCCGACCTGGACCGATTGGCTGTCACGCCTGGCGGGCCCGATGAAGCAGGCGCCAAAGACCGTCGGCAATCGCAAGTACAAGCGGGTCGAGACGGCGCCGGGCCGGTACGTGAAGCAAAAGGCTGAGTAGGGCGCGAGTCGCGTTGTTCGCGCAGGCCGGCAATGCACCTCGACGCAGTCCTGCTCTCCCGCCTGCAGTTCGCCTTTGTCGTGGCGTTCCATTTCCTTTTGCCGGCGTTCACCATCGGCCTCGCTTCCTACATTGCAGTGCTCGAAGGGCTGCATCTTTTCACCAAGAAGCCGATCTACCTGCGCATCTCCAACTTCTGGATCAAGATCTTCGCAGTGTCCTTCGGCATGGGAGTGGTATCCGGGATCGTCATGCCGTTCCAGTTCGGGACCAACTGGAGCCGCTATTCCGACATGGTCGCCGATGTCGTGGCACCGCTGATGGCCTACGAGGGACTGACGGCGTTCTTCCTCGAAGCGGGGTTCCTGGGCGTACTCTTGTTCGGGCGCAAGCTTGTCCCTTCGTGGGCGCATTTTCTCGCTGCGCTGATGGTGGCGATCGGAACGCTGTTCTCGACCTTTTGGATCCTGGTCGTCAACAGCTGGATGCACACGCCCAACGGCTTCTCCATGGTCAACGGGCGCTTCTATCCCTTCGACTGGCTGGAAGTGATCTGGAACCCTTCGTTTCCCTTCCGCTTCATGCACACCGTCACCGCCGTCTACCTGACCACGGCGTTTACCGTCATCGGTGTCGCCGCGCACTACCTGCGTCGCGGCCGTTTCGTCGCCGAGTCGAAGGTCATGCTGGTCATGGGGCTTGGCCTCGCCACGGTGCTCGTCCCCGCGCAGGCGCTGCTGGGCGATCTGCACGGGCTCAACACGCTGCATTACCAGCCTCAGAAGCTGGCCGCGATCGAGGGGCTGTGGGAGACGCGCGGCAATCAAAGCATGGTGCTGTTCGCGATACCCGACGAAGCGGCGGAAGCGAACCACGCAGCGATCGAGATTCCAGGCCTTGCCAGTCTCTACCTGGCGCACAGCATTGAAGGTCGCGTTCTGGGCTTGCGCGACTTTCCCAAGGAAGACCGGCCCCCGGTCATCGTTGTGTTCTATGCCTTTCGCATCATGCTGGCGATGTGGGGCTTGATGATGCTCATCACGGTGTGGAGCTGGTGGCTGGGTTTGAAGCGCCGCCTCTACGAGACGCATTTATTTCTTCGCGTGTGCAACTACGCCATCCCTGTCGGCTTTGTCGCGGTGACCGCTGGCTGGGTGACCACCGAAGCCGGACGCCAGCCGTGGGTCGTCTACGGATTCTTACGAACGGCTGACGCGGTCACGCCGAACTTGAGCTCGGGCGACGTGACGATTTCACTGGTGATGTACGCGCTGGTCTATGCGTTCGTGTTCGGCGCAGGGCTCTACTACCTGTTCAAGCTCGTCGGCGCCGGCCCCGCTTTGATGGAAGCGCCCGAGCTCGGCGCCGACAAGCGTCCGGCGCGGCCCCTATCTGCTGCAGACGCCGATTGAGGATCGCGGAATCGTGACCATCGATCTCGTACCCGTGTGGACGCTCATCCTCGGACTGGCCGTGTTCATGTACGTGCTGCTCGATGGCTTCGATTTGGGCGTGGGCATCCTGTTTCCCTTCGCGCCCGACGACGCTTCGCGCAACCTGATGATGGATTCGGTGGCTCCCATCTGGGACGGCAACGAGACCTGGCTCATCCTCGGCGGTATCGGCCTGTTCGCAGCCTTTCCCCTCGCCTTCGCCATCATCATTCCAGCGAGCTACTTTCCGATCCTGGTGATGCTGCTGGGATTGATCTTTCGCGGCGTGGCGTTCGAATTCAGGATGAAGGCGCACCGGGCTCGCTTTGTCTGGGACCACGCCTTTTTCTGGGGCTCGCTGGTCGCGACCTTCGCGCAAGGCGTGGTGCTCGGCAGCTTCATCCACGGCTACCGCGTCGAGGGTCGCCAATTCGCCGGATCGATGTTCGACTGGCTGCAGCCGTTTCCGCTCATCGTCGGCGTCGGGCTCGTCTTCGGTTACGTGTTGCTCGGCGCGACCTGGCTGGTGACCAAGACCGAAGGCAAGCTGCAACACTGGTCGCGCAACAAAGCGCGGCTCGCGCTCTACGCTGTCGCGCTATTTCTGATCGTCGTAAGCATCTGGACGCCGATGCTCGAGCCCAGGATCGCCCAGCGCTGGTTTTCCTGGCCGAACATCGTGTGGCTGGCACCGGTTCCCCTGGCAGCAACGGTGATCGCTGCCTGGTTGTGGCATTCGCTGCATAGCCATCGCGAAGGCACGACGTTCCTCGCGGCGATGGGATTGTTCCTGACCGGCTATCTCGGACTCGCGATCAGCATCTGGCCCAACATCGTTCCGCACTCGATCAGCCTCTGGGATGCAGCGTCATCGACCAAGTCGCAGGCGTTTCTCTTGATCGGCACGCTGTTCCTATTGCCCATCATCGTGATGTACACCGGCTGGTCTTACTACGTCTTCCGCGGCAAGGTACGAGGCGACGCTGGCTACCACTGACTTGGGCCAGCGCTTCGCCCTAAGCGGTCACGCACACGACCAGCCGCCCACTTAAGTTCCGCATGAGCCGCGTCTGCGAAGTTCGCTAGCCCGAGCATGCACACCTACAGTCTGCTCGCTCTGGGGCGCTCTGGCTTTCGCAAGGTCGTCTATCAGGAATGGGGCAGCGCCAAGTCTCCGCGGATCGTTGTCTGCGTTCACGGCTTGACTCGCAACGGCCGCGACTTCGACTACCTCGCCAACGCCCTCTCTGCGCGCTTCAGAATCATCTGCCCCGACATGGCGGGCAGGGGCGACAGCGACTGGCTCGAGCACAAGCAGGACTACGGGTTTGCACTGTACCAGTCCGATGCGACGCTGCTTCTGGCGCGCGTCACCGCGCCGCGCCGCCCGCTCGCGCTGCCGTGGGGAAGAGTTCGCGACCACGAGAGCGCCCAGGTCGATTGGGTCGGAACGTCGATGGGCGGATTGATCGGGATGATGCTCGCGTCGCAACCTTCATCGCCGATCAGAAGGCTCGTGCTGAACGATGTCGGTCCGCTCATTCCATGGGAGGCGCTGCTTCGGCTCAAGGGCTATGTCGGCAAAGCGGTCGATTTCCCCTCCATGGAGGAAGCTGAGGCCTACGTGCGCGAAGTTTGTAAGAGCTTCGGCAACCTTACAGACGCGCAATGGAAGCATCTGGCCCTGCACAGCGTTCGGCGCGAGGCCGACGGTTTCCGCCTCGCCTACGATCCCGCCATTTCCAGCTCCACCCCCGGCGTGGACGAGTTCGCCAACCTGCTCGGCCCCGACGCGATGCGTGGCATCGACCTGTGGGGTGTGTGGGACAGCGTGTCGTGTCCGACGCTGGTGCTTCGTGGGGCAGATTCGGACCTGCTGCTCGCCGAGACGGCTCAGCAAATGACGCAACGCGGGCCGAAGGCGACAGTGGTCGAATTTCCGGGAGTCGGTCACGCACCTGCGCTGATGAACGAATTGCAGATCGGCGTGGTGCGCGATTTTCTCGAGGCGGGATCGTTGTAAAAGGTTCCAATCAAGCGCAGGCCCTCCAATTCATGCCCGGTGTATTCTTGAACTCTGCTTAATCCGCGCTCACCATGGACGCCGCAGCCTACATCCCGCTGATCAAGACCAAGATCGCGATGCCGCCGCTGCGGCCGCACACGGTCATCCGGCAGCGGCTGCTCGAGTTGATGGAGGAGGCCGTCACCCGGCCGCTGACGCTCATCTCCGCGCCCGCGGGGTTCGGCAAGACGACGCTGGTCAGCACCTGGCTCAATGAAACAGGACGGCAATCGCGTACCGCTTGGCTTTCCCTCGACTCCGACGACAGCGACCCGGTTCATTTTGTCTTTTACCTGACTGCGGCGCTGCAGGAGATCGAGCCGCGCGTGGGGCGCGCGCCGGTATTCCTGCTCGGCAGCCGGAAAATGCCCGGCCCCACGGATCTGGTGTCGCTCCTGTTGCACGAGCTCACCGAGGCCGAAGAGCCCATGGTGCTCGTGCTCAACGACTATCACGCATTGCGCAACGACGAGGTCGACGGCTGTGTGGCATCGCTGGTCGAGCGGATGCCGGAAAAGGTGCGCCTGGTGGTCGCGACGCGTGAGGAGCCCAATCTTCCTCTTGCGCGCTGGCGGTCCTTGGAGCTTGTGTACGAGATCGGTCGCGAGGAGCTGCGCTTCTCGGATGACGAAGCGATGACTTTCCTGCGCGAGACCATGGGACTCGAGATGGACGCCAAAGCGGTGCGCACGCTCGAAGCGCGCACCGAAGGATGGATCGCGGCATTGCAAATGGCGGCGCTGTCGATGCGCTCCCGCGGCCGTGGCGCGACGTCGATTCCCGATGCGCAGGTTCCCGCCGCTTTCAGCGGACGCCACCGCTACCTAGTCGACTATCTAGCATCCGAAGTGATGAAGCACCAGCCGGAAGAGACGCGCGGCTTCCTTCGCCGCACTTCGATTCTCGACCGCTTTTGCGCTGCGCTGTGCAACGCGCTCACCGGCCGCACCGACGCCGAAGCCCAGCTCGCCCGGCTCGACCAGCGCAACATGTTTCTGGTCAGGCTCGACGATGACAGGCAGTGGTATCGCTATCATCAGCTTTTCGGCGACTACCTGCACAGCGCGCTCACAGAAACTGAGCAGCACGAGCTGCACCTGATCGCCAGCGCATGGTTCGAAGCCAACGGTTTCGGCGAAGAAGCGATCAAGCATGCGCTGGCGGCGGATGACATCGATGCCTCAGTTCGCCTGATTCGAGCGCAGTCGGAGAACACTCTCGCGCGCGGACAGATTCCTACGGTGCTCTCCTGGCTGCGCGAGCTGCCCGAGAGTGCTCTGCGTTCCAACCCAGACCTGGCCGGCTACAAGGCGTGGCTGCTCTACATGCGCGGACAAAGCTCGGAGGCGCAATCCTACGCGGTGCTGGCACGCTCCGACGAGCTAGCGCAGCCGGCATCGCCACATCTGGGCAAGCTGCTTTCCTTCCAGGCGTTCCTCGCGCTCAACTGGTCGGACCCTCAGGAGGCGATCCCGCTCGCCGACCAGGCGCTGCGCAGCCTGGGCGAGGACGCTTCCTTTTTCAACGCCTACGTCCTGTGCATGAAGGGTCAGGCGCAGAGCCTGACCTACGATCGCCGCAGTGCGGTCGAGACGCTGCGCAAGGCAGTCACATTGGCCCGCCAGTTGGGGAATCAGTTCATGGCGCACGACGCCCTCGGGCACCTTGCGCTGGTGCTCAATGCGCAGGGCCAGTTGCGCGAAGCGTTGCTGCTGTGCCGTAACGCCGCCGACGAGGCGGTTGACGCCGAAGACCATTCTCTGCCCATCGCCGGGCTGGTGCATATTCCCCTGGGTGCTCTGCTCTACGAAGTCGACGAGTTGGCGTCCGCGCGTCAATCGCTGACCACGGGCATCAATCTGTGCGAGCAGCTCGGCATGGTGTATTTCCGCGTCGTCGGCAAGTGCGCGCTCGCCAAGCTGCAGCACATCAGCGATGAGTCAGACGATGCCTGGTCGACGCTGGCGGCTGCACGCGAAGTCTCCGACCGTCCCGAGAGTCCTCGCCGGCAGCGCCTCGTTGCGGCAACGACCGCTGAGCTTCAGTTGAGGGAGGGCAATCTCGAGGCGGCCGCGCGAACGCTCGAGGACGCGCGCAAGTTGATCGGCAGTCCGCTCGAGCAGGAGTCGATGCTGCAGGCCCGTCTGCTGCTCGCGCAGCGCAGTCCGAGCGCGGCATGGAAGATCCTGTCGGCGCTCGAAGAATCCGCGCTGCGACAGCGCAGCGATGGCAGCCTGATCGCTATCCACATCCTGCAGGCGCTGTGCAAAAGAAGCCTGAACCAGCCCTCGGGCGCGCAGGAGCATCTTGTCTCGGCAGTGTCGCTGGCTGCGTCGGCGGGCTACCGGCGACTGTTTCTCGATGAGGGGGCCAATTTGACCCCAATGCTGGAGCAGGTACGCCATGTCGCGCCGGCATTCGTAACCAGTTTGCTCACCCCGCCAACGCCGGAGAAAGGCCCTCGGCCCGCAGGGCCGCTGGTCGAGCGATTGAGCAAGATCGAGGTCGAGATTCTGGGATTGCTCGACAAGGGCATGACCAATCAGGAGATCGCAAATCGGCTGTCGCTGACTGTCGGAACCACCAAGTGGCGAATGAATCAGATCTTCGGAAAGCTGCAGGTACGCAATCGCATCGAGGCCCTCGCGCGCGCCCGTCAGCTTCGACTTCTCTGAAAGGCGCTCCCCGGACTATCTTTGGATAGGTGATTGCCGGGTGAATGTCGCAGGAAAATTCCCCTGAAGTCTCGCGCCGTCGCGGCGTTCGCGCGCAGGTCTTAAGGCGCGTGCAACATCGCCAGTTCGCGCCCGATTTTTCAACTGGAGGAACACATGATCAGCGGCAAGACGACTTTGATCGCCCACCTGGGTTATCCGACCGAGGCGTTCAAGGCGCCGATGATCTACAACCCGTGGTTCGAAAAGGCCGGCATCGACGCGGTCGTCATGCCGATGGGAGTGAAGCCCGAAGACTATCCGCAATTCCTGTCGCTGCTGTTCAAGCTGTCCAACATCCGCGGCGCCCTGGTGACCATGCCGCACAAGGTCGTCACCGTAGCGCTGCTCGACGAAGTGACGCCCACGGTGCGGGTCGCCGGCTCGTGCAATGCGATTCTGCGACGGCCCGACGGCTCGCTCCTGGGGGACATGTTCGACGGCGCCGGCTTCGTCCGCGGGGTCGAGCGCAAAGGGCGCAAGCTCGATGGCGCGAGCACGCTCGTGGTCGGCAGCGGCGGCGTGGGATGCGCGATCGCAGCGTCGTTCGCCGCGGCAAAAGTCGCGCGCATCGGATTGTTCGACGCCAATGCGTCCGCGGCCGAAGCCCTGGGCCAGCGCCTCGAGGAGAATTATCCGCAGCTCGAAGTGAAAACCGGCTCCGCCGATCCCAAGGGATACGACGTGGTGGTCAACGCGACGCCGCTGGGCATGAAGGAAGGGGATCCGCTGCCCATGGACGTGACGCGCATAGCGCCGTCGACCTTTGTCGGAGAAGTGGTGATGAAGGCGGAATACACCCCGTTTCTCAAGGCGGCGAAAGATAAGGGCTGCCCGGTTCAGGTCGGCACCGACATGCTGTTCGAGCAGATTCCGGCGTATCTCGAGTTCTTCGGCTTCGGAACCACGACGCCCGAGGAGCTGCGTTCGGTGTCCACGATCAAGTACTAGGCATGCTAACGGCCTAAGGCAACCATGGCCTACGAGAACATCATCGCCGAAGTTCGCGGTCGCGTCGGCCTGATCGCGCTCAATCGTCCCAAGCAGCTCAATGCACTCAACGATGCGCTGATGAACGAGTTGGGAGCCGCCCTAGGTGCTTACGACGGCGACGACAATATTGGCGCCATCGTCATCGCGGGCGGCGAAAAAGCCTTCGCCGCGGGCGCAGATGTGGGGGCGATGAAGGACTGGTCGTACATGGACGTGTACAAGACCGACTTCATCACCCGCAACTGGGAACGGCTGCGAACCGTGCGCAAGCCGGTCATCGCGGCCGTGGGCGGACTCGCACTGGGCGGCGGTTGCGAGCTGGCGATGATGTGCGACATCGTGATCGCATCGGACAACGCCCGGTTCGGCCAGCCCGAGATCAAGCTGGGAATCATGCCCGGAGCCGGCGGGACGCAGCGCCTGCCGCGCGCCGTGGGCAAGAGCAAGGCGATGGACCTCGTGCTCACTGGACGCATGATGGACGCCAACGAAGCCGAACGCGCGGGCCTCGTGGCTCGCGTCGTGCCGCAGGAGAAGCTGCTCGACGAAGCGCTCGCGATCGCCAACACCATCTGCGAATTCCCGCTGCCCGCGGTCATGATGGCCAAGGAGTCGGTGAACCGTGCGTTCGAAAGCTCGCTCTCGGAAGGCATTCTGTTCGAGCGCCGGGTTTTCCATTCACTGTTTGCGACCGAGGATCAGAAAGAGGGCATGCAGGCATTCACAGGCAAGCGCAAGCCTTCGTTCAAGAATCGCTGAGCAAACCCCGAGGGTCTAAGCGACCAGCAACCAGCCCGCGAGCGTCGCCCCCAGTCGAACATGCGCAAGTCGATCGCCACCGTTTCCATGAGCGGTACCTTGAGAGAGAAGCTCGAGGCGATCGCCGCTGCACGCTTCGACGGCTACGAGCTGTTCGAGAACGACCTGCTGTACTTCAACGGGCCGCCGGCGGAAGTGGGCGAGCTCTCGGCTGATCTGGGACTCGCCTGCGAGCTGTATCAGCCCTTCCGCGATTTCGAAGGCGTTGCCGATGCGACGTTCAAGCGTAATCTGGAACGCGCGGAGCGCAAGTTCGACGTCATGGCTGCGCTTGGCGCCAGGTTGATGCTGGTGTGCTCCAACACCTCGCCCGATGTCATCGCCGATCCCGAGCGCATGGCGGCGCAGCTCTACGAGCTTGCCGAGCGCGCGTCCAAGCGCAATTTGCGCATTGGCTATGAAGCTCTTGCGTGGGGGCGGGCGGTCAACCTCTGGGGCGAGGCGTGGGATGTGGTCAAACGCGCCAACCATCCGCACCTCGGATTGATCGTCGACTCGTTCCACACGCTCTCCCTGCGCGACGACCCATCGGGGCTCGCCAAGCTTCCCGGCGAGAAAATCTTTTTCATGCAGCTCGCCGATGCGCCGCTGCTGGTGATGGACGTGCTGCAATGGGCGCGCCACTACCGCAGCTTTCCCGGCCAGGGCCAGTTCGACCTGGAGAATTTTTTCGAGCAGGTGCTGCGCTCGGGCTACACCGGGCCGATGTCGCTCGAGGTCTTCAACGACCTGTTCCGCGAAGCGCCGAACCGGCGCACGGCTGTCGATGCAATGCGCTCGCTGCTCTATCTCGAAGGACAGGTGCGCGGACGGCTTGAATCGGCGACCAAAGACGACGGACGGCTGCGCGTACTCGATCGCATCGAGTTATTCGACCCGCCCTCGATACCTGTGCTTTCAGGCATCTCCTTTGTCGAATTCGCCGTCGACGACGCATCGGAAAAAGCGCTGGCGGAGCTTCTGACGAGCCTTGGCTTTCGCCGCGCCGGCGTGCATCGGTCCAAGCGAGTGACGCTGTATCGGCAGGGCGAGATCAATCTCATCCTGAATGCCGAAGGCGACACGTTCGTTCGCAACTACTTTCTGGAGCACGGGCCGACGGTCTGCGCCATTGCGCTGCGCACCGACGATCCGGTGCGGGCGCTCAATCGTGGCACGGCTTTGCAATGTCCGCGCTTCGACAGTCGTATCGGTCCCAACGAGGCCCAGATCTGCGGCATACGCGCCCCCAACGGAGGCGTGCTTCACTTCGTGCCGGATTCGCTCGGCGCGACGGGACTCTTCGACATCGATTTCAAGCTCGAGAGCGCGGAAAGCACGGGTGCCGACCTCGATCGCATCGATCACATTGCACTGGCTCTCCCGCATGACCAGCTCGATACCTGGGTGCTGTTCTGCCGCTCGGTGCTGGGACTCAAGCCCGGCGACAGTCTCGAGCTTTCCGATCCCTTCGGCCTGGTTCGCAGCTGCGGTGTGGCCAACGACGATCGCAGCGTGCGCCTGGTGCTCAACGTGTCTTCGAGCCAGAAGACCAGCACGGCGCGTGCCATCAGCGCCGGAGGCGGAGGCGGAGTGCACCACATCGCACTCTCGTGCAGCGATATCTTCGCGTCAGTGGCCAAGCTGAGTGCATCGGGAGTCGAGTTCGTGCCGATCTCTCCCAACTATTACGACGACCTGATCGCGCGACTGGACATCGATCATGGGTTGGTCGAGCGCATGCGCAAGCTTGGGATCCTGTACGACCGGTCTGCCAGCGGTGGCGAGTACTTTCACGCCTACAGCCGCAGCTTCGCCGACCGTTTCTTTTTCGAGATCGTGCAGCGTGCGGGCCGCTACGACGCCTACGGTGCGCTCAATGCGCCGGCGCGTATGGCTTCGCAGGTTCAGAAAGCGCCGGTGGAGTAGGGCGACCGCTTCGACCGCAAACGCCAAAAGGCACGAGCGCATGATCATCAAGAACCAGGACGACGTGACCGCGGCGGTGTTGAGCGAGATCGAACGCGCTAGCGACGCGCGGTTTCGCGAGATCGTGAGCTCGGCGGTCAAGCACCTGCATGCCTTCGTGCGCGAAACCCGTCTCACCGAGGCCGAGTTCCAGAAGGCCTGCGCGACTATCGCCACGTTGGGCCAGTTGAGCAACGAGTCGCACAATGAAGTGGTGCTGATCGCCGGGTCGCTCGGCGTGTCGTCGCTGGTGTGCCTGCTCAACAACGGAGACAAAGGCAAGCGCGAGACCACCGCCAATCTGCTCGGGCCGTTCTGGCGGGCAGGTTCGCCGCGCACCGCCAACGGCGCGTCGATCGTGCGCTCGCCGACCGAGGGCGATCCGATCTTTGCCACTGCCTGGATCAAAGATCGTGACGGCTATCCCGTGGCCGGCGTGGAAGTCGACGTCTGGCACACGTCTGGCGAAGGAATTTACGAAAACCAGGATCCTTCGCAGGCCGACATGAATCTGCGCGGCAAGTTCACCACCGACGGCGAGGGACGGATCAGTTTCCGCAGCGTCAAACCGGCCGGATATCCGATTCCTGTGAACGGACCCGTCGGCGAGCTGCTGCGCGCGCAAGGGCGTCACAACATGCGGCCTGCGCACATCCATTTCCTGATTTACAAGCCCGGGTTCAAGACCCAGTACTCCCAGGTGTATTCGAGCGACGATCCCAACCTCGAGACTGACGTGCAATTCGGCGTGACGCGCGCACTGATCGGCAAGTACGTGCGCCATGAAAACGAAGTCCCGCCGGCGCCGGACGTTAAGGGTCCGTGGTATTCGCTGGAGCACCACTTCGTAATTGAGCCGGGGGAGGCGAAGCTGCCGCGGCCTCCCATCACCGGCAAGGCGAGCGGAGAGCCGCCGTTGTCGGTCGTGCTTGAGCGCGTCGATTTACGTTAGCGCGGAGCATCAGGTCCAAGAGCGGACACGAGAATGCGAGATTTGCGGCAAATGGCTTACGAGAGTTTATGTCGTCCCTTAGCTCAAAGGAGAGAGCAATGTCGGAGGCACTTTACGAATTGGATGCACGCGGGCGAAGGGGTGGCAAGACAGAAGAAGCCCAAGCCCGCAAGTCGCATAGCGTTGTTGTTCGGCCCCTCGATTAATCGATAGCGGAGGACTCAATGGCTTCAACAGCTACGATGGCTGGCGCCACCGAACATGAACCGCATGGCACACACCAGACCAAGAAAGCAACCGCGAGCGGCTGGATAGGCTCGGCACTGGAGTACTACGACTTCTTTATCTACGCGACGGCGGCATCGCTGGTTTTCCCGCAGACCTTTTTCCCCAAGGGAGATCCGACGGTCGCCATTGTCGCGTCGCTGGCAACCTACGGCGTGGGCTATGTCGCGAGGCCGATCGGCGCTTTTGTCCTCGGCCACTGGGGCGACACGCATGGCCGCAAGACGGTGTTGCTGCTCTGCATGTTCCTCATGGGCTTCTCGACCATGGGCGTTGGCTTTCTGCCAACCTATCAGCAGGTCGGCTGGTTCGCGCCACTGCTGCTTGTGATTCTGCGCCTGGTCCAGGGCTTCGCGGTTGCGGGCGAGATTTCAGGGGCAAGCTCCATGATTCTGGAGCACGCTCCGTTCGGCCGTCGAGGATACTTCGCGAGCTTCACCCTGCAAGGCGTGCAGGCTGGACAGATTCTCGCAGCCGCGATATTCCTGCCGCTTGCGCACTACATGTCTCCCGAGTCGTTCATGAGCTGGGGCTGGCGCGTTCCCTTTCTCTTGAGCGTCGTCGTCGTCATCGCCGGCTACATCATCCGCCGCAAGGTCGACGAAACACCGGCCTTCGCGGAAGAAAGCGAACACCACGATGTCCCGAAGGCACCGGTCATCCAAGCCATACAGAACAGCTGGCCGGACATGCTCAGGGTGATCTGCATGGCGCTGATGAACGTCATCCCGGTCGTCGCGACGATCTTCGGGGCGGCGTACGCGGTTCAACCGGGGTATGGCATCGGTTTCCACACCGACGTCTACCTGTGGATCCCAGTGGTCGGGAACATCGTCGCGGTGCTGGTGATTCCGTTTGTCGGCAATTTATCGGATAAGATTGGACGCAGGCCGTGCATCATCGTCGGCGCGCTGGTATCGGGGTTGCTGTCTTTCGGCTATCTCTACGCGATCAGCATTCACAGTGTGCCTATCGCGTTCGTAATGTCGATCCTGATGTGGGGCGTCGTCTATCAGGGATACAACGCGATCTTCCCGAGCTTCTATCCTGAGTTGTTCCCGACGCGCACACGAGTCTCCGGGATGGCGATTTCGCAGAACATCGGCACGCTGATCACCGCGCTTTTGCCAGCGTTGTTCGTCGAGGTCGCTCCCCCGGGATCGACCAATGTCCCGATGACCATCGGTCTGTGGGCCTTCGGCATCACTTGCGTCTCGGCGATCGCTGCCTGGACCGCACGAGAGACCTATCGCATCCACTTGAACGATCTCGGCGATCCGAATGCGGTCCCAGTTCCCAAAGCGGAATACGACCGGCTGCGTGAAAAGTCGCTGGCCGCGTCAACGGCATAGCGATTCGAGCAAACCTAGTCGCCGGGCCCTGCGCGCAGGGCCCGGCGTTCGTTCTCCAGGGCTAGTGGCGCGGACGAAACAATGCAACGTTATGCACGAGGGTCGGCTGAGCCTGTGAGCTTGGAGACGCATTAGCCATGGCGAAGCTGCGGATCGCAGTCGCCGGTGCCGGCCTGATCGGGCTGCGCCACATCGAAGAAACGCAAAAGAGCCGCTCGGCGCGGCTATCCGCCATTGTTGATCCCTCGCCCAAAGCAGCTGAAGTTGCCAAGAAGGAAGGCGTTCCGCTGTACAAGACGCTGGACGAGTTGATCGCCATGGACCGTCCGGACGGCATCGTCCTCGCGACGCCGAACCAGATGCATGTCGAGCAATCGCTCAAGTGCATCGCCGCCGGAATACCGGTGCTGGTGGAGAAGCCGATCGCGGATTCGCTGGCCGAAGGCAAGCGCCTGGTGGAAGCCGCGGAGCGCGCCGAAGCCAAGCTGCTCGTCGGTCATCACCGGCCGCACAGTCCCATCCTGCACAAGGCGGTGGAAACGATCCGCTCGGGCGTGCTCGGCTCCATCGTGGCCGTCATCGGCAGCGCGGTGTTCTACAAGCCCGAGAACTATTTCGAGGGTCCTAACGCATGGCGAACCACAGCCGGTGGCGGTCCGCTGCTGATCAACATGATTCACGAAGTCGGCAACTTGCGCGCGATGGTCGGCGAGATCATCGCGGTCCAGGCTTTCGCCTCCAATGCGACACGCAGGTTCGCGGTCGAGGACACCGTTGCCATCAACCTGCGCTTCGACAACGGCGCGCTTGGCACGTTTCTGCTTTCCGACACGGCAGCGTCACCGAGGAGCTGGGAGCAGACCTCGCAGGAGAACAAGGATTACCCGACGTATCCGGACGAGGATGCGTACGTGGTGATCGGCACCGGTGGCTCGCTCGCGGTTCCGACGATGCGACTCAGATACTATGAGAAGAAGGAGGACCGTTCGTGGTACAAGCCGTTCAAGGAAAAAACGATTCCGCTGGAGCGCGCCGATCCGCTCGCAGCGCAGATCGAGCATTTCGCCGCGGTGATCCGCGGTGAAGCGAAGCCGCTGGTCAGCGGACGCGATGGTTTGCAGAATCTCCGCGTCACCGACGCGATCGTCGAAGCAGCCAAGAGCGGTAGAGTCGTCAACGTCGATATCGAGTAACGCGAGTCTCTGGAGTCCACATGAAAAAGTTCCTCATGCTTCACGGCGTCAATCACAGCATGTTCGGCAAGCGCGATCCCAAGCAGTACGGGACGATCACGCTGGATCAGATCAACGAGAAGCTCAAAGCGCTCGCCAAGGAGCTCGGCGTCGAAGTGACGGCGTACCAGACCGACAGTGAAGGCGACATGTGTACGCGGATTCATCAGGCCTACAAGGACAAGGTTAACGGCGTGATGATCAACGCCGGCGCGTGGACCCACTACAGCTACGCCATCCGTGACGCTCTGGCCATCCTGACCTGCCCCGTGGTCGAGCTGCACATGTCGAACATCCACGCGCGCGAGGAATTCCGCCACAAGTCGGTGTTCGCCGCGATTATTCTCGGGCAGATCTCCGGTTTCGGGGTCGACAGCTACCTGCTCGCCTTGCGCGCGGCGGTGTCGGCAGCGAAATAACTTTTCAGTGCCTGCCCTTGCTTGCGCCGCGTGCGTGGCGCAGCATGTGGCGAATCACCTCGGCGCTACGATCTGCTTCGCTGGCCTTGTCGTCGTAGATGCGAGCAACGCGATCGTGCGCGCGCTGCCGCGAGCGATCGGCGACAGACCGGGCGAGCCGGGCATTTTCCTCGAGAGACCGCAGCGCCATGAACAGAGCGCCTTCGTATTCCTCCCCCTGCTCCGCGTCCAGGCTTTCCGCGGAAAAGGCGTGGCCGGTGTGGCATCGGAAGCGCAGCACATAGTCGTCGAACACCTCCCATAGCGAGCCATGGCACGCCGGACAGGTAAACGGCGAGAGCTTGCCGATGCGGTTCATCCGGTCGATGCCAACCTCGTCGGACTGCTCCGCCATCTTGGTCTCGATTTCCAGTTGCTTGGACGGAACAGGATCGACGTTGCCGGCTGCGGGTTGCCGGGCGAGAGCAGTCACCAGTGTGCTCATTTCGGCAACCGGCACGCAGTGATCGACGGGAAAGGTCTCCAATGCGTGCTGCGGCATGTCTCTGTAGTGTGCATCCACCGGATCCTGGACGACCGCGACGCCGCCGCAACTCTTGATCGCCCACAGGCCTGCGCTGCCGTCGTTGAGAAGTCCTGACAGCAGGATGCCGATCACTCGCGGGCCGTAGGCCCACGCCGCGGAGCGAAAGAGCGGATCGATTGCCGGCCGGAAGCGGTTTTCACGCGGGCCTCGAACCAGGCGCATCATTCCCGGTTCGACCAGTAAATGGTGGTCCGACACCGCGATGCGCACTTCGCCATGACGGAGCGGCGCCCGGTCTTCGGCAAGAGTCACCGACAAGCGAGACTTTTCCCCGATCATTCGAGGCAGCATCGCGCCCGAATCGGGTGCCAGGTGGAACACGACCAGGATGGCCGCCGGAAGATCGGCAGGCAGGCCCCTGAGAAGCGTCGAAATCGCTGGAATGCCTCCAGCGGATGCACCCACGACGATCAGATCGTGGCCGGTTCGCGTCGTCACGGCAGGCTGCGCCGCCAGCGTGTGATTTGTAATTATCGCCATAGGGGTGTGCCTCTGAGCAAGATGGTTTGGCGAGCGGCTGTGCCCCGCTCGCATCTTTTCTCCATGTTGGGACACCGAAGGACAGCAATCGTCGCGGTGATTGGATTCGAAAAAAGTTTC
Source organism: Casimicrobiaceae bacterium (assembly GCA_035262745.1). GTDB lineage: Bacteria > Pseudomonadota > Gammaproteobacteria > Burkholderiales > Casimicrobiaceae > PALSA-1003. The sequence continues at coordinate 105,408 of DATFSE010000068.1, read as the reverse complement.
GGAGTATCGTTGTAGCAATTGCCGAGAGTGGTGGGGGGGTATTCTGATCGGCAGGAGTACGTTGTTCATCCAGGATACCTTCACCAGAGTGGTACATGAGTGACAAAGCAGCCAAGCCCGAGGAGAAGGACGGCGCGGCGGCAGCTCCGCAGGAAGCATCTAAGCCCGAGGCTGCGAACGCTTTTCCCGTCGTCGGCATAGGCGCGTCGGCGGGGGGGCTCGAAGCCGTAAGCCAGCTTCTCGAATCGCTGTCGGCCGACACCGGCATGGGGTTCGTCGTCGTGCAGCATCTCGATCCGCGGCACGAGAGCAAGCTCGACTCTATCCTCGGCAAGTCGACACCGATGCCCGTGCACGAAGCGACGCACGGGGTGAGTGTCGAGCCCAACAATATTTACATCATCCCGCCCAATACGACCATGACGGTGGCGCGCGGCGTGTTGCAACTCGAGCCGCGCGGCGACGTGCCGGTGCATCATCTGCCGGTCGATTCGTTCTTCAAGTCGCTTGCGGAGGATCGCCAGACCGGCGCCATCGGGGTCGTGCTTTCGGGCACCGGCTCCGACGGGACACTGGGCCTGGAAGACATCAAGGCTGCGGGCGGCATCACCTTCGCGCAGGACGAAGAGTCGGCCAAGTACGCCGGAATGCCGCTCTCGGCGGTACGCAGCGGCTGCGTCGATGTCGTCTTGCCGCCCGCAGAGATCGCCCGCGAGCTGGCGCGCGTCGGACAGCATCCCTACGTCACCAAGCCGGAGGCGCTGGCCGAGCGCGCCGGAGCGCTCGCCGAGGAGGCGAGCTTTCGCAAGATTCTCGCGCTGCTGCGCGCGACTTACGGAGTGGATTTCAGTGCCTACCGCGACACCACCATTCGCCGCCGCATGATGCGGCGCATGGTGCTGAGCGTCAAAGAGGATCTCGGCGAGTACGGGCGATATCTGGAAAAGAATCGCCAGGAGCTCGATGCCCTCTATCACGACATCCTGATCAATGTGACCAGCTTTTTCCGCGAGCCGGAGACCTTCGAGACTTTGAAGCAGACGGTCTTCCCGGAGATTCTCAAGGGGAAAAGCTCGGGAGCACCGCTGCGCATCTGGGCCCCCGGGTGCTCGACGGGCCAGGAAGCGTACTCGCTGGCGATCGCGCTAGTCGAGTTTCTTGACGACAAGTCGGTAAACCCGAACATCCAGATATTCGCGACCGATCTGTCGGATACAGTCTCGCTGCAAAAGGCGCGCGAAGGCGTCTACCCGGAGAACATCGCAGGTGAAGTATCGCCGGAGCGGTTGCGCCGTTTCTTCTCCAAGGAGGACGGCAAGTACCGGGTCAACAAGATGATCCGCGACATGTGCCTCTTCGCAAAGCAGAACGTCGCCGCCGATCCCCCGTTCTCCCGGATAGATATGGTGAGCTGTCGCAACCTGCTCATCTATCTCGCGCCGCCCCTGCAAAAGCGGGTGATCCCGACGTTCCACTACGCGCTCAACCCTGAGGGCTTTCTGCTTCTCGGCGCCTCCGAGACCATCGGCACTTCCTCCGATCTGTTCACGCTGGTCGACCGCGCCCACAGGATCTATCGCAAGCGATCGACCGCCCTTCGAGCGTATCCGCACTTCTCGGTGGAAGACATACGCACGGCGTTGGTGACGCGGCCCCGCGACCGCGAAGGCGAGCCGGCGGGCAACGAGTGGCTGCGCGAAGCCGACCGGATGGTCTTGAACCAGTACTCTCCGCCCGGTGTGCTGATCAACAGCGATTTCCAGGTGCTGCAGTTCCGCGGCGACACCGGCGCCTATTTGCGACCGTCGCCAGGAGAGGCCAGTCTCAACGTGCTCAAGATGGCGCGCGAAGGGCTGTTTCTGGAGTTGCGCAGCGCCATCGCCGAATGCCGGGCGCGCAAGGTCGAGGTGCGGCACAAGAACGTCAGGATTCGAGGGGATACTCAGTCGCACAAGATCGACGTGCGGGTCCTGCCGGTATTGCTGGCGGGGAAGAGCGAGGAATGCTTTCTCATCCTGTTCGAGGACGAGTCTGCGCGCGCCATGGCGGTCGAGCCCGCGCAGGGCTCAGGATCCGCCGAAAGCGTAGCGCCGGGAGCGCTGTCGCAATGGTTCAGGCGCAAGCTCTCCGGCGCAGATTTGATGCAGGGCGAGGACGTCGACGTCAAGACGCTGCGCCAAGAGCTGGTGTCGACGCGCGAGTACCTCCAGTCCGTGATCGAGGAGCAGGACGCCTCGAACGAGGAGCTCAAGTCCGCCAACGAGGAGATCCTTTCGACCAACGAGGAGCTGCAGAGCACCAACGAAGAGCTGGAGACGGCGAAGGAGGAGCTGCAATCGGTCAACGAGGAGCTGACCACCGTCAACGAGCAGCTGCTCAACCGCAATTCGGAGCTGTCGCGTCTCAACGATGACGTCAGCAACCTCATCTCCAGCGCCAGCATGCCGATGGTCGCCGTTGGTGTCGATCTTCGCATCCGGCGGGTGACGCCGGCTGCGGCGAAGCTGTTCAACATCCTGCCGACGGACATCGGACGGCCGATCGGCAACCTGAAGCCGGCGATCGATATTCCCGAGCTGGAGACGCTGATCGCCGAGGTCATCGACACCGTGAAGCTCAACGAGCGCCAGGTGCGCGACCGGGAAGGGCGGCATCACATGCTGCGTATTCATCCCTATCGGACGGCAGATAACAAGATCGACGGTGCGGTCGTGGTACTGCTCGACATAGAGGAGGTCACCTCTCAGGCAGCGCGGCTGCGACAGAAAGCGGCGCTGCTCGACCTATCGTCGGACGCAATCATCGTGCGCGACCGCAGGAGCGAGATCACGCTCTGGAATCACGGCGCGGAGCTCACCTATGGCTGGCGCGCCGACGAGGCGCTCGGCAAGCACGCCCACGAGCTGCTCATGGCCGGAGGAGCCGCTGCCGGCGAGAACGTGGATGCGACTCTGCGCACCGTCGACCGGTGGGAGGGCGAGCTCGACCACGTGCGTAAGGATGGCACGCACCTCACCGTCGACAGCAGTCAGGTCGTTGATCGCGACATCGACGGGTCGGTGCTGGCGATCCTGGAGATCAATCGCGACGTCACCGAGCGCAAGCGGGTCATGAACGAGGTCGCCGCCGCGGACCAGGCGAAAACGAACTTTCTGGCCACCCTGGGCCACGAGCTGCGCAATCCATTGACCCCGCTGCGCAACGGCATGCAGGTGTTGCGCCGGGTGGGGACCGATGCGCCGGAAGCGGTCGAGGTGCGCGAAACCATCGAGCGCAACATCCGGCGCATGGCGCGGCTCATCGACGACCTGCTCGACGTCTCCCGCATCAACCACGGCCGGATCGAGCTCAAGCGCGAGCCGGTGGACCTGGTCGAGATCGTCAAGGAAGTCGCTGCTGAGCTGCGATCCATGGCGGACGCCTCGGACAACAAGCTGACGACACGCCTGCCGGGACAGCCGCTGATCGTCGACGCCGATCCGGTCCGGCTCGCCCAGATTGTCGAGAACGTGGTTCACAATGCGATCAAATACACCGACGGCGGCAAGGTCGACGTCACGCTGGCGCGCGAAGACAGCTCGGCCATCATGCACGTGCGCGATTCAGGCATCGGCATCGCGCCGGAGAATCTCGGAAAGATCTGGGAGCCCTTCGTGCAGGCGGATATCTCGCTCGAGCGCAGGCGCAGCGGGCTGGGTCTCGGTCTCACGCTCGTGCGCAGCCTGGTCGATCTGCACGGAGGCTCGATCAGCGGCAGGAGCGAGGGCGTCGGGCGAGGCAGCGAGTTTGTCATCAAGTTGCCGCTCGCGGCGGGCAAGCCATTGCCGACTGCACCGCGCCGCGAGTCGCCAGCGCTCTCAGGACGCCGCGTCCTGATCGTCGACGACAATCCTGACGCCGTCCAAAGCTTCGCCTCCCTGCTCAAACTCATGGATAACGACGTGCGCACCGCCACCACCGGTCTGGAGGCGCTGCGCGTCGCCAAGGAATACCGACCGGACCTTGTCCTACTCGACATCGGTCTTCCGGGCATGAACGGTTACGACGTAGCACGAGCGCTCCGGCGCGACCTGGGCGACGGCAAGACGGTGCTGATCGCGGTGAGCGGCTACGGCGCGATGGAAGACAAGCAGCTGGCGATCGAAGCCGGTTTCGACGCGCATTTCGTCAAGCCAATGGAGATCGCCGACCTGCAGGATTTCCTTGCCGGTCGCGGCCGTTGATTTCGTCGGCGAATGATGCAGGACCCCCGTCGATGGCGCGCAAAGCGGGCGTCGACCCAAGCTTATCGATAACTTACAAAAATGTATATGTAACGGTAGCTTACGTACCGATATTGATGTTTTACATTCGATAGGGATAATCCGCTAATCCGGTCGCAGCAGTCGCAGACCCTTGTGACCGGAACCAACGTAGCGCTGCCTGAGTCCGTAGGCAGGATTTGCGCTTCCTCCTTGAGTCGTTCTGCGGTCCTCGATTTTCGCGTATGCGGGTCTTTCACGCGTTGCTGCTATTGCTGCTGGGCATGGTACTGCCATCGCCGGCATCGGCGCAGGCTCGGATCTGCATCGATCCCGACGTGTTCAATTTCGGCAATATCCAAATCGGCAACAGCACCAGCGCAAACTGGAGCGTGAGCAACTGCGGGACGGCTTCCTGGTCGTTCACCGACGTCAGCGTGCATCCAGCGACCGGACCGGCCTTCAGCGTGAGCTCGTCGTGCAGCACCGGTATGGTCTTGGCGCCCGGCGATCGCTGCAATGTCGCCGTCACCTTCGCGCCCCAGGTCACAGGGCAGACATCGGGAGGACTATGGCTCCGAAACACCGCCGATGCGCCCGATGCGATCCTCACCTTTTACGGGCGAGGCGTGGACGCGCAATCGGGCACGGCAATGTTGCAGTTCATCCCGCAGGTCGCTGACTTCGGCACGCAAACGCTCGGGACACGATCCGATGCCATGGATCTGGAGCTCTACAACCAGGGTCCCGCGGCGATGAGCTTGAGCGCCATTGTGCTCAACGGACCTCAGGCCTTCGACTTTCTGGGCTTCGACAATGGCTGCCTGGTCGGGTCGGTCATTCCCGCGGGACAAGGCTGTCACATGGTGCTGTATTTCGCTCCCCAGGCTGCAGGAACACGGTTGGCCAACCTGGTGGTCGACTCGCCGCAGCTCGCATCGCTGGCGATACTGCAGATCGTGGGAGTCGGTTCGGCCAGTGCGCCGGCAAGCGTGCCAGTGATCGAGTTCTACAACGGCGCCCTCGACCACTACTTCATGACCTCGATTCAGACGGAAATCGACGCCCTCGACAACGGTCTGATTCCCGGCTGGGTGCGCACTGGACGCTCTTTCAACGCCTATGCCCAGCCGGCTGCCGGTACCAATCCCGTGTGCCGCTACTACATGCCGCCGCCTTTGAACTCACACTTCTATTCTGCGTCCGCAGACGAATGCGCCGAGGTCGCCAGTCGCTTTCCTTGGTTCATCAGCGAATCGCCCGCGGTTTTCTATATCGCGCTTCCCAATGAGATCACCGGCGAATGCCCGCAGAGTGCGGTGCCCGTGTATCGGCTGTATAACAACCGACCAGACGCCAATCACCGCTACACCACCGATCCCGCCCTCAAAGCGCAAATGCAGGCCCAAGGCTACATCGCGGAAGGCTACGGCCCGGACGCTGTGATCATGTGCGCGGCGCGTTGACGCGCAACGGCCGATCCCGAAGCCGCGGTCGGCATTTGGCTGACACGGCGACTTCGCTTCGCACGCGACGCTGTTGTTCCAATATCGATCCAAGAGCTGGTCCGTTTCCTGCATAGGCAGAGCTGTCAAGGAAGGTAGTTTGGTTCGAACGGATCGGTTTTTTCCGATTCGATGCAGGATTTGCAACCTGCTTGAAGAAACGGTTGGCTATAGCATGTCGATCAGCGCTGCGCCCCGAGCTTTCCGCCTCGTGCAGCATGCGCGATCCTTGGTCGCCAACGCACGTGGCGTCGGCCGGGATCTGCTCGAGCTTGTCAAGCTTGAAGCCAGGGTTGCCGCTGCGAGCGCGCTGTCCGTCGTCATTTTCTCCGTCCTCGCGCTGATCCTGGTCATTACAGGGTGGATCCTGCTGATCGCAGCGCTGGTGACATGGCTCGCCGACAACTGGCTCGGCCTCCCGGGCGCGCTACTGATCGTCGGTGCGGTCATGCTCGCCGGCATGATCCCATGCATCGTGATGCTCAGGATGCGCGCGCGCGATCTCACTTTCCCGGCGACGCGGCGCCAGCTGGAGGACTTGAGCCATGGCGAATGAATCGATGGCTAAGCTGCGCTTGCAGATCGCGGCAGTGGAAACACGGCTAGAAAACGAGCGCAGGGAAATCAAAGATGCGCTGCGCACCACGCCCCGTCTGCTGAAATCGACGTTGACGTCGCGAAAGGCGATGGCGGCGGCGTTCATCGCCGCCGCCGTCACGGGCGCGGTGCTGGCGATGCGGCGCCGCTCGGCGGCGCGATCGCGCAGAGGCTGATCACTTCTTTCTCGACTTCTCGACCTTGGCCGCATCAGCGGCGGTCTTGACGTCCTTGGTCTCCTCGGGCGGCGGCAGCATCGCTTTCATCCCCAGCGACTTGAGCCATAGCTCCCGACACCATCCCTTGGTGTGGTAAAGGTGCTCTTCTTCCTCGTCTTCGACCTGATCGGCCGCCATCTGAAGAATCTCCCGCTCCTCGGGCGAAGCCGATGTCTTGGCACACTCTCCAATCATCTCCCAGTCGAAGTGGTCCTTGGTCTCGGCGAGAACCACGCATTCACAGGCGACAAGTTCCGCTGCGGCAGGATCGTTGCCGCTCGCGGCCATTCGCATGGCTTCGACCAACGCCTGGCCGATGTGCCGCACGACTTTGCAGCCAGGCGTCGGCTCATTTACATCAAGCTCAAGCGCGTCGCAGACCTCGGTGAGAATGGCGACATGGTTCTCGGTCTGCTCGAGATACTTTTGCCATTCCTCCTGGAGATCCGTATTCTGATAAACGAGAACGCCGCCCTTTTCGTGCTCGAGGGATTGCAGCAGCAGTTCCTTCAATTGTGCAGAAACAGGCCTCTGCAATGTGGGTGCAATCTGGTCGGTCGACATGTAGGCTCCTGCGTCGGATTTGATTAGCGTCAGCGCAGTAAGGAGGTTGCCACCATCGACTTCGGCCGGGTATCAGATGAACGATGATTCAACTGTAGTCGTTTTGCGAAATCATTCGAGCCGCGCTCGTGGCGTCGCGATTTTCTGCACGGGCTGATCTAGGCTGCCTGGACGGCGATGCGTAGCGCCTCAACGACTTTCGAGCGCGCGTCGCGCCATGCGCGCTCGTCGTTATGAACGATGCGCTGATTGATCTCCAGCTCGATGCCGCTGTAGCGGTTGGCGGGAAACACTCGACGCAGGTGGCGGGTGAGCCCATCGTCGTTGCCCCGGTAGGGATAATTGCGGCGGACGCGCCAGCCTGGCGCGATCGAATGCAGCGCAGATTGCCAGCGCAGGCACAGCTTCCGCTCGCCGGCGCGGCGCGGGTCATAGAGCAGTCCGACGTCCGCCAGGCGCATCCTGCCGTTCAAAACCGGGGTAAAGCTGTGCGAGGCAACGTGAATGACACGGGCGCCTGAGCGGAGCGACGCTCGGACGGCGGCCTGCACTTTGGCCCGGTAGGGCAGGTAATAGCGCCGATAGACGTTTCGCCGCACCGGGTCCGGCGCAGCCCGGCTGATCGGCGAAAAGAGGTTGCGGTGTCCCGGCGAGCGATTGAGCTCTACCAGCAGCCGGCTTACGGTCGAGACGATGAGCGTCGCACGCAGCGCTCGTGCAAGCGTGCGCGCCATGGTCAGCGCGCCGGCGTCGTAGCCGCGATGGGAGTCGAGCACGCGGCGATGACCGTGGAACAGAGAGGCGTAGGGACGCGGAATCCGGTTGCCACCGTGCTCGCAAGTCAGTACAAAGCAGATGACTGTTCGCGGCGCCTTGCCGGAGGAGGGCGCCGTGCCCGGCTTCGCCTCGCCCGGCCCTTTTATTCGAAGGTCTCTCCGCTCTCGAGGCATGTACAGAGCTGACCGTAGATCTGACGCAGGCGCGCTGGTGAAAAATCGCCGTCGAGGGCGCGCAAAATGCGTCGCGAAAGCGTTCCTCGCTCAAGGATGAAGGCAATGCGCGATCGCCACCAACTGTTGATGGCGGTCATCTTGCCGAGGAGGTGATCCCAGATCTCTGCCGCAGTGCACCGGCGAGGTTTCATTCCGAGCACGTCGAGAAACTGCGGATCGTCGATGACCGCCTGTTCCGCGGTGCGCGCGCATGCGAGCAGGACATGTAAAAGGGTGTCGGTCGGTACGGCCTGTTGCTGCCACAGCGTCGACCAGGCCTCGAAGTACAGCGACCGGGCCGCCGCGGCGAACGCGGCGGCGATCGCGACGTCGACGCCCGGATGCTCCTGGGTATCGACCAACCGCACCTCGATGGCGTTGCGCTCGAAGCGCGGGATCGCTCCGCGTGAATTGAGCCATTCGTGTCTGAGCACGCCGGCCGGGTCATGCGGCTGGATCTCGCGATACATTGGATCGAGGATGCGCCGCTCGTAGTCGCGCCTGTCGACCACGGTCTCGGGAATGACCTTGCCGACGACTGATGGAGCGCGCCTGGCGTTCCAACGGTAGGCTTCGACGCGGAAGTCCAGGAGTCCGCTGTCATGTCCGTCGGCCACCGGCGAGCTCGCCGCCAGCGCCGGCGCCAGGGCAAGCAGCAGACGAACCGCCGCGTGCAGCCGTGCGAATTGCACGTCGTCTGTGAACGGCAGATTGATGTGCGTGCTCTGGACGTTGGCCCAGCCGTGCCGCCGGCAATCAAAAATGCGGTCGTAGGCCTGGTAGATCTCGCCGTACTGCTTGGTCCAGAGCACCGTCTCGACGGCAGGTTGCATCCACGGATGCATGCCGGTGGGCATCAAGCGCGCCGACATGGGCTCGAGCGCACGGTTGGCGTAGCGGATCTCGTTTTGGAAATCGCTGCTCAACATCGATAGCGCAGGCGTGGGAGCTATGTTCTTGAGCTCGATGACGTGCGAAGTAAGCTCGTTCGACCAGCCGAGCGCACCGTGCTCCACATCTGCTGCATCGACGCCCCCGGCAAAAGAGCGCAGCAGATCTCCAGCGACAGGGCGCACGTCCAGCGAGCCCTGGTCCACGATCATGTATTCGAGCTCGATCCCGTAGCCGGAAAATGCGGGAATGGTCCAGCGCGCGGTCATCCAGGGCCTTTTTTCACGCTGCGGCCGAGCTTCGTATGCGACGCAGGAACACGCCCATGATTTCCCGGTACAGCGCGTCGTGCAGCACGCCGTCTTCGTTCCCGGCATCGACATTTGGCTTGTCGTTCACTTCCGGAAAGCCCCGTCCCATCCGGGTTTCGGCGCAATGGCCTCATCTGCGTTGTTGCGCGGCTTGCGAATAGGATGAACTATTCGCGGCGCCGCGACGCCTAGCAGCCGAGGCCATTGCGCTAGAAACGCGGCCCACGCGTGGCCTCTTCAGAGGTTCTCTAGCCCGACGCGCCCAAACATCGCTTTGGTAACCGCCTGGCGCGTTCTGAAAAAGTCGGCCCAGGGATCGTTTTTCATTGTGCTCAAGCGAGCCAGCACCGTTTTCAAATTGAAGCGGTCGAATCGCACGTCCGATTTGAGCTCGGTCCATGCGATGGGCGTGGACACGGGCGCATTGGCGCGTGCCCGGAGAGAATACGCAGCGACTGCGGTTGCGCCTTCGGCATTGCGCAGATAATCGATGAAGACTTTTCCCTTGCGTGTTGCCTTGGACATCACGGCGGTGAACCGTTCGGGGAACGTCGAGGCGAGAAGCTCGGCGACCGCGCGCGTGAACCCCTTGGCCGCCTCCCAGTCGAGCGTCGGTCGGATGGGAACGACCACGTGCAAACCTTTGCCGCCCGTCGTCTTGAGAAATCCTTTGAGTCCGAGATCGTCCAAGAGCTCCCGAAGGAGGCGCACAGCACCCACGAGGTCATTCCACTCAACGGCGGTGTCAGGGTCGAAGTCGAAAATGAGACGGTCCGGGCGGTCCAGACGCGGAGCGCGCGCGCTCCACGGGTGCAGCTCCAGCACGCCCCACTGGAGCAGACCAACCACTGCTGAAACCGAGCTGGCTGCGAAATAAGTCGCGGTGCCGTTGCGTTCCGGTACCGGCACGCGATCGACCGAGGCATGAACGCTGTCGTTCGCATGCTTTTGATAGAAGCACTCGCCATTCCATCCATCGGGGCAGCGCACCAGCGTCAACGGTCGCTTGGCGATATGGGGAACGATCCAGTCGCCGACGGCTTGGTAGTACTGCGCGAGATCGCGTTTGGTGAGGCCCGCTTCCGGGTACATGAGCTTGTCGGGATTCGACAAGTTGATGCCGGCAACTTGGACGGTCGAAGATGTCGTGTCGCGCCTGCGCGAAGGTGCTGCGGGCGAAGTCGGCTCGCTGCGCTTGCGCGGCGTTGCCGGTGTGGCTGCCTTGAGGCTGGCGCGCTTCCCGGTCGCGCGTTTTGGTGCCTTTGCAACCGCACCGGCGCGGACGTTCTCTTTCACTGATCGGTTGGACTGCCAAACGTGCCGACGGTCATCGGCGATTTCCTCGAGGCTTCGTCCGGACGCGACGCTGTCGGGTTCTTCGTCGACGATGCTGGCGTCGACCCCGTGGCGGGCGTACCGATCGTTCTGCTTGATAAGCAACCAGGCCTGCTTGCCGTTGTTGTATTTGCTGCTGTGGGTACGAATGAGCAACCAGCCGCCCTTGAGCTTTTCGCCATCGAGTTCGAACTTGAGCCGGCCTCGGCTGTACGCGGCAACGGGATCCTCCTCTGGAATCCATGTACCGCGGTCCCAGAGCATCACTGTTCCCGCGCCATATTGCTTGGGGGGAATGACTCCTTCGAAGCCTCCGTATTCGAGCGGATGATCCTCGACATGCATCGCCAGACGGCGGTCGTGCGGGTCGAGACTGGGTCCCTTGGGCACCGCCCAGCTTAAGAGCACCCCGCCCAGCTCGAGCCTGAAGTCGTAATGAAGGTGGCTGGCCGCATGCTTCTGGATCACATAGGCGAGCTGCTTCGCGCGGTGCGCACCGGTGCGGCCGCGAGGTTCGGGGGTTATGCCGAAGTCGCGTTTTTGCTGGTATCGTTCGAGCGCCATCGCTTTGTCCCGCAAGCCTCGCTCAAGCGCGCTTGCGCTTTGCCGCCGGCGCCCGGCTCGAGCTGCGCGGTGTGGAAACCGCGCGCAGGCTCGACTTGTTCGAGGAAGGCTTGGACTTGCGGTGGTCTGGAGTCTTGCGATGCGTGCCCTTCTCAAGGCTCTGCTTGAGCAGCGTCGCCAGATCGATCACTTCCGCCGAGCGCCGTGGCTGCTTCTCTTCCGCTTCGGGCTCGGTGATCACCTGCGTTTGACCGCTCTTTATTTTTTCGTGAATGCGCCGCATCAAATCCTGGTGATAGGTGTTCTTGAATTCGTCCGGGTTCCAATGCTCGGTCATGTCATCGATCAGCTTCTTCGCGAGGTCGACTTCCTTGGTGCTGACGTGGGCCCCCTTGAGCCCAGCCTCGGGAAGATCCAGGTCCTTGGGGTCGCGCAGCTCATCCGCGTAGCGCAAGGTGTTGAGCACCAGCGCGCGACCGACCGGCACCACGACGGCGAGGTGCTGCGTTGTTCTGATCACCACCTGAGCAACTGCTGCCAGCCCGCTCGACTTCAGCGTCTCGCGCAGCAGCGCGTAGACCTTCTGGCCACGCTCGGTCGGCGCCAGGTAATAGGGGCTTTCGAAGAACTGCGGCGGTATTTCCTCGAGCGGCACAAAGGCGACGATGTCGACGGTCTGAGTCGCCTTGACATTGGCCTGTTTGAAGTCTTCGTCGGAGAGAACGACGTACTGGTCCTTCTCGTACTCGTATCCCTTCACGACGTCCTTCCAGTCGACTTCTTTGCCGGTCTTCTTGCTGTAGCGCTTGTAGCCCACGGGCGAGAAGTCGCGTTTGTCGAGCATGGAGAACTTGAACTCCTTGCGCTCTTCGGCCGGGTAGAGCTCGACAGGAACGTTTACCAGGCCGAAGCTGATAGCGCCTTTCCACAGCGCGCGTGGCATCTCATCCGCCTCCGTTGGCCACTCGAATTTCCGAGGTCATGCACTCGACGCAAAGCCCGAAGCCGGCGGTGCGGATGACCAGCGCGCCGCACGTCGCACATTCAGCGAGAGGCGGCTCACCAGTCATCTCGCAACCGCCGGCGCGACAAGCCGAAAGATCGCACCAATGACAGTCATAAGGGCAGACGACCATGCTCAGCCGGGCGAACCGCTCAATGACTCGTCGGCTGTTCCATCAGTGGTACAGCAGCGCGATCAGAATGATGATCGGAATCGGTACGCCGAGCAGCCACAGAAGGATCGAACGCATGACGCTTTCCTAGGGTGATATGAGCGACCAGGTCATCACGCGGCCGCGTACGCGGCAACTCCGCGACATGACGGGAATATCGCTAATTCACACCACGGGGCGGTATCGGCGGAACGATGATTCGGTTGTAGGACAAATTCGAGGCGTCACACGAGCGGCTGCACAGTCGTCGCACGCGAGTTTTGCTTGGCACTCGTGTGGAAGTCGCGCCGCAGATGAAGTGCCGACGCAGATGCGAATGCAGCCTATCGGTCGCGGTCAACGCGACGAATCGTGCACACAAGTTACGCGTGCGAACGGATATCGCACCCGTGCTCGCGGCATGAATGATGCCGCCCGACCTTGAACAGGCTACTGCAGACTCGCGGCGGCCTCGCGACGCGCGTCGATCAGAGCCTTGGCGTGATGAACGGCATAGCGGCGAGCGCCTGCCGGCCATTCAAACAGATGATCTTCGAGCAGGAAGATGTCCTGGTCCGATCCCTGTACCAGCGAGATGACTCCATACCAGCGTCCGAGCCTGTCGGTACGGCTTTGACGTACGCCGGCGCGGACGCGGTAGCTTCTGTAGGTAAAATCGTCAAACATGAGCCTTTGCCTTGGAAAAGGATGCTTGTGCTCGGGGTGGCGGCCCTAAGCCATTGCTGCAGTTTGAATTTCCTGCATACGCGCTCGGCTGAGTATCGGACTGTCTCTGATTTACCTGTAGGACTTAGTCCTACATCCCCGTAGGCAAATAGGGTTTACTCAGTTTTTTCGGCCACGCTAGACAATCGCGCGTTCCGGTCACGGGGCAAAGGCGTGTCGCTGGCGATTGAGCGCGATCCCGCTCGCTGGATGTGTATCGGGGCTGACGCTCGAAAAATGACACGGGGCGGTTCAAGCCGCCCCGTGAAGACGCTGCCGTTGCTTCAGTACTTCTTGCCGCCCGCGCTACTTCCAGACGTACCACCAGCGCTTCCTGATGCACTGCCCGTCGCGCCGCCAGTCGCACTACCTGACGCGCCACCCGTAGCGCCGCTTGTAGCGCCTGTGGTTCCGCCAGTCGTTCCGCCTCCTGACATTCCGCCCGATGTTCCGGAGCTGCTGGTGGACCCCGCTCCGGTTGCGCCCGCCGACCCAGTTGTTCCCGCGCCGGTTGTTGCATTAGTTGTGCTGCCTGCTTTACCAGCGATAGCACGATCGTATGTCGCGCGCGCATCGCTCAGGCAAGTGGTCCTCGCGGCCCCGGTTTTTTCATTGCACTGCGTCTGTGCTTCGAGAAAGGCCTTGTCGGCTTTGGCGGTATCTCCGATCGTGCCCATACTACTCGATGACATTGCTCCAGTGCCTGTGGGCGCCTGCGCGAACGCCGCGAAACTCACCGCGCCGACCACGGCCAGAAGCCAGGGTACAAATGTCTTTTTCATCCACTCCTCCATCTCGTAATGAAATTGCGAACTGAAAGTACCGCAGGCGATCGCTTTGCAGAAAGCACTTAAAGTGCACTGCCATCATTTGTCGTCTGCTTCGTTATTGACTCCTGCTCAATTTAAAAAATCCCTGCCGACGGAGCAAAGCCCAAATTGGTGCGCTGCAATTACGCGATGTGCGCGGTACTCGCGTACCTCCGTCTGAAATATTCAATCGTCCTCTGAAAGCCGGCGTTGCGCCGCGCCCCATCCGCATTTCGCCTTGTCAACGCGATGTCGGACAACGCTGTAGTGGATCGTCAGACGCAATCGGATTGCGATTGCGCAACGTCTGACCCTATTGCTTAACGCGCTCAGGCTGACGTGGAACGCTTGTGCCAGGGGAGCGCAAGCGATAAACCATCTCGCTAGGGATCGCGGCCGCCCTGAAAGGCATTAGTTCCATTCGTTCGGTGGTTACTGATTGAACGGCTCGACGGAACTCAAAAGGCGCTTGGATACGGCGAAAGAGTTCCCTGGTGCCACCGCTGCCGCTGACGATGATGTCGCCATAGTCGAACATGCGGCCTAACAGACTCTGGTCTATCGCGATGGCTTCGATCTTGTTCAAGAGCAGCTCGATAGACAGTGTGCTGATGATGCCGCGCTTCATCACCACTCGCCGATCAGTGACTGCGAAATCCGAGGTTTGCCTTCTCAGAAGCGCGATTCCGATGAGGAGAGCGCTCAACGCAAGGGGTATCCAAGAAAACCGCATCCAGTTGCTGTTGAAAAGCAGCCAGGCGATCGGAAGCAACACGACAATCGAGAGTAATACCGGTCCCGCAAAGACCAGCCAGTAGAGTCGAGTGCGGTAGACGAGATGTTCTCCCGGCAGAAGATCTCGGTCGATATAGCTCATCGGTCGCCCGGCATTCTGTGCAACGGCTTGAGCGTCACCTCGGCATCAGACGCGCCGCGCGAATTCAATCGCGGTCCCAGTGGCCTCTTTCCAGCGTCCAGTGCCCTTCATGCTCGTGCCACTCGCTGTTGCGCCAGTGTTCATTGGGATGATTGCGCTCCCAGTGGCCCTTGCGCCATTCGTGGCGGCCGTTGTCATAGTCCCAGTAGCCTTGCGCCCACGTATACCCTTCGCGCGGCGCCGGTACCGTTTCCTGGACGACGGCGGGTGGACCAACATTCACGTCGATGCCGACGGTGGCGCCATGCGCGCGTAGTGGAATGGCAGTCGCAAGCGCGGCAAGGATGAGTACTCCAAAAATTTCTTTGTAACGCATCTAGATCTCCTTTGACGAAACTGTGCTTCGGGGAATTTTCGATGCGGTGCGGACCATCCCTGCCGTACCGTCGATCAGAATATGAACTGGCGGCGCTTGATTCGACATCGGCCCGACTCCGATTTTTCTGTAGGACGGCGGCTGAAATCAGATACACCACAAGACGTCATGCAAGTTATCCCATTGATGCAACGCAGCGCACATTGCGCTCAACGATGGGTTGGGTAGAGCTCGCGATACGAAGCCCGGATGATTTCCGCCGCTTGTGGATCGCCCTTCAGCAGCGACTTGGCGAGTGCCTTTGCCTGTCTCAGCGTAAGGTGCGGAGGGCTTAGCGGCACGTTGGGGTCGGTGCACGCTTCGATGAGGAAAGGCCCGCTGGCAGAAAACGCCTCGTCGAGCGCACTCGGGATGTCGTCGGGCTGCTCGATCTTCACCGAGCCAAAGCCCAAGAGTCGGGCATAGTCGGCGTAAGGGAAATCCGGAATCGATTGCGAATCGGTGAAATCGGGGTCTCCTTCGGTCCGGCGCTGTTCCCAGGTGACCATGTTCAAATCGCGATTGTTGAGCACGACGACGACCAGGCGTTGATCGCTGAAGCGGTTTCGATACTTGGAGAGAGTGATCAGCTCGTTGATGCCGTTCATTTGCATCGCGCCGTCGCCGACCAGTGCAAGGACCGGGCGGCTCGGAAAAGCGAGCTTGGCCGCAATGGCATAAGGCATGGCGCATCCCATCGATGCAAGACCACCCGACAGCGAACCCATCATGCCTTCGCGGAACTTGATGTATCGCGCATACCAAACCGCGGCGGAGCCCGAGTCGCAGGTCACGATGCAGCCGTCGGGTAGTCGCGGCGACAGGTCCCAGAAGATCCGCTGCGGATTGATCGGGTTCCCTCGATTGCGTGCCCGGCGTTCGAGCTTGCGCCGCCAGTCGTCGACGTAACCGTCGATCTTCGAGCGCCAGCTGCCGTTGTCTTTGCGCTCGAGCAGCGGCAAGAGATGGCGCAGAGTCTCTGCGCTGTCTCCAACCAGGGTCACCTCCATTGGGTAGCGCAGCGACAGCATGGAGTTGTCGATGTCGATTTGCACTCCGCGCGCCTTGCCTTCCTTGGGCAGGAATTCGCTATATGGAAACCCGGAGCCCACCATGAGCAGCGTGTCGCACTCCATCATCAGGTGGTAGCTCGCCTCGGTGCCTACCGGGCCGATCGATCCAGTGACCCGCCGCGCATCGTCGGGGACGGCAGCCTTGCCCAGAAGCGCCTTTGCAATCCCCGCGCCAAGAACATCTGCGACAGCGACAATTTCATCCGTCGCATCAAGCGCGCCGGCCCCGACCAACATTGCCACCTTGGTTCCCTCATTGAGCACCTCGGCGGCATGCCGCAGATCCTCGTCGCGCGGTATCAGGTGCGGTCTGGAGTAACCGACACCCGAATGCACCGTGCCGTGCTCATGCTGCGGCGGCTCGGCATCGAGCTCCTGAAGGTCGTTCGGAAGAATGATCGCGGTCACCGTCGATTCGGCACTGGCAATCCGCATGGCCCGATCGACAGCGTGACGGAGCTGTGGCGGAGCAACGACCATTTGCACGAAGGGCGAAGCGACGTCTTTGAACAGCGCGGCCAGGTCGACTTCCTGCTGATAGCTGCCGCCCAGGGAAGAGCGGCTCTGCTGGCCGACTATAGCTACGACCGGCTGGTGGTCCAGTTTGGCATCGTACAAACCGGCCAGGAGATGAATTGCACCGGGACCGGACGTCGCCATGCATATCGCGGTCTGCCGAGCGAACTTGGCATGAGCGCAGGCCATGAAAGCAGCCATTTCTTCATGCCGGGTCTGCACGAAATCAATCGCATCGGCCCGCCGGCGTAGCGCTCCCATCACGCCGTTGATTCCGTCGCCGGGATAGCCGAATACCCGGTCTACGCCCCATTCGATAAGGCGATCAATCAGCGCGTCGCTTACTGTGTTGGCCATGTGGTTCTCCGTGCAAGCTACCGTTGTTCGGGGAGCATGAAATCGGCCAAGCGCGGTCGACCGCGACGCGGCTTGGTCCGATTTAATCTAGACCGCTTCATCCCTCAACCGTTGCGCAGCGAAGCGCACCCGTGCCGTCAGCTCGCTTTACTCCTACAACGCAATCAGCGCTTGTCCGATAGTCGTTGCTAAGCAGATTGAACAGAATCCTTCGCTAACTAAAGACCGGGTTGGGAGATCCTGGCGAACAACAGCATTGATTCAGCGAAACGGAGATCGCAATGACGCCCCGCAGCAGCCGTGCAAGAGTTCCACCTACCGCTCCGCAGCAATCTACGGATCCCCAATCGCAGCACGAAGCTGCGAGCGAGCGGAAGCGCGACCCAGTCGAACCCGCCCAGTGGCAGGACGATCCGGCCACCAATGTGAATGATCGGCAGAAAGTGATTCGTGAGTCAGCGTACCGCCGTTTCGAAGCGCGCGGCCGCGTCCATGGCCGTGACTTAGAGGACTGGCTCGAAGCCGAAGCCGAGCTCGAAACTGACCGCAACGACAAGCGCTGATGCGGGTACGAAAGCGCTAAAGGGCTCGTGCACTTGATTGACGAGAAAAGCGAGTCCCTCGCGCTCGTTAGAAGTTGCTGCGGCTGCTCTGGGCGGAAACTTGGGAACCGCAATCCGCTCTAGACCGCGATTCTCTCTGGTTCGCCACGACATCGATGGCGGAACCGCCGAATTGTCCTTTGGTCTCTTACTTCACGAGCGCGACCACGGGAAACCGTTCGACGCGCCCTGGTACGAGCCAGGACTACAGACGAAAGGAGTTTCTATGACACAGCGTTTCAGTAAATCAATGATTGCCAGCGCGCTGTCGCTGCTGCTTGCGGGTCTGCCGCTTGCCAGCTACGCCGCCGGCACTCAAGGCGGGATGACTAGTGCGTCCACACAAAGCCATGCGGCGGCCATCTCACACAGCGATCAGCAGTTCATGGAAAAGGCTGCACAGGGTGGCCTTGCGGAAGTGCAGCTCGGCAATCTTGCTGCGCAAAAGGCACAGAGCCCCGAGGTCAAGCAGTTTGGTCAGCGCATGGCGTCCGATCACAGCAAAGCGAACGATCAACTCAAGCAGGTCGCCAGCCAGAAGAATGTGAATCTGCCGACCGACATGGATTCATCGACTAAGCGCGAATTCGACAAGCTGCAGAAGCTTTCAGGCGCGCAGTTCGACCGCGAGTACATGAAGAACATGGTCTCGGACCACGAAAAGGACATCAAGGAATTCAAGAACGAGTCCAAGTCAGCAAAGGACGCTGATCTCAAGGCGTTCGTGGACAAGACCCTGCCTACGCTTGAGGATCACCTGACGCAGGCTAAGTCGGCACAGGCTGCTGCCAACAACGAGCAAAAGACGGCGAAGACATCGTAGTCGCCGCCAATGACTTGCTATTGAATGGCTCCCTGCAGCGGGGGCCATTTTTTTGAGTGGTAAGGTTTCTAGTTCCCCGAGCTGACGAGATCTGGCGCCTTCAGAGGGTCGAAGTCGATCCACTTGCCGTCGCGCCACTCGCCATTGGCATGTTCGATATCGTGCGCGCCCGCGGAGCGCAGCACGTCGATGGCGATGGATCGCTTATCTTCGTCGGGCGCGTACACCGTCACCATGACTCCTGCGGGACGGGGCGGCCTGCCGGAAGGATCGATCTCCGAATCTGTGCTTTGCGCTCTTCGCCCAGTCTTGTCAGGATCGACTGGCTTTTTCATTCCCTTGAGCGCGCCGACGAGCGAGCCTGTATACGCTCCCACCCCGGCGCCGGCGATGGGCGCGGCGACACCGGCCACGGGTGCGGCGGCAAGACCCACGGCAAGCCCGGCGGCTCCGCCGACGAGTGCGCCTTTCGCCGCGCTGCCGCTGGCCTTGGTCGCGCCAGGTGACACGTTCTCGTCGCCGCCGACCGGAAATTTTGCATGCCGACCCGGCGGATTCAGGTAAAACACGTTCAGCTGATCAGAGCCGAAGCCGCGCCGCCGCAACACGTCGATGGCGCGATCCGCTTCCGGCTTTTGCTCGAATCTGCCCGCAATAATCGTGGCCATGAGTCTCGCTCGGCGGCTCGCTTGAGGTTATCGAGGCGGATTATTAGGTGGAGGATAGGCGCTCGGCGCCGCCGTCGAGCCGCCATTGTCGTACTGCGAGACTCCCAGGGCCGACAACGTCTGCGAATCCAGATCGCTGGTCTGCGCGAGCCCTTGCGCCTGCTGGAAGTGCGACAGCGCGGTTCGTGTCGCCGGTCCAAGCTGGCCGTCTACCACACCCACGTTGTAGCCTTTGTCGTTGAGCGACTGCTGAGCCGAGCGCACCAGATCCGGACTGTAGCCGCTGGTCACGACAGCATTGTTGCCGGTGCTTGTGGTGGTCGCGCGGCCCGTATTATTCGGCTTGGCAGCGATCCCGCCCGGTTCGGTCTCGTAGTGGCCCGCGTAACCGCCTACGCCCGCTCCAACCGCAGCACCCACAGGTCCACCCACCACGGCGCCAACCACCGCACCTCCGGTCGCGCCGACCGCGGTGCCCTTTTCCTGCCGGTCCATGTCATTCCACGTTGCGCAGCCTGCGAGCAGGACGGCGATGGCAACGGACACACTGCTACGCACAAAGTACGACGAGTTCATGCTTCCTCCATGAGAATCTTGGCTCTCTCGCGACAAGACGATTAGTCAACAAAACGCTGCTTGCTCACGCCCGTTGGACGACTCTTGCAAAGAGCGCTTTCGCCGCCACAGATTGCGCGAATCGAAACTGCCGCGAAATCAGCAGAGCGCTGATTCGCATGTAGGAGCGCATCACCTGCATTGCAGCGCTGTGTCAGCGTCCCGGACGCTTGTCGCCTTTTTCCTGTGGTGGTTCGTGCGGCGGCGGCTGCTTGTCGGGTGCCGGTCTCGGCGGTGCGGGCGTCGGCTCTTCCGGGCGAGGCCTGGGTGGAAGATGCTCGAGCGGTTTCATCAGCTCTACTTTTTTCCGTCGCCGGCGACCGTCGAGTGATCGTTGGCCTGACCGGGTTGCGGCATCGACGTCGCTTCCTCCTTCGGGCTCATTGACTTCATCGGCGGATCGTTAGCGTTTGCGGTTTCCGACTTGTCGGATTGCGAATCCGCTGCGGGTGGAGTCGGCGGCGGTGAAGCGGGGCTCTCCGCAACTTTGGGTGCCGCTGGAGCGTGCTGCTGCGAAGTCTGGCCATCCGATCGATTGCATGCGCCGAGCATGGTTACGGTGAATAGTGCCGCCACCGCGATGGCCACGATACACGCGAACTGCGTCTTCATATGACACCGACGACAGCGAGGACGATGAGCACCAGCAACAGCACGCCGAGCCCACCGCTGGGGTAGTACCCCCAGCCTCCGCTGTAGGACCACATGGGCAAAGCACCGAGCAGCAGCAGGATGACGATGATGAACAAAAGGGCGCGCATGCGGGTTTCTCCTTGATAGATTTGAGGGCGACAGAGAGCGGCGACGCTTGAAAGGGATTCTTAGGTGATCCATGGTCGCCCACAATCGGATCGGCTCTGATTCGGCTGTAGGAGGAGCGGCACGGCGATCGTTCGCGGTCTTGAAACTTGAAGTTGTTGCAATTTCCTTGGCGAGGCCCGCTTGACAACGCACAGGGCAATTGCTACGTTGCGGGCGGCTGCAGAAGCGCGAACTACGTTGGGTCTTGCGCTGTAACGGCGGGTAACAACAGCGCGCTGCAAATTGTCGGACTCTCGTTAGCGTTGCTGGAGCCTCACCCGTGCAGCGGCACGTCTTTTCTGCACGCCCAAGCAAGACAAAGCCCTCTGCTTCAGGCAAGGGACGCCGCATATGGCCTCAGCCGTAGCGGCGCTGGAAATTGCTCCGCCCGCCGCGAGTCTAAGCCGGTGGCCCGCGTCCATCGAATTCATGCTCGCAGTCGCCGCGGTCGCGACTCTGTTTCCTTCTTTCACCCGGTTTGACGCCATCGAGGGACGCGATGGACGCTTCGCCGGCACGGCGATCGCTGTTGCCGGACTGCCTGATCGCGTGCTGCCCTCGGTGTGCGCCACCCACGGTGCGTTGGCCGAGCCCGCGCTGCGCGACCGTCTTTGCCGTCGTTCCGAATTGCGCACTAGCGTCGCGGCGCCAGAGGCGATTCCGCGCGGACTGATCGATGCGTTTGCGCAAACGGGGCGAGCGTTTTTGCGGCCGCTCGCAGACGCCGAGCGACGGCGCGGAGAGCTCCGCCTGCAACAGCGTGAGGGATTGGGCGACCTGCTCGCGCTCGCCAACGCTATCGAGTCGATCGATGCCGATTTACAGCCCTATGTCGAGCGTTACGCGCTGGGAAAATCGGAGAGTGGCGCTCCGCTGCCTCTGGCCTGCTCCTTCGCAATGGTAAAGCGACTCATCAGCAGCAATCCTGCAGTGCCATCGGAACGAGGCGACAGCACCGCGGCTAACGCGCTGCTCCTGCTCGCTGCTGCGCTCGATGGCCGCGGCGCAACACAGGGTTTGTCGAGATTGGCTCTGCTGCCTGCGTCGCTGCGCGGCGCGGGTCGCGGCTGCGCAGGCATGGCACTTCCTGATGCGCTTGCCGAGGCCGCCGCGCTCATGGCCGACGCACGCCAGGCGCAAATCCTCGCCGCGAAGAACGATGCGATGCGCGAACTGCTGCGCACTGCAGGATGGCAATGGACGGGATGGATGATTCTGGGTCTCGCCTTGATCAAGCTCAGCCGCAGAGAGCACTGGGCGCTCAAAGGCGTCGCTTTGTCGCTGGTCGTGTGGGCGATCGTCGCCTGGCTCGGACGAGTGCCTTGGCCGTTCGGCGTGGATCGGACTTTCGAGCCCGCACGGAGCTCTGGCTGGCTGCTCGTCGCGCCGCATCCGTTCGTGTGGTGGCTGCTGGGCGCTGCGCTCGTGGCACTGATGCTGTCGGGAGCGCTGCAAAAGCGCATGCCGTCGGCGCCGCAGACGATGGCATCGCGCATCGGCTATCCGGGACTGGTCATGGCTACCGGCATCGGATGGCTGCTGCTCTTGGATCTGTCCGCCAACGGTAACCCCAACAATCGATACCTCGCGCTGTACCACCAGGGGCATCTGTGGCTCGGCATGCTGACGCTGTCGGTCGTTGCATTTCTGCGGCAACCGATCGGTCGCGCACTAGCCTGGACGCTGTCGATGATCGACGCGCTAGCGACCAGTCTGCGGCGCGCGATCGGACCCGTAGCGATGCTCCTCCTCGTGCTGCTGCTGCTGGCCGCGCTGATCGCTACGATCGGCGCGCTTCCGGCAAACCTTCCGCAGCTCACTTCCGAAGTCGCTCGACTCTGGCTCATCGTCGGCGCGTCGTGGTTCTTTTTTCTGCGCGGCGATCCGTTGACCGAGCGATTGGCGCGCGGCGGCAACTCATTGGTCTCGCTCATCCGCTATACCTGGCCTCTGTTGTGCGTGGCGATCGTGCTTGTCGGCGCTCAGCTCATCACCCACGACAAAGGCCCGTTGCTCATTGCCTGCTACGCCGCCGGCGCGTTCGTCGCTGCATCGATATCCATGTGGTGGCATCAGCGCAGTGCCGCGTACTACTCCGCTTTTGCGCTGGCGATGACACTGTTCATCGGGTGGATCGTTGCGGTTACCTACGGACTGTTCGAGCTAGGCTCGCTCGACGAGGTGACTGCCGGACGGCTCGAGAATCTCGCAGCGCCCATGGCGTCAGCCAATGATCAGCTCGCGCTGGTGACATGGTTCCAGCGAGCTGCGCCGCCCCACGGCTTCGGCATCGGCGCGGTTCCCTGGTGCGGACACGCAGGTGCGGCGGGCTGTGCCGGTGTGCCCGCACAGATTCAAAGCGATTACACCCTGACCGCGCTGGTGGGAGCTTTCGGCTGGACAGCGGCATGGGCAATCACCATCGGCTGCGCGATCTGGCTGCATCGCCTGATTTGGCACCACGGCCGCGTCACCCGCGGCCAACCCTACTTGATCAGCGCTTCGGGCCGAGTGGTCAACGATGATCAGGCGCTGCTTTCCTGGATCGGTGTGGCGTGGGTCGTGCTCGCGTTGTGTCAGCTTTCCGTGACAGTCGCCGGAAATCTAGCCGTGCTGCCACTCACAGGAGTGACGTTCCCCTTCGTGAGCTTCGGCATGACTTCGCTGGTCGCCAGCATGGCGTTGCTCGGTCTCACCATCAACGTCAACAATCTTCCGGGAGCGACGCGTGGCTAAGGAGCGCGACACAACGCTGCTCCGCTTCGCCATTGCGGCGAGCGGCGCGGTGGTGCCGGTGCTGCTCGCCGTGCTGGTGCTGGTCGCCATGGTGCGACCGCTCGATCCGGCCGAGCAGGCCGCGCGCAGCCATGACCGCCACATCAGCGTTCGGCTCGTCGCCGCGCTCAAAACCTTCGAGCGCGCGATCGTCAAGCGCGACAAGGTCGCCATCGGTCCACCGACTGCGCTCCTGGTGCTGGACCGTGTCCCGCAGTGTCGTTCTGCATGGGACGGACACGACTCGATGCTCGATCGCGTTCGCGCGTTGCTTGCGCGCAGCGGCGGACCGGCACCGTCACCGGCGCAAAGGCTCGCGTCGCGACTCACCGATCTCGACCAGGAGCTTCTGCGCTTCAGCACCGGATCCGACCGGCGCGTCAGCGACGCCGTTGGATTCGATTCGTCGCGCTGGTTCGAGGCCGTGAACACCGCGCTGGATCAGCCGGTCGACGCGCCTGATTACCCCGGTCGCAAATTCAAAGTGCAATGCGCCGACATCGCGACCGCGGCAGCGCTGCTCACCCACTCCGACGGGCGCATGCTCGGCACATTGTCGTGGCGAGGCACCGAGGTCAACCGGGTTCTTTCGCAGTGGAAAGCGGAGCAGTTTGTCGAGATCTCGGCGCGGCAGATCGCGCGCGGCAATCCCTGGCGCGGTCTTCCCGGTTGCGTCTTCATGGGCAACGCAGGCGCCACGCAGAATCCGATGTATTTCGTAGCGGCATCGCCGGCGCAGGCGCTGCTGTGCTCGCGCCCGGAAATGGCCTTTGCAAGCGACGGCCAGCGCGAGGCGGCGCTGCCGACGGGCATTGCCGGCGAAGCCAGTCCGGATCTGGCGGTGAGCGATGACCGCTGGAAAGTACCGCCTTCGCTCGATGTGATGTTGCAATCACTCTCGACGTTGCGTCTGCCGTCGGGATCGCTGTATCGGCTGTACACCGACGCAGCGGAAGGGCAGGGAGTCACCCCGACTGCCTATCGCTATGGGCCGAATCGCGTCGATGTCGCAGGCTCGCCCACTGATGTCGGATTCTCGGTCGACCTGACCATCGATCCCGCGCTGCAGGAGCTCGCCCAGAAGACCGCTGCCTGCTATACCGGTCGCCAGGATGTCTGTCGCGCGCTGGGCATCTCGCGCAACGAAGATGCGGGGCACCCGCTGGGCTACAAAATGCTCGAGCAGGCGCTGGTGCGCATGGCCGCGGTAGCTGTGATCGATGTCGCAAGCGGCAGGATCGAGGCGCTCGCCGGTGCGCTTACTCCGTGCGCTCGTCACGAATACGACGGACCGGGGCGCGCACCCGGCTGCGACAAGCGCCTTCCTTATAAGCCGCGTTATCGCCCCGACGCGCTGCTCAATCCGGCGGTGTTTCACGACGCCATGCCGGGCTCGGTGATCAAGCCAATCATGGCCGAAGCCTTTCTGACCGATCCCGACGTCGGCGCGCGCTGGCTCGCGGCGGAGCGCGCTTCGATGCGAAATCCCGGGACGCCGACGTTCGATAGTATGCGCGG
The DNA here is from genome assembly GCA_035262745.1 of Casimicrobiaceae bacterium. Lineage (GTDB taxonomy): Bacteria > Pseudomonadota > Gammaproteobacteria > Burkholderiales > Casimicrobiaceae > PALSA-1003. The sequence continues at coordinate 80,461 of DATFSE010000068.1, read as the reverse complement.
CGAGCTCATGCGCTCGGCATCGGGACGCTTTCTCGATCGCATGTTCTGCGCCGATCAGGGCTTCACTCATTGCGATCGGCCGTGGCGGATTCAGGCGATGGCAGCAGGCTTCGGTTGGAACGGCGATTGCGTTACTCCGCATGATGATTGCGGCAAACGCGATCTGCTGTTCGGCCGCTCGCTCGATGCCGCTGCCGATTACATCGGTGTCGCCCCCCTGGCCACGTTGGTCCCCTACGGGCGTCTTCTGGCGGAGCCGCTCGGTGGAAAGCTTGACGCTCCTTTCCGGCTGCGTTCTCCACTTGCGCTCGACAGCGCCAAGGTGCGCGCCTGCGCCGAAGGTCCGGATGGCCGGCGACTCTCCAACGACGATTGGGAAAAATGCGGTGGCGGCGTGGTGGTCGACATCGTCGCGGAAGGGTGGGGACAAGGACACGCTCGTGCCAGCGCGCTTGGGGTAGCGGGAATGCTCGCTTCGCTGGCGGCGGCGGCCAACGGGCAGGAGGCGCGCGCGCCGCACCTGGTGAATGGACTGCACGGTGCCGGCGGCGAAGGTGGCAAAGCGCTCGAGTTGGCCGTGAGCCGCTTCGGAATGGACCGGGCGACTCCCAGCCGGCTGTCGCACGATGCGGCTGAGGTCATCATGAGCGGGCTCTCCTATAGCCATCGTGCCGGCACGGCGCGGCTCGCCTGCGAGCAGGTCTTCGATGCGCGCACCTGCAAGGACATGGACTGGATCGCCGGCAAGACCGGAACCCCGACCTTCCCCAATGACGATCGCTCGCTCGACGAGTTGTGGCGGCTGTGCGCGCAGGGCGCCGCGCGAACGCGGGCCGAGCAGGCGGCATGCGGGCCGCTGCGGCCTTACAAGTGGTATGTCGCGGCTTATCGCACCGACCGCAACGATCCGCACTGGACCAAGGTGATCGGCGTACTTACCGAGCGCAACTGGCTGCACGACAGCGGCCGCATCCACGGCGCCGGCGATCACGGCCCCAATCCGGCCGCGGAAATCGCCATGCAGATCGCTGGCCGCCACGCCGGCTACATTCAGGGGCCTTCGCCATGAGTCGCCGCTCGGCTGGAGAACCAGCGTTGCTCGCCACGCGGCGGGAATCCGCTAGCGCGGAAGAGCCGTTGATATGGACTTTCGACGGGCCCTTCGTGCGCAGTCTGTACGATCTCGAAGACACTCTGCGGCGGGCGATCGTGCAAGTGGGCGACGTATCCCGGATCGCCGTCTTGGTCGAGCTTTCCCTGCCCCGGTTGCGCTCGCGCGTCGATTCGGGCGACGCGATTCAACCCGCGTGGGGAAGTTTTCTCGCCCGCGTTGCATCGCGCTACGGTCTTCCGGCGGCACCTCGCGTGCGTTATGTCAGGACCGACGGACCGTTGATGACCATGGTGATCGCCTACAGGAGCTGAAGTCATGTCGCTGAAGACCTGGATGCTCGGCAGGATGAATCGCGCCTTCACCCGATCGGATCTGCCGCCGCGCCATCCGCCGCGTCAGGCTGGGCCCGGCCCTTCGCCACGCTCGCCCAGCCTGCATTGGACCGCGGACGGCGAAAGGAACGTCGCGAGCCTGGAGCATCTAGGAGCCTATGGTCCGCTCATCGCCGCGGTACGGGCGGAACTCGAGCATTTCGTAACCGGCGATCTGCGCCTGCATCTGGCCATTGCCGAGCATGATCGCTACTTGCTCACTTCGATTGAGGTCGCGGATTCGGGCAGCGAAGACGGGCGCGAGCTGCTGCAGCGGTTCACGCGCGAGTTCGCTCCCGAGCAGGTCAAGCACTACCTCGCCAGGGAGATCATCGCCCGTCTGCCTTACGCCAGCGCCATCGATCTGTCGCAGTTCGCCGGCCTGAACGCGGGCCGTGACGCCGCGCCGGCAGAGGAGGAGGCTGGCAACTACGCGGAGCTGATCAAGGAGCTCCACAGCGCCGAGCCCACCGCAACCAAGCATCATTACGAGGTGACGCTGATCGGTCGCTGGTCGGAAACGGACACCCGAGCCAGGGATGGCGGCGGACGACGTGCCGGCGCCACCGTCACGCCGCTCGCCGGACGCGCGCTTGCGATCGACGTCGAAGATGCCGACGGCAGCCGCACCATCAATCTTTCCGCAGTCGTTCCCGGGCGGCGCTACGTGATCGGCAAGGATCCGAGCTGCGACGTCGTCGTCAACGGAGTCTACGCGAGCCGCAGGCATTGCGAATTCTGGATGGAGAAGGGCTCGTGGTGGGTCGCCGACAGCGGATCGACCAATGGCATCCGTGTCGAATCGGGGAATGTAAGCGCCCTTGAACGCCGTCCGACCCAGACGAGCGCGAAGGGCGATGGAACGGTGCTCGAGGTCGAACCTGGCGCGCGCGTGGTGCTCTCCGCTGCGGCGCGCGGGGACGCGAGCCAGTATCCGCAATTGATCCTGCGGCCGCTGACAGCGGCGGCGGCGAGCGCGGCCGCGAAAGCCGCGGCAACGCCATTGACGCCGATCGCGCTTGGGCGACGGCCCACCGGATTGTCGCTGGCCGTTCGCATGGCGACTGGCGAAAAGAACGTCGACTTGCCGCAGGAGCCTGGACCTTTCCGCGTCGGCCGCTCGCGCACGCAGGGGCTGGTCATCGACTGGGCGCACGAAGGAGTCTCTGGACATCACGTCGACATCGTCGAGCCCGACGAGGGCGGGGCGCGTGTCGTCGTTCATGGCGACAACGGCGTCACCGTCGCCGGCACCGCCTATGCGCCCGGGATGGAATTCCGTTGGAACGTCGGCGAGACCATGACTTTCGGTCGGTCGGGCCAGCATGAGCCCGAATGCTCGATGACGCTCTCCCGGCGGTCATGACGGGAGGCCCTTGGAAGTTTTGAGGATCGTCTTATGAGTCTGGTAACACCCCGCGAACCCGCGCTGCCGCCGCGACATAACGCAAACCCTGAGCGCGAAACTGCGACGCAGCAGGTACAGATGGCGACACCATGGTCGCGACTTACGATTGCGGCGGCCACGTTGTGCGGCGAAGGACACGCGGTCAACGAGGACAGCTACAGCGGGCTTCCAGGAGTCGCGCCCGTCTTCGTGGTCGCCGACGGCGTAGGCGGGGGTGCATTGGCGGCGTGGGCGAGCTGCCAGCTCGTCCTGCGCCTGCACCGTGCGCTCGACCGGCGGCGCATCGAAGCGTTGCTGGTGCGCGACGCACTGCTCGAGGCCGATCGCGACATCGCCCGTGGGCTGGCCCATCGCAGCGCCGGACCAGGTGCGGCGACGGTGGCCCTCTGCGCAGGCACTGGCAGGCTGCTGTCGAAATGGCTGGTCGCCTGGGTCGGCGACTGCCGCGCCTATCAACTGCGAGCGTCGAACGGTGAAGCCGCGGAGCTATTAACGCGCGACGACACCTATCGCAATCTGGGCGAGGAGCCTCCTTACGGCGGTTCCCCCGACGATCCGGCGCGCATGGTCGGCAACGGTGCAGTGTCCTCGCCCAATGTCGCTCAGGCCGATCTGGATTTCGGCGAAGCGCTGGTCCTGTGCAGCGACGGCGTGCACAAGCACGTCGCCGACTGCGACATGGGGCACGTGTTGCGCGAGCAGGGGGAGTGGAGCGCACGCTGCCGGCACTTGGTGGATCTTGCGCGCAAGCAGGGCAGCCGCGACGACGCCACAGTTCTGGTTGTCTATCGCGAGCCCAGGCAGAGAACCAGGCTGCTGCGATGGCCAGCGTGGCCGGAATCGCAATCGAATCCCGGCATCACAACGGAGTCCTCATCATGACCCCGGAACAGATTGATCGCGTATTCGGCCGCGAGCGCCTGAAAATGGCGACCGGCGAGCATGTCGAAGTGTTTCGCGAAGCGGCGGCGTGGGGAGAGCGCCGGCGCTATACCAAGCGCTTCCTGAGCACGGAGGAGGGCGATTACGGTCAGTGGACCGAGCGCGAGTGGCGCATTCTCGCGCGGCTCATCGGCCACGGCATCCGCAGCGTTCCCGACGTGGTGCAGTTCGATCGCGGCGCGATGGGAGGCACGCAGCAGGTGCAGACCTACGATGCCGGCGCAACCGTCGATCAATGGGCGACGATCTTGCCGGTTTCGCGCCAGGGTCGCGTGCATCGCCACGTATTCGAGGATTGCGCGCACTGGTGGGCGCTTGCGCACCATTGCCTGCTCGCGCTGCAGGAGATCCACGCACTTCACGTCGTGCACCTTGACATCAAGGGCGACAATGTTTGCATTCCCGTCGGACCGGCGGAATTCGACCCGGACACCGTCGGCTTGCTGTTTTATCCCCGCTTCGATCAGCTCGCCCTGATCGACTTTGCTTTCGCACTGGTCTCGCGTGAAAGGCTGAGCACGGCGCTGCCGCTCGGATGGGAAACCGAGTACGACTATCAGTCGCCGCGGCTCTTGAGCGCGCTCGAAGCAGGACGCCGCGGCGATCTGCAACCCACGCGCGAGCTCGACTGGCGCTGCGACATGTACAGTCTCGCCGCCATGCTCAAGCGCTATCTCCCTGAAGAGGACGTGGTTCACGATCCTAAGCGCGCAACGGGCTGGTCGGCGCAGCGCTACCGCGCGGCCAAGAGCTTCATTCTCGCTGTGCGCGAGGCCCACGACCGCGACGCTCCGCAGCAGCATCCTCATCAGCAGCTGATCGAGATGACGCAGGAGCGGCTGTCGGCCACGGATCTCGCCGCATCTCTGCAGCACGGCTGGACCCTTGCTCGCGACGCGAGTCTTGCTCCGGTCGCTGCTTCGCCGCTCACTCCCGTGACGCGGCTTGCGCCGCCGCTCCACATGATGGTCTCGCCGCGGGACCTTTCGCCTGGTGCCGCGATGTCGACAGCACCTGCACTTACTCGGCGTCCCCCACAATCGAATCAGCGCGCGAGGCTTGCGACCATTGCGGCCGCGCTGATCGCAGTGATCGGCGCCGGCGTCGGTCTGCCTCTGGTGCCGAAGGTGGGCGAAAGCCTGCCCATGCTGGCCGATGCTGGTCGTGCCGCGCTCGACTTCGTCCGCAACCCTGTGAGCCCGCGCTCCGATCAGACAAGTCAATCGGTGGATGCTTTGCCAAGCGCACAGCGCGTGGCGGCAGCGAAGCCGGAGAAAGCGGAGCCGAGCGAGCAGACCAAAGACTCGATCACGGCCCCAAAAGAAGCGAGCGAGGATTCGAGCAGAGCACCTGCTGCGCCCGAGACTGCAAAGACGGGGAACGATGCAACGATCTCGCAGTCGGCCCCAGCCGAAACCGCTAAGATGGGTGGCGATGCAGCGCTCCCGCAGCCGGCAGCGGCCGAACGAGCGAATGGTGATGCATCCTCCGCGCGGCCGAGTGCGCCTGCCCAGGAGCCGCGGCCGGCAGAGCAGACGAGCATCGCGGCAGTGGCGCCACCGACAGCTGCGGCATCGGTCGTGCATTCGCGTTCGGCCGTGCCCAGCTCGCGGGCTGCTCCGAGTCGAACGGCGCGCGGTCCGTCGCAAACGCCGCGCACATCGTCGATCCCATCAGTGAAGAAAGCGAGTCCGTCGAGCACAGCGAAAGGTGCAGCAACCTCGTGGTCGGCAGCACGGGTCGCGACAGATTCATTGATCGATGCCCAAGGAATCCGCGCAGCGTCCCCTGGCGCGTCGAATGGAGTGATCACTCATGCGGCACCGGCGGTCGCAGCGATCGTACCAAGCGCCGACACCGTCGAGCCGACGGCGGGTCCAGGAGTTGTCGCGGAGAGAACCGACGCGAACGCCGCGACCAGTGAACCACGTGGGGTAGCCGCCGGTGCGGAGCCGCGGCGCGAAGAACCGGCGCAGCCCATGACGCGCCCGGCTCAGACAACTCCCTCGTCGCAGGCAACGCGGCGCACGGAGGCGCGACCGGCTCCCGCGACCGGTTTGGAAGGGCTGCTGACCAAGCTGTTCAATCTGACAAGAGGCGACGGAAAGAAGGCGCCGACGGAAGAGCGCACGCTGCGAACCCCACCTTCGCAAAGCGCGGTGCCGCGGCCTCCAGCGCGCATCGCTCAGAATGATGCGTCTCACCCCGCGCCGACAACGCGAAGCGACGCGATCCCGACCGCGGCTTTGCCTGGTGAAGGGTCGAGGCCCGATGCGTCACGCGCGCCGGTAACGCCACCCGGCAGCTACGCCCCGCGTCCCGCGACACCCGCCGACTCTTCCACGCGACTGCCCGACATGGAGTCGCCGGCCGCAGTGGATTCGCCCGTGCAACCTCTGGCGTGGGAGCAGACCCCTTCCACTGGGCGGCTCCCCTCGCTTGCGCCGAGCCCTGACGCGCCGAGCGCTGGACAGGCAGACTTCGCCGCGCAAGCCAAGCGCACGCTGGCGCAATCGGTTCCCAGAACGGCGGTACAGGCGGAGCCGGAAGTGTCGCGAGTTCTGATGGTCGCCGCCAAGTCCCAGCGTTCTGCACAGGAGTACGACATCGTCGCCGCAGTTCGCAGGACGTGGCCCAGCGGTGTGGTGTCGCCCGCGCTCGGCAATGACTCGCCGGCCGCGGCACGCCAGCTCAATGATCAGGCGCGCCAGGCATTTCTTACGCACCGTGATCCAGTCGAAGCCTTCGACCTGCAGCTGCGCGCGTTCGGGGCGAACCCGCGGGACGCCGAAGTCGCGGGCAATCTCGCTTTCCTCTATCTCAAGCTGAGTCCCCCGCAACCCGAAATTTCCCGTCAGGTCGTGCTTCACGCCATGGCACTCAACAGCGTGCAGCTGCATACCACGCGTGCCGACGATTGGCTCACGTTCGCGGTGGCGAACGCGCTGATCGGACGGCAGGACGATGCAACCAATGCGCTCTACGTCACGATCGCGCTGACGCAGGATCTCGAGCGCAGCTGCAAGGCTGCGCTGGGAGCCATGACGGGTTACGGAGAGCGGCTCAAGCAGCCGGTGCAGGCGATGATGGCGCGAATCCATTCACAGGGCAGAGATTACGAATCGCCCTTCTGCAGCTGGCCGCCACGCGGAAATATCGCCAGGACCTATTTCTGAAGCAGTCGCCCCACAGCGCGGCCGAGCGAGAGTACGCTCGCTTTTGCGCCTGTGCGTCGCACGGAACGGCTCAGCTCGATTTCGCGACGCTCCTCGTCTGGTATTCTCTCGGTCGTTGGCGAATCGCCCGGCCGAGGCCGAAGCCATGGGCGACGAGGCGAAGGACTTCCATGACCCAAGTGACCAATCGAGAGCTGACGGAAGCGACGTCGAATCCGATCGGCATGGACGGCATCGAGTTCGTCGAGTTCTCCACATCCAAACCTCAGGCGCTGGGCCTGATCCTTGAGCAGATGGGCTTCCGCCCGATCGCGCGCCATCGCTCGCGCGAAGTATTGCTCTACCGCCAGGGCGAGATGAACGTCGTGGTCAACGCCCACGCAAGCAGACAGCCGCGGGCCGCACAGCCGACAGAGTCGCCGGTGATCGCCGCGATCGCATTGCGCGTGCACGACGCCGCGGCCGCCTATCGCTATACCGTCGATCGCGGCGCCTGGCCCGTGCCGACGCACGTGGAGGTGATGGAGCTGAATATTCCGGCGATTCACGGCGTTGGAACGAGCCGGATCTATTTCGTCGACCGCTACAAGGACTTTTCCATCTACGACATCGATTTCGTGTTGAATCCGGCCGTCGATGCACATCCGCCTGCGCTCACCGGGTTGCACTGGTTCGGCGTCGTCCAGTACATCGGCGACGAGCGCACCGAAGAATGGATCGAGTTCTATTCCGAGCTGTTCGGATTCGCGGTGCTCTCCGGCGAACAGCGTTATGGCATCCTGCCCAAGGGCCGCATTCTGCAGAGCCCTTGCAAGCGCTTCTATCTTCAGTTGATCGAGCCGAAGCCGGGAATCTTCGAGGTCGACCCCGATGAAATGTTCCAGCGCTTGGGTCTCGGCACACCCGATGTGCTCGCGACGGTTTCTACCTTGCGCGAGCGTGGAATCGATTTCGTCGAGTCTCAGGGAGTGCATTCGGGAACACGCGGTGCGCTCACCCAGGCCTATCTGGGCAGCGTCATGTTCGAGCTGGTGCACCACGAGCGGTGATGAAGCTGGTTAGCAGGTCGTAGCATGAATGCCGCAACAGAATATCCGCTGCGCAACATCCTCGACTTCGGGATGGATACGATTTCGCTTGCCGGAACGCTGCCCGCCAAGCTTTCCGCAGTGCGCGAGGCCGGCTTCTCCCAGATCATGATTTCTGCGCGAGACCTGATGGACCATCCGCAGGGCTTCGATGCTGCCGTCGCGGCCGTGCGCTCGAGCGGGCTGCGCGTTACGGGCTTCCAGGTCCTGCGCGACTTCGAAGGCCTTTCCGGGCACCTTCACGAGTACAAGGTCGACGTCGCCAAGTCGATGCTCGAGATGTGCCACGCGCTGGGCTCGAAACTGCTGCTTGTCTGCTCGTCGACGTCGACGCACGCCACCGGCGATGTCGACAAGCTCGCCGCCGATCTGCGCAAGCTGGCGACGCTCGCCCTTCCGATGGGCATCAAAGTGGCCTATGAAGGATTGTCCTGGGGACGCTCCATCAGCGAGTTCACCGCCGCGTGGGACGTCGTCGTGCGCGCCGGCGCAGCGAACCTGGGGCTGGGGATCGATTCCTATCACATCTTCGCGACGCGGACGTCTCTCGAAGACCTGGACTTTTTCGATCCCAGGAAGATCTTTCTGGTGCAGCTGGCGGACTTCATGTGGCACGAAGTGCGCACGCCGGAGGAGCGCATGTCCACCGCGCGGCACTTCCGCGTCTTTCCTGGAGAAGGCGTGCACAGCGATGCGCTTGCCGACCTGGTGATGCGGCTGGACCGCATTGGCTATCGCGGCGACTACAGCTTCGAAGTATTCAATGACGACTACCAGCAGATGCCGCTGGCGACCGTGGCCGAGCGCGCGCGCCGATCGGCCGTCTGGCTGGGCGAGGACGTGCTGCAGCGGGCGGTGCCGCTGCCGGAGCAGATCCGCCTGCGTCGCAGCGAGGCTGGATAGCCATGCCGTTCTTGCCCCGCGCGTTGCTGGTTGCGACGCTGTCGATCGTGTTGTTCGCACCCGACGCGCTTGCCCAGAAGAAAACCGTATGCGCGATCACCATCAACTCGGCCGATGAGAAGGAGACGTTTCGCCGAAATCTGCCGGAGGCCGAGTTCGATTTTGTCGAGCTGGTCGAGAAGGGGCATCCGGACTGGCTCGAATCGGCGTGCCGCAGACACGTCCGCTGTGACGTTCTCCTCATTTCGGGTCACTTCGACGACGGAACCGAGTTCTACTCGGGGCGGCCCGACGCACCAGAATCGCTGCCAGTCGAGGAAATGGAGCGGGCATCGTGCAGCTCGTGCGAGCTGTTCTCGCAGCTCAAGGAGGTCTATCTCTTCGGCTGTAACACGCTCGATCCAAGACCGCTGAAAAGCGCGTCGCCGGAAATCGCTCGCAGCCTGGTTCGCTCCGGCTACTCGCAAGCCGACGCGGAGCGCCTGTCGCGAGAGCTCGCCGAGGTCCACGCCGAGAGCAACCGCGATCACATGCGACAGGTGTTCAAGGACGTTCCCGTTATCTACGGCTTTTCATTGAAAGCACCGCTCGGGCCCACGGCGGGTCCGCTGCTTGCTCGTTACTTTCAGTCCGCGTCGTGGAACGAGATCGGCACGGGGCAGCCAAGCGAACGGCTGCTCAAGCTCTTTGCACCCAGCTCGATGACCGTCACCGCGGGCCTGCGGGACTCGGACGCGCAGGCCGACTATCGACGCGATGTTTGCCAGCTCTCCGACGATCGCGTGGCACCTGCGGAAAAAGTCGCATTCGTGCATCACCTCCTGCGCCGCGAAGCGGCCGAAGCGCGCATGTTTCTGGACTATATCGAGAGGTACCTTGCATCGCTCAAGGAGGAAGAGCGACGCGCACCCACGGTCGCTCAAGCGCTTTCCACCATCGCTTCCGATCAAGCGGCCCGAGATAAGTTCCTGACCTTTGCGCGCGATGCCGACGATCCCGCGGTTCGTGCACGAATGATCGCAGTGGCACGCAATTTGGGTTGGCTCTCAGAGGGCCAGCAGCGCGCAGAATGGATGGCGATGATCGGCGAGCAGCTCGCGCAAAACGCAATCCGTTCTGCCGACGTGGATCTCGCCTGCGCGCTCAACCGTGACGGCTCGCTAGCCTATCGCGAGCTGCGTGCGTCCACAGCATCGAGTGCCATCCCTCAAGCTGCAATGCTGGCTTGCCTCGGAAACGAAACTGCGCAGGCGAGAATCGTGCATGCACTGAGCAGTCCACGCGACGAGGACGTTCAGATGGCTCAGATTTATTTGCGCCATCGCCCCCTTGCCGGCGCGAAGGAGCTTCGGGACCTGACGCTCGCCGTCGCCCACATGCCGAGCTCCGACGCTCAAGTTCGTGCCCTCAACACGCTCGCAGCCTATCGGCTCTCCGATCGGACGAGCATGGAAGAGCTGCTGAGTCTGTTCTCGGCCACCAAGTTGATCGAGGTGCAGAGGGCCGTCGCCGGCATCCTGATACGCGGCGACCTGAGTGCGATGGCGGGAGTGGAGCTACTGAAAAGGATCCGTCAAAGCCGGCTCAAATCAACGGATGGCGAGGACATGATCGACGTACTTATCCGCCGTCTTCAGAGACCGTGACTGCAAGGGACGCCGCCGCAAGCCGTCGAATCACGATGTCGATGATGTCCTCACCGCCGGACGACTTGAGTCGGGTTCGTTGCAGCATCCGCACAGTGTCGGGCGTAGCGATGGCGTGGTAGTCGGATCGGATAATCAGCCCGGCGATTGCTTTTTGCACATCGATCGATTTGGCGGACGGGAACAGGCGCATCACCTCGGCGACACTCTCGCGGTCCGAAAGACGGTTATGGGCCAGGACGTCGATCGCGCGAGCCTGCATGTCGCTGGCGGTCATGGACGCAATCGAGGTAGCGGCTTGTTGCAGCTCGTGGCGGTCGCTGATGGGCCGATGTCGAAAGTAGACCTCGGCCATTCGCATCTCTTCGGCACTCGAGCTCGCGAGCGCGCGCAGCATCAACTTGTGATGGTCCGGACTTCCAAGACAGGCGAGCACGGCCGCATGGTCGATGCGATCCGCGGTTTGCTGTGACGCTTCCAGCTCTGTAAGCGCACCTTCGAGCTTTTGCTCGTCCTTCATCGAGCAGACGACATCGACATCGCTGGTCGTCATCGATGGCTTCGCCAGCAGATCGCGGATCAGCGCCAGCAGTTCAGCGTGGTAATCGGGCGCGGAGAGCCAGCCGAGCGCGCGCGCCACTCCGATCATTCGGACGCGGACAGCAGGCTGGTCGGATTCACGCGCAAACGTTAGGAATCGGGTGCGGGAATCCTCATCGCCGGCAACTTCGGCCAATGCCGCCGCCAGATGCTGCTCCTGCCGGTCGCTATCGGTAAGGGTGGCAACAAAGCTCTCGATCTCATCCAAAAAGACGCGCGCCTCGGCGGCGTCGCGCCGCAAAAGCTGATGGATAAAAGCGACCTTTTCCGCCGCGGACAGGCGCGCGTCGACGAATCGGCAGGCCTGTGCGCGATCGCGCGCAGCGGGATCGGAGGAACTGAGCCCGCTGACGACCGTCATGGAATGGGCCGCGAACGAACCAAGCAACCTCCGATTCGGGGAACCATTCCCGATCCGCTCACCCGGTGACGATTGAAAGTAGCGATCAATGAGCGATGCAGCCGTGGGGCCGAGCGGAGCGACGGAGGAAAAGCCGTAAATCGCAGGGACGTCTACGAACAGCCGTCGGGCGGCGTCCCTGATGCTCTGAGGGTGACGGGCAGCCAGCGTGCGGGCTGCACGGGCAGCCTCAGCCGGCGATTGTCCCGAACGCTCGAGACTCTTCTGGATCTCCGCGGCGACACTCGGGATGCTCTCAGGGTTCAAGCTATTGCAGCCGAACATATAGACTTCCTTGACCCGGGAAAACAACCCCGGACACGAAGCGCTGCACGAAGCGCGTTCCATTTCCTGAATAGGGAGGGAATCGTCGATGTCGACTTGATCGGAATAAAACTCGACTCCGTTGAAGTGACCGGACACGATCAGAACGTCGCAGTGAACCTGGCGCCGACACGCCGATTCGAGCCAGTCCGCGCGCCCGCGTTCGAGCAATTCCACGAACTCGTACTCGTCCTTGGGCAGATGCCGACGGAATGCCTCTTTCTCATTGGCAGAGTTGACCGTGATGGTGCACACCGTACGTTTCGCAGCAACTGCGGTCATGGTCCATCCTGTCACAACGAAGGCGACAAAGACGGCAACCGCCGCTATGCTTATTTGCCTTTTCTGTAACTTTTTCATCAGAGGATACAATCACTCGACATCGCGTCGAGGCGAATCGCGTGGCATCGATTTGCCAAGCCCTGGGCGTCCCCACTCGCGGAAGCTCAATCGCGAGCGCGTTCGCGCATGAACTCTTAAGCGAAATTCGAGCCAGCGTTTTCACTGTAGGAATCCCGCCGACAACCAATAGAGTGTGCATATCTGCACAACCCACTCGTTGTCCCGAATCAAGAAGAGACCGTGCCTTACTCGCGGCGAAGCGAGCTGCGAAAAACGGAACTCTCAGCGAAACGTTGAGCGTGCTCTCTGACCGTTTTAGTGTTGGGCGGCCCAGAGATCGCGGAGCTTGCGCGCGAAGCGCGTTCCCAGCGCTTCGTCTTCGTGCATGAAATAAACGTAGGTCCGGTCGACGTTTTGCCAGGCGATACGCTCTGCCCACGCCGCGAGTTCCTGATCCTCGTAGTGAGTCCGGCGCAGGCGCAGATAACCCCAATCGGCTGTGGTCACGAAAGGCGTCTCGCCCTCGTCGGTGTCGGTGACGCAGAGAATGGTCCCGCGGTCGCGAAGTGCCTGATGGACCTCTTCGTCCTGCCATGAATCGTTGCGAAACTCCATCGCGACGCGCGTGCCGCTCGGTATCTGTTCGAGAAACGCTATCAATCGCGGCATGTCCTTTTTGAGATAGGGCGGCAGCTGGAACAGCAAAACGCCCAGCTTATCGCCTAGCAGCCGCGCCCGGCGCACGAACTCCGCCACATGGGTTTCGGCTTCGCGCAGCCGCAGCTCGTGGGTGATGCGGCGCGGCGCCTTCAGGGTGAAGGTGAAATCGTCGGGGACCTGTGCTGGCCACTGCAGGAGCATCGACTCCGGCGGCATGCGGTAAAAGGTGTTGTTGATCTCCACCGTCGAGAAGTTGGATGCGTAAAAGCGCAGCATCTCGCTGGCCGGCAGCTTGTCGGGATAAAAGTGACCCAGCCATTCCTTGAACGAATAACCGCTGGTTCCGGGAAGCAACTGCATGGACCTATCGCCCCTTGAAGCCCACCCGCGCCATGATCGCCTTGGTCAGCGCTGCCGCGCTGGCCTCGAGCCCGTGCCACGGTTCTTTTTTCATTCGTGCGATGCGCTTGGGCATGTTGCCGACGTTGAAGTGCGCGAAACGCACGTCATTGCCCAGCTCGTCCCAAGCAACCGGTGCCGACACCGGCGCGTTTGATCGGGCGCGCGTCGAATAGGCGCCGACTGCCGTCGCGCCTTCGCTATTGCGCAAGTAGTCGATAAAGATTTTTCCGTGGCGCGAGACCTTTAGCAGGTTCGATGTAAAGCGGTCGGGAAAGGTTCTCTCCAGAAACTCGGCCACCGCTTTGGTGAATCCTTTGACCTGCTCCCAGTCGACGGACGGCTCGATGGCGACGACGACATGCAGCCCCTTGCCGCCGGTGGTCTTGAGAAACGCTGTGAGGCCGATGTTCTCCAGGAGCTCCTTGACGATCAGCGCTGCCTGCTTGACTTGCTCCCAGGCGACGTCATCCGCGGGATCGAGATCGAAAATGATGCGATCGGGTCGGCCGAGGTGCTGAGCACGCGATCCCCATGGGTGCACCTCGAGGACGCCCATCTGAACCAGCGCGATCAGAGCGCTTGCCGTGTTCGCCATCATGTAATCTGCGGTACCTTCGCTGCTGCGGATTTCGACCCGAGCGATCGCCTCGTTGACGCTGGTCTCCGCTTTTTTCTGGTAGAAGCATCCCTTGTCCCAGCCGTTGGGACAGCGAAACAGCGTGAGCGGTCGATCGGCCACGTGCTGCAGCATGTGTTCGCCGACGGCCGCGTAGTAATTTGCGAGATCACGCTTGGTGATCTTGGCCTCGGGATAGAGCGCCTTGTCGGGATTGGTAAGCGCAATGCCTTCCAGTTCATTGGGATTGGCGCGAGTCGGCCCTTTGCTTCGTGCAGCGGCTGGCGGCGGCGCGGGATCGGGCACGCTAGCGTGCGACGGATTCACGGGGCGTTCGCGTACGACCTCGGTAGCGGGCTTGTCCGAGCGCAAGCCCTGGAACGAAGGGTGGCGCAATGTTCCGTCGTCGGTCCATTCCGTGAACTCGACCTCCGCAACCAAGGTCGGCTTGACCCAACGCGCACGCCTTCCTTCGGCCCCGGTGGGCGGGTTGTAGAACGGACTCTGCTTCTGCGTAAGTCCGGCGAGCCTACCGCTTAAGCTCGTGAGCGAAGCCTCATTGAATCCTGTGCCCACTTTGCCGGCGTAGGCCAGCCTCCCATCGGGCTCATAGACCCCCAGCAGCAGCGCACCGAAGCCGTGTCGCGACCCTTCGGGGTCGGTATAACCGCCGATCACCATTTCCTGACGCTGCAGGCACTTCACTTTCTGCCACGCCGTTCCTCGTCCCGCCTGGTAAGACAGGTCGCTGCGCTTGGACACCATGCCCTCGAGACCGAGCTGGCACACGTTCTTGAGGAAGTCCGCTCCCAGCGCCGCGAAATGATCGCTGTATTTCACCGCCGGCGGCGCGCTCGAAAGGAGCTTGTGCAGAATCTCCTTGCGCTCGGCGAGTTTCAGCGCGCGCAAATCGAAACCGTTGAGGTATAGCAGGTCGAAGGCGAAGTACGTCAAGGGCTGAGCGCTGCCCTCCGTCGGCGCGATGGCGTTCTGCAATGCCTGAAAGCTGGTCCTGCCTTTGGCATCGACCACGACTACTTCGCCGTCGAGACACGCGTTGTCGACCGGAAGGCGGCTCAAGATACGTGCGAGTGAAGGAAAGTTGGCGGTCCAGTCCTTGGCGTTGCGCGAGACCAGGCGCGCCTGGTGATGCTCGATCAAGCACAACATGCGGTATCCGTCGTACTTGATTTCATGAACCCACGACGCGCCCGAAGGCGGTGATTTGACCAGCGTAGCCAGTTGCACGTCGAACTCCCTGGGGAAGGGTGCCTTGCGCGCGCCCTTGACCGCGTCGAGCTTGATCGTCGCTTTGGGTTTCGCCACCGCGCCGCTTTTGACGTTAGCGGCGACCGACTTGTTCGAATGCCATACCCGATCCGCTTCCGCAGCGATCTCGTCCATGTTGCGCCCGCTCAATACGCTGTCGGGTTTGTCTTCGGTGACCAGCGCGTCGGGACCGAGGCGAGCGAACTCGTCGGCCTCCTTGAACAGGAGCCAGCTGTTCTCGCCGCCGTACTTGCCGCCATGGCTCTTCACCAGATTCCAGCCACCGTGGAGCTTTTCGCCGTCGAGCTCGAACTTCATGCGGCCCTTGGCATAAGCTTCGGCGGGATCCGTTTTCGGCGTCCATGTTCCGCGGTCCCACACCATTACCGTTCCTGCGCCGTACTGCTTCGGCGGAATGACACCCTCGAAATCACCGTATTCCAGCGGGTGATCCTCGACGTGCATGGCGAGGCGTTTGTCGTTGGGATCGAAGCTCGGCCCTTTGGGCACCGCCCAACTCAGCAACACGCCATTGAGCTCCAGTCGGAAATCGTAGTGGAGTCGCCTCGCAGCGTGCTTTTGCACCACGAACACAAGTTCTTGTGTCTTGCGCCGTTTGAGTTTCCCTGCAGGCTCCGGGGTCACCCGAAAGTTGCGTTTTTGCCGGTATTTCTCGAGAGCCATCGGCGCCAAACAGTCGAAAAAGTTGATGTGCGGACGCTATTTTGGCACGATGGTCGGCTCTCATGCCCCATTTTGGAGGCAGCATGCCTGCTCGAGCATTGGCTTCGGTCACCGTTACGTTCGGCATGGTGTCGATTCCGGTCAAGCTCTATACCGCGACCCAGGCGCAAGCAAGCGTCTCGTTCAACCTCTTGCACGCTGCGTGCGGGTCGAGGTTGAAACAGCAATATGTCTGCATTCGCGAAGGCGTCGTGGTGGAGCGTGCCGACATGGTCAAAGGCTTCGAGTTCGCCAAAGACCAGTACGTGACTTTTACACCGGAAGAGTTGAAGGAGATGGAGGAGAAGGGCACGCAGACGATCGAGATCAGCGAATTCGTGCCCGCGGAGACCATCGATCCGATCTACTACGACAAGGCTTATTTTCTGGGCCCGGACAAGGGCGGCGCCAAGCCCTATGCGCTGCTCGCCGAGAGCATGCGGCAGACTGGAAAGACCGCCGTCGGACGCTATGCCGCGCGCGGCAAGCAATATATCGTGCAGCTGCGCGCCGTCCCGGGCGGACTCGTGATGCAGCAGCTTCTGTACGCACCCGAGGTGCGCTCCATCTCCGAAATCGGCATCGAAGACGCTCCCGTGCGCGACAACGAGCTCGCGCTCGCCAAGCAGTTGATCGGCCAGATCTCGTCCAAAGCGTTCGAGCCGACTGCCTACGAAGACGAGGTTAAAAAGCGCATCGAGGCGGCAGTGCAGAGGAAGGTCGAAGGCGAAGAGATCGCGATCTCACCGACCGCTCCGGAAACGACGGCGCAGGTGATCGATCTGATGGACGCCTTGCGCGCAAGCCTGCAAAAGACGGCCGGCAAGCGGGCCGGCGCGAAGACCGCCGCGCCTGTTGAAGCGGCACCGGCGGACTTGAAGACTGCTCAGCGCAAGCCACCAAAGAAGATCTCCGCCGAGCCCGAGACGCGGCGAAAGGCCGCCAAGCGATAGGAACGTGGGGCGTGCCGGCTCGAGGCTGCTCGTGAAGTCGTGACCGAGGGCTATTCGCTTCGCCAAGTCGGCAAGCTGCTCGGTCTTTCCCGCTCCGTCGTTTGTGGGCTGATCGACGCGGGCTTCGTTTCACCTACGCGCGGCAGTCGCCGCGAATACCGCTTTAGCTTCCACGATCTGTTGATGCTGCGCGCGGCACAGGGCTTGAGCGAAGCCAAGATTCCCTCCACACGCATTCTGCGATCGCTTCGCCGGTTGCGTGCGCAATTGCCCCGCGAGATGCCGTTGGCCGGGTTGCGTATCGAAGCTGTCGGTGACGCGGTCGTCGTCAGCGAAGGCCAAGCGCAATGGCAGCCAGACGATGGTCAATACGTGATGCGCTTCCAGGTCGAATCACCGGGAGGACATCTCGCGTTCATGGGACCCGCGGAGACGCCGGCTGAAGAACCGGTCGATTGGTTCGGACAGGCGCTCTCGATGGAGGCTTCCGATCCTGAAAACGCGTGCGACGCATACCGGCGTGCCCTCGAAAGCAATCCGGCGCACCTGGGTGCCTGCATCAACCTCGGTCGGCTGTTGCACGAGCGCAGAGCGTTGCGCGAAGCTGAGACCGTGTATCGCCGGGGCCTCGCCGCGAGGGGGTCCGACGGGACACTGCTGTTCAATCTCGGCGTGCTGCTAGAAGACTTAAGACGCCCGGAGGAAGCGGCGAGGACGTATCGTTCCGCGCTCAAGGCCGATCCCGACATGGCCGACGCGCATTTCAATTTGGCGCGGCTTTGCGAAGCACGCGGACTGCGCCAGGAAACGCTGCGCCACTTAAGCGCCTTTCGCAAGCTGACCGGCGCCAAGTCATCCTAGGCGCGCTTTGGCGACGCGCGCCACGGCAATAGTGCCGTTCGCGCAACCTCCTTCCTCGATGAACGTGACAGCTGGAGCAACTCGAATCCTGTTCGTCGGCAACAGCTACACCTCGCGCAACAATCTGCCGCGGCTCATCGCCGATCTCGCCGCCGAGGCAGGAGAACCGAGGCCAGTCGAGGTCGCGGCGATCGTTGCCGGCGGCGCCAGCTTGAAACGACATTGGAACGCAGGCAAGGCGCAAGCCGCCATGGAGCACGCGTCGTGGGATTACGTCGTGCTTCAGGAGCAGAGCACGCTGCCGTTCAAGAATTCGCAGCGCTATCACGAAAACGTCAGGCTGTTCCACCCTGAGATCGTGCGCCACGGCGCGCAGACAGTGCTCTATCTCACCTGGGCGAGGCAGCAGGCGCTGGAAAGGCAGGACGAGATCAATCGCGCCGTCCAGGCCATTGCCGCCGAAATCGCTGCACCGGTTGTGCCGGTAGGACCGGCGTGGCAGATGGCGATGCGGCAGATGCCTCACGTCCGACTCTATGTCGAAGACGGAAGCCATCCTACCGCGGCTGGCTCCTATCTTGCCGCATGCGTGTTCGTCGGCGCACTGTTCGACCGGCGACCCTCCGGATGGGACGTATCTGACGCGCTCGGGATCGCCCGCGACGAGGCCGCGCAACTGCAGTCAGTCGCTGCGACGCTCGCTGCGCCGAGGACAACGACGCAGGGTTAGTCGAGTGCGGCCAGGAGCGCGCCGAGCGCCTCCGCGCACGAGCGCTCGATCTTGAGCGAAAGCAGGTGATCCGCGCGCGTGCGGCCGAGATTGATCGCGGCAATGGGTTTGCCTGCAGCGAAGGCCCATTCGCAGAATCGGTAGCCCGAGTACACCGCGAGCGACGACCCAACGACGAGCATCGCATCGGCTTTCGCCAGCGCCGCCGACGCCGCGTTTACGCGGTCGCGAGGAACTCCTTCGCCAAAGAACACGACATCGGGTTTGAGTTTTCCTCCGCAATGGGAGCATTCCGGAACGACAAAGGAAGCCAGGTCGTCTTGCTCGACAATGGCATCGCCGTCGGGAGCGGGAACCGCCAGGACGTCGCCTCGACGCGAATTCAGCGCTTCGAGGGCGCTCTGAATCATCTCCCTCGAATGGCGCGCTTTGCAGCCGATGCACACGACCTGCGCAAGGTTGCCATGCAGCTCGATGACGGTGCGACTGCCGGCGTTCTGATGCAGGCCATCCACGTTCTGGGTCAGCAGGAGCTCGATACGCTGCTCCGACTCGAGCCTTGCCAGTGCGCGATGAGCAGCGTTCGGTTTCGCGCTCGCCACGACACGCCAGCCGACCATGCTCCTTGCCCAGTAGCGCCGGCGTGCCGCTTCGCTCGCCAGAAATTCCTGCAGAAAAATGGGCGGCGAGCGCTGCCACTGGCCGTCGGCGTTTCGGTAACCGGGAATGCCGGATTCGGTGCTGATTCCGGCACCCGTCAGAACGAACAGGCGCGGATGCTGCGCGACGAACTCGGCAAGCGCGCCGATGGCGCGGCGCGCAACCGAGTGCGAACTCTTGCCGTCGAGTGGCGGCTGTTCGCGAGTATCAATCGAAAAGGAATCACTCATCGCTGATCGTGCGACCAGGATTGCGCTTGCGCCATGCTTTCACCGCCGCGCGATAGCGTTGCAGCGCATCGTCGTACACATCGAATACGCACGGATCGCAGCCCTGCCCGCAACAATCGTCGAGGCTTGGGCGAACCGGAGGCACTGGAGGCGGATCGTCCTCAGGCGGCGGGTCGGGCATCGGGCAGCTGCAAGGCCGGACAGCAGAGAACCAAAGGCCGCTTTGTCAGCCGACGTAGACCGGCGCCGGCTGGCTGAAATACGCATCGAGCAGATGATAGACCAGCGACCAGTTCTTGGAACGGGTACTGGTGTGCGCAATGCCTGGCATCGCGATGAACTGCTTGTCCGGATTTGGCAGTTTGGCGAAAAAGTTCGCCACGTCCTGAAACGAGGCGATACCGTCCCACTGGCCGCGCATGACCAACGTCGGCACGCTGATCTTCTCCGGGTCGATCACCGGCAGATTGGCCGACATGTCGATGTAGGTTCCGCTCGGCATCGAGCTGTCGAGCGCCAACACGGCGTCGGCGAAGGCATCGACGACGGTGAGATCGCTCGTGCCGGGATGATCGCGAGTGAATATGCTGTGCACGAAGGCGCGATCGATGGGCCGTCGGTTGCTTGACCGGTATTCGGCCAGCCGCTTCTTGCGCTCGGCAAGCGTAGGGCTGCCTTCGCCAGTCCATACCAGCGCGTCAAGGGCGAGCCGTTGTACGCGCTCAGGCTGCCGCTGAGCGAACAATCCGGCGCGCAGCGCACCCGAGGATGCTCCGTAGACCAATAGCGGCCGGCCGGCGTTGAATCGCATGATGTACTCCGACGCAGCGGCAAGATCGTCGGCGCCACAGGCAACGTCGGCATTGATTGCCCGCCACTTGTCGGAGTGGCCGTAGCCCTCGCAGTCGACGCACCAAGTGTCGTAGCCGCGCCGAGCGAACCAGTCCATGGTCGAGGCTTCGGGCTTTCCCGGAATCTGCAGGTCGAACACCGGAGTTGCCGAGACCGAAGAGCCATGCACGAACAGGATCGTGCCCCGGCGCGCATCGCTCGCGGGCAGCGTGGAGCGATTTTTGAGCTGCTTGTGCCAGAGGAACAGCTTCACCTTGTCAGGACCGATGGTCTTGACGGTCCAGTGTTCGGTCCCCGATACCTCGGCAAGAGCCGTTGCAGCGGTCGACTGTTGGGCGTTCGCACCACCCGCCAAGGAAGCCGTGGCGAGCGTCGCCGCAGCGGCGAGAAAGCCGCGTCGCGAACTAGCCGGTGATGAAGCGTCTTGTTTCACTTCTCACTTCGGAATCTCGACTAAGCGCGCACTTCCCGACGTAACCTCCAGAGACCGCCGACTCCATCGCCGCCGCAGGGGCGATTTTTCCGTCGAACAGCACTAGTAGATGATTGGCAACGCCGAGCTTGTTGTCGGAGCGTCGTCGCTCGTTCACCATGCGAATAATATTCCATTCATCGTGCGCGCCGCGGCTGTACGAAGTCGAAGCTTTCAATGCGTAGTAGTTGCGAAACGCGGAGCGTGTGAGACCGCCCTGCGCAGCATTCTCGAAATCGGGATCGGATTTTAGGCGCTTGTCGTATAACTGATCGATCTTGTCAATGTCGCCGCCGCCGTCGAGCGCGAAATAGCCTGCGAAGTCCTGCGGTCCAACGAAATACACGAAGTTGAAGTCGTCGCCCAGGTCGTTCGGTCCTTCGAGCACGCTTGTCCACAACAACATATAGTCGGCGCCGCCACCGCCGGGTACGACCCGAGGCTCGCAAGCATATGCTCGTCTCCTTCGCTGTGCGTAATGGTCCAAATGAACTCTAGCGCGGCTGCCAGTGCCCGCCAACATAGACCCATCCGGCGCCGCGCTGGATCCAATGCGCCGGGACCCATATCTCGGACTGGCGACTTGCTTCCCAATGTCCTCGCACCCACACGTGCGCGCCATTCTCCCATCGCCAGTGGCCGTTCACCCAGAAATAGCTCGGTCCGGGGGCGGGAGAAATCACCTCGGCTCGCGGCGGCGGAGGCGCCACTGGAACCGTAGCGGCGACGCTCATTGGAGCGCGGATCGATTCCCAACGCCCCGGGTGAAACACCCAGCGGCCGCCTTCGTGCCTCCAGTACCCCTGCACGTAAACCTGGTTCGGGCGCGGCTCTACCCAATGACCCTTGATCCACGTGTATCGCGCGCCGTTCCAGTTCCAGTGCCCGTTGACCCAGTACCAATTCGGGGCCGGAGCAGCAGGGACGACTTCGGCGCGCGGGGGCGGTGGCGCAACGACAACGCTTTGAGCGGACACGACGCCCACCACCATGACACAAACGCAGAAAAGCAATGCTGCGCGAGTCGGCATAGTTCCCCTGAAAGGTCAGTCGCAAAGCCACCCGGTGGAGAGTGTCTCCGGACGAATGGACCGCCGGCTATTGTATCGCGCAGCCCATCGCTTTCGATTCCGCGCTCGAGCCACGAGATATACTATTTCGAATCCGACCGCGGATAACGCGGCGGGGCTTGCTCCCGAGCTGGTTTCTGCAAAGCTCTGGCAGCAAGACCGGTAATTGCGCATGAGCGCCAACGTTGAAGCTTCTCGCGCCGTGAACGACGAGACGTCGATTCCTGCGACCGCCGCGGCCGCCGCGACCGCCAGTCCCGCGCGCCTGCAGCCGTATGTACCCCGCGCGCTGCAGCAACATCTGATCGACGATCCCGACGGACGAAGCTGGACAGCGGAGGGAAGCGCCGCGTTTGTCGACGTCTCTGGATTCACCCAGCTCTCCGAGCAGCTTGCGCGCAAAGGCCGCGAAGGCGCCGAGCAGATCACCGATGCGATTGGCGGCAGCTTCGAATCCATACTTAGCGTCGCCTACGAAAATGGCGCCAGCCTGCTCAAGTTTGGCGGCGACGCGCTGCTGCTCTGGTTCGACGGCGAGAATCACGCCACGCGGGCGTCGCGAGCTGCCGTCCTCATGCGCGAAAAGCTCGATCAAGTCGGTCGCATCGAATTACCGGATGCCAAGGTGACGCTGCAAATGACGCAGGGCGTGCATTCGGGCGAATTCCACTTTTTCGCGGCAGGCACCTCGCATCTAGAGCTCTTGCCCACAGGTCCTGCATGGAGCCAGCTGGTGGAGATCGAGCATTCGGCCCAGGCGGGCGAGATCCTGATGAGCGACGAAACTGCTGCACTGCTTCCGTCGGGCTGCGTCCACGAGGCGAGAGCATCCGCGCGCATCCTGCGGGAATTTCCTACGGATCATTGGGAGAGGTTGCCGCTACGCCCGCGCCCGGTCATTCCGTTCGAGACGCTGGCGCAGTGCCTGCCGCCGGCGATCCGCACTCACGTTCTCGGCAGCCACGCAGCCCCCGAGCATCGTCCGGTGACGATCGCGTTCATTCGTTTTGCAGAGACCGATGCGCTGATCGAAAAGAGCGGTGCGGCCGCGGCATCCGATGCGCTGCATCGCCTGGTGAGCTCGATCGAAAGCGCTGCAGAAGAGCAGGGCGTTGCCTTCCTCGGGTCCGACATCGATTTGAACGGTGGAAAGCTGATCCTGACCGCCGGCGCGCCCAAGGTCACCGGCAACGACGAAGAACGCATGCTGCTCGCGCTCAGGAAAATCGTCGACACCGATCTTCCTCTGCCGATCTCGGTCGGCGTCCACCGCGGCGCCGTATTCGCGGGCGACATCGGTCCCTTTTATCGGCGCACCTATACGGTGATGGGCGATGCCGTGAATCTGGCCGCGCGGCTGATGGCGAAGGCGGAGCCGCGCGCGATTTATGCGACCGGTGACGTGCTCGATCGTTCGAGCACGCATTTCGAGACCACCAAGCTCGACCCGTTCACCGTCAAGGGCAAGGCAGAGCCTATTCAGGCGTGGTCGGTAGGCAAGGCGCAAAGCTCCAAGTCGCGCGTGGTGTCGACGCAGCGGCTGCCGCTCACCGGGCGCAACGCGGAGCTCGGAATGATCCGCAAGGCGTTCACCAGTGCGCGCTCGGGCGCCGGACGCCTGATCGAAGTGGTTGGCGACTCGGGCATCGGAAAGACGCGGCTGCTCGAAGCGCTACGCGACGCCGCCACGGTATTGAACAAGCAGCACGCGACATGCGAAGCGTACACAGCTTCCACGCCGTACGCGGTATGGCGAGAGTTGCTGCGCGAATACTTCAACTTCGGGCGCGATGACCCGGAAGAGGAGATCGCGACACGTCTGAAGGAAGAGATCGAGAAGCAGGCGCCGGATCTCATGCCTTGGCGGCCGCTGATCGGCATCCCGTTTGGACTCGAGATCGAGCCCACGGCCGAAGTAGCGATGATCGCCGAGACCAACCGGCGGGCGAAGCTGCACGAAACGGTGGCGCAATTCCTCGCGGCGATCATGCCCAATCCGCAGTTGATCGAGATCGAAAACGCGCACTACATGGACGAGGCGTCGGCGGAGCTATTGACGTCTCTGATCCGCAAGATCGGAACTCACCCGTGGCTGTTCGCGGTGGCGCGCCAAGGCGCCAAGGGGTTCATCGCACCGGAGGCCGAGACGGTTGTTCGCATCGAACTGAAACCGCTCGCGCCGCCCGACACGCTGCGGCTTGCGCAGTTGGCCACCCAGCAGTCTCCGCTCGCCGCGCACGTGCTCGAGGTCGTGGCCACGCGCTCCGGCGGCAACCCGCAGTTCCTGCGTGACTTGTTGCAGCGAGTCGTCGATTCGGGCGGGATCGCCGATCTGCCGGATTCGGCCGAAGCGGCGACGATGGCGCAAATCGATTCGCTGTCGCCCGAAGATCGCGCGGTCGTTCGTCACGCTTCCGTGTTTGGTCTCACTTTCCATCCGCGCATGGTGGAGTGGTTCGAAGGCGAAGAAGGATTTGCAGCGCCTCCACCCGCCGTGTGGGCTCGCATCTCGGACTTGTTCGATGAAGAGCCCGACGGCTATTTGCGGTTCCGGCGCTCGCTATTGCGCGATGCCGCGTACGGAGGCCTTCCCTTCAAGCTGCGGCGGAGATTGCACTCGATTGTGGCCGCGCGGCTCGAAGAGGAGGTCGATTACCCGGAAGACGTTGCGACCGTTCTGTCGCTGCATTACTTCGAAGCGGGCGAGCATCAGCATGCCTGGCGCTACGCAACGATGGCGGCAAAGCGTGCGGAGGCTGCCTATGCCAACGTCGAAGCTGCGGGGCTGTACGGCCGCGCGCTGGAAGCGGGACGCAAGCTGCCGGATCTCGGGCAGCGCGAACTGGCTGATCTGCACGAGGCGATGGCCGATGCATGGTATCGCGCGGCAGAGTTCCGCAAAGCCGGCGAAGCTTACGCCGCTGTGCGGCCGCTTGTCGCGAGTGATCTGCTCAAGGACGCTGATCTGCTGATCAAGCTCTCTCTCGTAGAGCAAAAGGTTGGTCAATACGCCCAGGCGCTGCGCTGGACCAAGCAGGCTCGCGACATGCTCCAGCAATTGCAGGGCGTGGATGCGGCGCGCGAGTACGCACGGGCGAGCGCGTGGCAAGCAACCCTACTGCAATTGGAAGGGCGTTGGACCGAGGCCTTCGAGGCAGCCGAGCAGGCAGCCACCGAGGCGGAGGCGGCGGGAGACCCTGACTCGGCTGGACAGGCATACTTCGTGATGGGCAGGGTCAGCGGCGAACTTAAAAAGCCCGAAGCGGTACCGCTGATGCAGCGCTCGCTGGAGGCGTTCGAGCGGGCGGGCAATGTGGTAAAGCAGTCCGAGCAGCTAGGCAACCTCGGCACTATGTGCCATTGGGAGGGTCGTTGGGATGAGGCTCTGGCCTACTGGGAACGCGGTCGCCAGGCGGCCTTGAAGGTCGGCAACACGCTCTTCGCGGCCGGTACGCGCATCAATATGGCGGACATCATGATCGATCGCGGCGAGTGGGCGGAAGCCGAAGCGACACTGCTGGAGACGCTACCACTGTGGAAGGCCTCCGAGTACTACTTCTTCCTGGGTGCCTGCCTTTTTTATCTCGGTCGGGTATCTGTGCGCCTCGGACGGTGCGAGGAAGCTCTCCGCCGCCTCGATGAGGCGAAGTCGAACTTCGAACGCGTCGGCGCCCAGGAGGAG
Source organism: Casimicrobiaceae bacterium (assembly GCA_035262745.1). Classification (GTDB taxonomy): domain Bacteria; phylum Pseudomonadota; class Gammaproteobacteria; order Burkholderiales; family Casimicrobiaceae; genus PALSA-1003. The sequence continues at coordinate 54,967 of DATFSE010000068.1, read as the reverse complement.
ATCCCGCAGATCGAGGCCCGCGTCGCGGAGTGTCACGTTGCCGTGGGGAATGTCGACGCGGGATTGGAGCTCGTAGCTGGGTTGCTGAGCCGTGCAAGCACCTCGACTGGCGTCGCGAAGGTTGTCCCATTGCTAGAGCGCATCCGGGGTCATGCTCTGCTGCTGCAGGGCGACTTGTGGGGGGCGCGTGAGGCCTTGGAGGCGAGCCTTGCAGCGGCCAAGGAGCGACAGGACTTGTTCGAGGTGGCGCTCACATCGCTCTCGCTGATCGAGCTCGATCGGCTCGAAGGCGTCGAACCGCCGCTCGAGATGGTGGATGAGAGCCGGTCGCTCCTCGCGAGCCGGAAGGTCCGCGCCGTCCCGCCGGTGCCGAGGCCGTCCCAGTAGGCCCGGTAGGTCCGGAAAAACAAAGCGGCCCCGCGGGGCCGCTTCGGATCATGACGATGCTCTAGACGCGGTTACGGCCATGTAAAGCTGTCGCTCTGGTCGATTACTACCGCCTTTTCCTGAACGTACCCGCCAGGGAGTGACACCCATCCGAGCTGCGCGAGGCACATCTTCGCCTGCACCCCGGTCTTGTACTGCGCGGGAACATTGGGTCCGCCGGGAACATCGGGTTTGTTGTAAGGAAAAACGTTCGGGAACATTGGCATGACCGCATTCGGGTCAAAGCCCTGGGCCAAGATATCCGGGCCGCTCAGGCACGCCGGAGCCGGGACGTAGTCGAAATTATTCGGGTAGTTCTGGACCGGATTGGCAATTTGATACGACACCAGCGGATGAAAGTCCGGGACCCCGTCGCCGTCGTCGTCAACGCTGGAGAGAAGCACCTTATTCCAGAGCAGCGAATACTCGACCGTGAAGTTCTGACCGTTCTTAAGCGTGATGAAGCTTGTAGCGCTCTGACCGGTCGGGTCGAAGTTGAAGTCGTAGTCGATCTTGGCGGTGCAGGTGCCAGTCTGATTCCCCCAATTCGCTCCGCGCGTTACCGCTCCGGCGTTCTGACCGCAATCGAGAGTACCGTCGCACCCGTCCGCCGTTAGCCCAATCGAGACTCCACTGGGGTCCCTTGTGGTGTAGTCCAGGAACGGCGTTCCGTTCCCGCCACCGGTGCCCGCATAGGTTTGCCAAGTCGTCGTGGTGCACGTGCTATCGCCGCTCTGCACCTCCAAGTAGAGGCAATAATGGCCACCTATCTTTACGCCCGTGATGTTGTTGAGATTGATCGACGTGTTGTGCGATGGCGCCGGATCGTTCGGCGAAGGCGCAGGGGCAGCCGGACACGATCCATTGTTCACCGTCTTCGACAGTGCAGTCATGTTGTTGTACAGCAGACCCAGATCGCCCGGCAGAGGAAACGTGACTTGAACCTGATTGATCACGGAATTGGTGGTGCCCAAAGGCGTTCTGTTGGTGAAGTCCACCAAGACCATCGACGTCTTGCCAGGCACGATGACGCCGCTGGTGTCCTTACCGTCCGGGCCGGTAACGCTTATGTTCACGCTGAAAAGCTTGTCGGCAGCGCTACTCGGCAACGCGAACGCCGCGAGCACGACCGCCGTTAACACGCAGAACAACTTGCGTAAGGTATTCATGGACCCTCCCGAAATCCCCAACACGAAGTAGCTTATTTTCCGCAGACCATTCATTTGAGTCCCCTTGCCAAAGTCAATTTCCCGATTACTTCGATCGCGCCCGACCTATTCCGCCGGACGTACGTCGCGCGGTACGAAACAAATCGTACGCTTCGACTCGCCGTCTTTTTGCTCCTGTTGAAATGCCATGTCAACGTGAATACTCAGCACAAAAATCAAGGCATTCCAACTGGAGCGGGACGGGCGGATGATACGACAATTATCTTTCTTATGTCTGACGGCAATAAAAATATTCCTTACGGCATCATCTACGCCGCGCAACATTTCTGGTGGTTCGGACGGAACGCAGCGCGCTTTGTGTAGTGCAGGCGTGGACGGAGTACACCTGAGCGAATTTGTCATAGCTTCCGTTTGTCCGAGCGAAAGCAGCCGATGAACCAAGTCACAAAGGCATAGTCATCGTGCGAGGAGATCCGATCTGTAGTACATAACCGCAACGCTTGGAGCACTGACCGCAAGTCGACATGGGGGTCGCACAGTCACCACCGCGGTATCCTTTGTCCTCGGCGCCGAGCGACCTAGGGCGGATGGCCTCACTGCAGCAACCACTGAATCCACCCCTGCGGCGTCTCCGCCGCCGCGAGCTGCCCGTCGACACCACAGCACTCGCACGCTTCCTGATCGGCAAAATTCTCGTGCGAGAGCGCCCCGAGGCCAGGCTCGCCGGGCGCATCGTCGAAACGGAGGCGTATGTAGTCGGTGACGCGGCCGCGCACGCTTTCCGCGGTGAGACGCCGCGAAATCGATCGCTCTTCCTTGAGCGCGGACATGCCTACGTCTATTTCATCTACGGCTGTTGGTACGCCCTCAACGTGAGCGGAGAGCGCCTCGGAATCGGCGCGGGCGCGCTGCTGCGTGCGCTGGAGCCGTTGACAGGGCTGGACACCATGCGCCGCTTGCGCGGTACAGATCGCGAGGTTGACCTGGCTCGCGGCCCCGGCAGGCTGGCCGCGGCGCTTGACATCGACCGGAGCCTGGACGGCATCGACCTGTGCGCAGCCGGGCCGTTATGGCTTGCGGATGGGGACAACCAAGCTGTCACAATTGGACGCAGCGTGCGCATCGGCATCACCCGTGAAGCGCACCGTAAGCTGCGCTTCTTCGAACGCGACAATGCCTTCGTGAGCGGACCGAAGCATCTTCGTGTCTAACAGCTCCGACACGCGGTCCGATCGTTTTGGCCGGGTCCCGTGTCGAGGCTAGACTGGGCACGCTCTAGAGATAAGACTCGATACCGACCAACCAAGGTTCAAGGAGACAAGATGTCCGAAGTCGCAGCCGTGCGCAGTCGCGATGCCGGCCTTTACTTCCGGCACACAGTGCCGGTGCGCATCATGCACTGGATCAATGTGATCGCGCTGATGATTCTGTTCATGACCGGCCTCAACATTTTCGGTGCGCATCCTGCGCTCAATTGGGGCAAGTCCTCCTATGAAGGTCGGCCGCCTGTTGTCGAGATCGGAGCGACCCAGGATGCGATGGGCAATCTGGTCGGCGTAACACGGCTCTTCGGACATGACCTCGTCACAACAGGATGGCTTGGCGTGACCAGGGGACCCGATAAAGAACTCACGGTCAGTGCGTTTCCTTCATGGCTGATGGTTCCCAGTTACCGCTGGCTGGCCATGGCGCGCCGATGGCATTTCTTTTTCGCGTGGGTATTCGTGATCAACGGGCTTTGCTATGTTGCGTATTCGATCGCGAGTCGACATCTTTCACGCGATCTTGCCCCGACAAGGCTCGATCTGCGCTCGATCGGACAGTCCATCGTCGACCATCTGCGCTTCAAGCACCCGACCGGTGAAGCGGCGAAGCGCTACAACGTTTTGCAAAAGCTCACCTATCTTACCGTCATCTTTGTCCTCCTGCCGTTGACGATTCTGATGGGCATGGCCATGTCGCCCGGGCTCGATGCACTTATCCCCGGCTGGGTCGATGTCTTCGGCGGGCGCCAATCGGCGCGGACGATTCATTTCATCGTTGCTTGGCTTCTGGTGTTGTTCGTGCTCATTCACGTCTTCGAAGTGATCATCAGCGGTTTCTGGAACCATATGCGCTCGATGATCACCGGGCGCTTCCGCATCGACCAAGGAGGAAGCCATGCTGACAAGAAGTAGCCTCTCCAGGCGCCGATTTTTTGGCCGCGCCGCCGCGGCGTTTGGGACGGTTCTTCTCGCAGGCTGCGATAGCTTGTCGCGCAGCGAATGGTTTCCCAAGGTTCTCGCCACCGGAGAAGACGTCAACCGCGCAGCGCAGCGTTTGCTCGGTGGCCGCCGATCGATGGCACAGGAGTTCAACGAATCGGATCTGTCGCCAGAGTTCCGCAGCAACGGCACGGCATCGCCGAACAACGCGCGATACCAGGCGCTCGCAGCCGGCGGCTTTGCCGACTACCGCCTCGAGGTCAGTGGCCTGATCGACAATCCGAGGGCGTTTTCTCTTGCCGAGTTGCGCGCATTGCCCAGCCGCACCCAGGTCACGCGCCACGACTGCGTCGAAGGCTGGAGCGCCATTGGAAAGTGGAAGGGCGCAAAGTTCTCTGCGCTGCTCGATGCCGTAGGAGCCAAGCCGCAGGCGCGCTATGTCGTGTTCCACTGCGCCGACCCCATGGAGGCGGACGGCACGGGGTTCTACTACGAGAGCATCGACATGGACGATGCCCACCACGTCCAGACGATCCTCGCCTACGACTTGAACGACCGCGCCTTACCCATCAAGAACGGTGCGCCGGTGCGGCTGCGTGTCGAGCGCCAGCTCGGCTACAAGCACGCCAAGTACGTAATGCGCATCGAGCTGGTCGAAAGCTTCGACAAGATCGCCGGCGGCATGGGCGGATATTGGGAAGATCAGGGCTACGAGTGGTACGCGGGGATCTGATCGTGCGCTGCAAAGTTGACTCTGACCGAGAGTCGCGGCCACACTCCGCGCTTTGCCCGCAATCCTTCCGACGATGCCCGCCGTTCACTTCGATCGCTTTTATCGCTACGCCGAGCTGACCGATGTCCTGAAGTCCTTTGCCGCGGAACACCCGCGGCTGGTCTCGCTAGAAGCGATTGGCAAGAGCCATGAGGGTCGCGACATATGGCTCGCCACCGTGACCAACAACGAGACCGGGTCGGCGCTGGAAAAACCCGCGTTCTGGGTCGACGGCAACATCCATTCGACCGAGGTCGCTGCATCGGCGGCAGCGCTGCATTTCCTGAACTACCTCGTGACCGGTTACGGTCGCGATCCCGACGTCACCCGTGCGCTCGACACGCGAGCTATCTACATCTGTCCGCGCATCAATCCGGATGGCGCCGAATGGGCGCTGGCCGACAAGCCGAAATGGGTGCGTTCGAGCACGCGGCCGTATCCCTATGATGAAGACCAGATCGAGGGGCTCACGGTCGAAGACATCGACGGCGATGGACGCATCCTGCAGATGCGCATCCGCGATCCCAACGGGTTATGGAAATCGCACCCGGATCAGCCGCGCCTGATGATCCGTCGCGAGCCGACCGAGGTCGGAGGAACGTACTACCGCATCATTCCGGAAGGTCGGCTGGAAGGTTACGACGGCTTCACGTTGAAGGTGAAGAAAATCAGAGAAGGCCTTGATCTAAATCGCAACTTCCCAGGTAATTGGCGCCAGGAATACGAGCAGCTAGGCGCCGGGCCGTATCCGACCTCCGAACCGGAAGTACGCGCGGTGGCGGACTTCATCATCAAGCATCCCAACATCTCTGGTGGAGTCGCATTTCACACCTGGGCTGGTGTGTTGTTGCGGCCGTTCGACCACCAGTCCGATGACGAGATGCACGCGGAGGACCTCTGGCACTACAAGAGAGTAGGCAAGAAGGGCACCGAGCTCACCGGATACCCGAACATTTCCGTGTATCACGAGTTCCGCTATCACCCGAAGCAGGTGATCGGCGGAGCCTTCGACTGGATCTACGATCACTTGGGAATGTTCAGCTGGGTGGTCGAGATCTGGAGCCCGATGCGCGAAGCAGGCATCGAAAAGTATCTGTACATCGAGTGGTTCCGCGACCATCCCATCGAAGACGACCTCAAGATTTTCCGCTGGAGCGAAGAGAAACTCGGCGGCGCCGCACACATTCCGTGGAAGCCCTTCGAGCATCCGCAGCTCGGGCCCGTCGAGATCGGAGGTTGGAACCGCTTTCACGCTTTCGGCAATCCGCCGCTGAAGTTCCTGGAGCGCGAGCTCGAGCGCTTTCCCAAATGGCTGCTGTGGCAAGCGCTGCTGTCGCCCAAGCTCGAACTCGTCGACGCTTCTGCGGAAAGAGTCGCCGGCGACACCTGGAAAGTGCGCCTTGTGGTGCAGAACAGCGGCTGGCTTCCGAGTTACGTGAGCAAACGGGCGCTTGAGCGCAAAGTTGTTCGCGGCGTTATTGCCGAAATTGGCGTCTACGATGGCGCCGAGCTGGTCAGCGGCAAGCGGCGTGAGGACCTCGGTCAGCTCGAAGGCAAGGCGTACAAGCACACCGGTATCTCCTTCTGGCCCGACTACCACGTCACTGACGACCGTGCGAAGATGGAGTGGGTGGTGCGGGGCAGGGCGGGGGACCGCGTTACTTTGACGGCGCGTCATGAGCGCGCCGGCACCATACGTACCGAACTTAAACTCGGCTAAAGGTTGCGCATGGCGAAGGTCGTGGGCCTGGGCGGGCTTTTTTTCAAGTCGCCGAATCCGGAAAAGTTGCTCGCCTGGTATTCGCAATGGTTGGGCATCGGTGACGGCAAATCATCGGTGGAATTCCAGCCTTCGGCGATGCCTCCGAATGGCTTCTCCGTGTTTAGCCCCTTTCCGGCGGATACCGACTACTTCTCGCCGGCGCAGCGTGAATTCATGTTCAATCTGGTCGTCGACGATCTCGATGGCGCGCTTGGCCAGGTTCACTTGGGCGGCGCCCAGGTAGTGGGAGAGATCGAAGAACACGAGTACGGTCGCTTCGGTTGGTTCATCGATCCGGACGGCAACAAGGTAGAGCTCTGGCAGCCGCCGGTTCCAGGCAAGGTCGGACGCCCGTGACGCAGCGGTTGGCGCGTGCCGCGCTGCTCGCGGCGACTTACGCGCTTGCAGCGTGCGCGCAGCAGCCGCTACCCGGCCTGCGCGCTCAAGCCGGCGATCTCACTGCGGCGTTCAACTTTGCCCAGTAGTCAGGCGCCATCCGACGAGGGTCGCTCGGGCTGGCGTGCGATACCTGCCGGCGTGTGGACTCTCGGCTTCGTGTCGCTCCTGATGGACACGTCGTCGGAGCTGATCCACAGCCTGCTTCCGGTGTTTCTGACGACGGTCCTGGGTACCTCGATGCTCGCCGTCGGCTTCATCGAGGGCGTCGCCGAAGCCACTGCGCTGATCGTCAAGGTGTTCTCCGGATACTTCTCCGACTATTTTCGCAACCGCAAGGTGCTCACGGTCCTGGGTTACGGGATCGCCGCTGCGACCAAGCCCATTTTTCCCCTGGCAACGTCGATCGGCTGGGTCATGTTCGCCCGCTTCGTCGACCGCATCGGCAAAGGGATTCGCGGCGCACCGAGAGACGCTTTGATTGCAGACATCACACCGAGCAATGCGCGCGGTGCGGCTTACGGGCTGCGCCAGACGCTCGACACGGTGGGCGCGGTACTGGGACCCGGAGCAGCGATCGCAGCGATGTTCTGGTTCTCGGACAATTTCCGAGCGGTGTTCTGGCTGGCGGTCGTTCCCGCGATCGCTTGCGTTGCATTGCTCGTCTTCGGCGTGCGCGAGCCCGAGCGTGCCGAGGACGGCAAAAAGGAGGCTGTGCCTATAGTCATGGCCGATATCAAGCAACTGTCCGCGCGCTTTTGGTGGATCGTGGGGGTCGCGGCGGTCATGACGCTGGCGCGCTTTTCGGAAGCGTTCCTCGTTCTGCGTGCGCAGAGTGTCGCGATGCCTCTGGCGTGGATCCCGCTGGTGATGGTGCTCATGAGCATTGTCTATGCGGCGGTGTCTTATCCGGCCGGCATCCTCGCCGATCGTGGCCGCCAGCGCGCGCTGCTCTCTGCTGGCTTGCTTGCGCTCATCGTGGCCGATATGGTTCTTGCTCGCGCAATGTCGGTTGCCCAGGTGCTGGGCGGCACCGCCATATGGGGCGTGCACATGGGACTCACCCAGGGCGTGCTCGCGGCGATGGTTGCGCAGACCGCACCATCCAGTTTGCGTGGCACGGCATTCGGACTTTTCAATCTCGTCAGCGGCATCGCGCTGCTTGTCGCCAGCGCCCTCGCAGGATGGCTGTGGGACGTTTACGGTCCCGCGCTCACGTTCTACACCGGCGCAATTTTCTCGGTGCTGGCGTGGATCGGTCTCGCCATTCACCGCGAACCAGCTGGGGGCGAAGGCAGCGTCTAGCTGGTCGCCGTCACAGCTTCCCCAGCCTTGGCGGCCTTGAGCCTGGCGATATCGAGTTTTTTCATCTGCATCATCGCCGTCATCGCGCGCTGGGCGCCGGCGGAATTGGAGTCCCTGAACAGATCGTCGATCATCTTCGGAACGACCTGCCAGGAGAGCCCGAACTTGTCCTTGAGCCAGCCACATTGCCGTGCGTTGGGATCTCCTCCGGCGCCCAGCTTCTCCCAGTAGTAATCGATTTCCTGCTGAGTGTCGCAGCTGACTACAAAGGAGATCGATTCGTTGAACTTGAATATCGGCCCACCATTGAGAGCGGTGAAAACCTGGCCCTCGAGTTCGAAGACAACGGTCATGACCGAACCAGGCGGGCGCTTGTGGATCTCCTTGCCGGCTTCGGTGTACCGGGTTGTCGTGACGATCCTGGAGTTACGAAAGATCGAGGTATAAAACTTCGCCGCGTCCTCGGCTTCGCTGTCGAACCAAAGAAATGCGCTGATCTTTTGAGAAAGTGCCACAGGATTCTCCTTCGGGTGATTTAACCGATCCGCGATGGGATTGCGGATCGATGGCGACCCAATCGCCAGTGCAGCGGGATTGGCAGGCTTACTGCGCCAGATTCAAGGTTTTGACGCCGAGACACGCGGTAGTTCCCCGGGTGGCGTCCGCGCGTCCCACACCCAGACGCGGGCAGTGCGTTACTGAATGCCGAGTGCGGCAGTTCGGGCGCGCGGTCTCCGGGAAATGACCACCACCCGTAATTGCGCATAATGTATATTATGTAAATTAATGCGTATTACCAGGTTCAGTGCTTAAGTATCAAAGTCGCCGAGACAATATTGAGCCAAAGCCTCGATCACTTCGGGCGCCTCCCCGGCCGGTAGCGTACAGTCGATCTGAACCGCGGGATGCTGTTGCGCGAGGTTGGCGATGAGTCTCGGCAGATCCTCACGCACATGGCCGCCTTGGCCGAAAAAAATCGGGACGACTCGGATTGCAGTCGCGCCCTGACCTATGAGCTCGGCCATGGCCGTGGTCAGGTCCGGCTGCATCGATTCAAGATACGCCAGGCGCACTGCGGCCGAAGGCGCGCGCTGTTGCACGATTTCATGCAGTCGTTCAAACGGCTCGGCCCATCGCGGGTCGCGCGCACCGTGTGCCAGGATCACAAGCGCGGTTTTCATGCCGATTCAATCATATAGCAGTCAGCTATCACGTAATCGCCAAGTATTCCTTCTCCGCATATGGCGCGGCGGCTACGCTGGCGGCATCAGGATCCGCTGCCATGTACCGCTACGACCAATACGACCAGCGCTTTATCAATGAACGGGTTGTCCAGTTCAGGGACCAGACACGCCGTTTTTTGGCGGGTGAGGTGACGGAGGACGAGTTTCGCCCGCTACGGCTCCAGAACGGCCTGTACATACAGAAGTACGCGCCGATGCTGCGCATCGCCATTCCCTACGGGCTGCTTTCGTCCGCGCAGTTGCGCACCCTGGCGCATATCGGTCGCAAGTATGACAGAGGCTATGGACACTTCACCACGCGCCAGAACCTGCAGTTCAACTGGCCGCGGCTGGAAGATGTGCCCGATATTCTGGAAGAGCTTGCGCGAGTGCAGATGCACGCCATCCAGACCAGCGGCAACTGCGTGCGCAATATCACAACCGATCATTTCGCTGGAGTCGCCGGCGACGAGATCGTGGATCCCCGGCCGTACTGCGAGCTGCTACGCCAGTGGTCGACGTTTCACCCTGAATTTGCCTACTTGCCCCGCAAGTTCAAGATCGGCGTGTCCGGTTCGCCTGTCGACCGCGCCGCCACGCTGATCCATGACATCGGCGTGCACGCGGTGCGCGACGATGCCGGCGAAGTCGGCTTTCGGGTGCTGGTCGGCGGCGGCCTCGGCCGGACGCCGATTATCGGCCACGTCATCCGCGAATTCCTGCCCCGCGGCGAGATTCTCAACTATCTCGACGCCATCATGCGCATGTACAACCGCTTCGGGCGGCGAGACAACAAGTGGAAGGCGCGCATCAAGATCCTGGTCAAGGACATGGGGATCGATGCCTTTCGCGAGCACGTCGAAGCGGACTGGGAGCGAGTTCGCGGCGGTGCAGGTGTGGTGCCGGACGAAGAGATCGCGCGGTTGGCTTCGTTCTTCGACGCCCCGCCCTACGAGGATCTTTCGGGAGAGGACACGAGCTTCCGCGCCGCGATTGCCGACAACCGCGCGTTCTCCAATTGGGTCAAGCGCAATGTCTTCCCGCACAAGATCCCCGGCTACGCCGTTGTCACGCTGTCGCTGAAAAAGACTGGCGTGCCGCCGGGCGATGCGACCTCAGACCAGATGGACGCAGTAGCGGACCTGGCCGACGCGTACAGCTTCGGCGAGCTGCGCGTATCGCACGAGCAGAACCTCATCTTCACCGATGTCAGACAGGCGGAGCTCCTCACCCTCTGGGGCGAGCTCAAGGCACTCGGCTTCGCCACGCCCAACATCGGGCTGCTGACGGATATCGTCTGCTGTCCCGGTGGAGATTTCTGCTCGCTCGCCAACGCCAAGTCGATCCCGATCGCCGAGTCGATACAGCGGCGTTTTGACGATCTCGACTATCTCTACGACTTGGGCGAGATCGATCTCAATATCTCCGGTTGCATGAACGCCTGCGGGCACCATCACATCGGCAATATCGGCGTGCTGGGCGTCGATAAGAACGGCCAAGAGTGGTACCAGGTGTCGATCGGCGGTGACCAGGGAGAGCGCGCGTCGCTCGGGAAAGTCATCGGCCCCTCATTCGCAGCTGCTGAAATGCCCGATGTTATCGAGCGTTTGGTCGACGTATTCGTGGAACGCCGGCAGGAGGACGAGCGTTTCATCGATACCGTGCGCCGGTTGGGATTGGAGCCATTCAAGGAGCGCGTCTATGCCGAAGCTCATTAAGGATCGCGTCGTTGTCGATGACGCGTGGACGCTGCTTCGCGACGCGGCGAGCCTCGACGATTTGCCTGCGGCGGCACCGGTCATCGTGCCGCTCGCGCTGTGGCAGCAGCAACGTGACGCTCTCGCTGCACGCGGCGAGGTGGGCGTATGGTTGGCGCCGACCGATGACCCCGACGCGCTTGCGCGCGATGTCCATCGCTTGCCGCTGATTGCGGTCGACTTCCCGCAGTTCACCGACGGTCGCGGCTACTCGACCGCGCGGCTCCTGCGCGAGAAATACCACTTCCTGGGCGAGCTGCGCGCCGTCGGCGATGTCTTGCGCGACCAGCTTTACTACTTGCAGGCATGCGGTTTCAACGCCTTTGCCATTCGTTCCGATCGCGACGCCAATCAGGCGTTGACGGGGTTGAGCGACTTCAGCGACAACTATCAGGCGACGGCAACGCAGCCGCTGCCGCTATTCCGCCGCCGCGGGATCGGAGAGGGCGACGCTTCTTCGCCCGGCCAGCCGGGCCGCCGATGAGCTTCGATCACCGAGCGCGGGAGGCGCTCACCCTCCTCCATCGCATCGTCCTCTCGCACGCGCCCGTTGCGCTGGCGAGCAGCCTTGGTGCCGAGGACATGGTGCTCACTGACTTGATTGCGCGCAACGCGCTGCCGATCGGCATCTTTACGCTCGATACCGGCCGTCTGCCGAGCGAGACCTACGCGCTGATGGAGCGCGTGTGCGAGCACTACGATCTGGCCATCGAAGTCTATTATCCCGATGGTCGCACGCTGGAGGGTTACGTCCGCGAGCATGGGGTGAACGCCTTCTATCGATCGGTCGAGCTTCGCCAGCGCTGCTGCGCCATCCGGAAGACCGAGCCGCTGTCGCGTGCGCTAACCGGCAAGCGTGCGTGGATTACGGGGCTGCGCCGTGCGCAGGGAATCACCCGGCAAGACGTCGCGATGGAAGAACACGACGCGGTGCACGGGCTCCCTAAGTTCAATCCGCTGGTCGACTGGAGCGACGCCGACGTCTGGCGCTACATTCGCGCGCGGCGCGTCCCTTACAACCCACTGCACGATCGCGGCTACTCGAGCATTGGTTGCGCCCCGTGTACGCGTGCCGTCGAGCCGGGCGAAGACATCCGAGCTGGCCGCTGGTGGTGGGAAAACCCCGAGCACAAGGAGTGCGGGTTGCACCGACGCCCGATCGAAGTCGCCGTGCGGGTCGAGACCGGGGCATCGCACGCATGACCGAGGCGTTGGCGGCGTCGGAAGAGACTCGCGGCCCGGAGCGAACGCTGCGCGCCCGGCGCGCCCCCGACGCCGATCACCTTGGATGGCTCGAATCCGAGGCGATTCACATCCTGCGCGAGGTGGCAGGGCAGTGCCGCAACCCTGCCCTGCTCTTCTCGGGCGGCAAGGATTCGCTGGTGCTATTGCGCCTCGCCGAGAAAGCGTTTCGCCCGAGCGCCTTTCCCTTTCCGCTGCTGCACATCGACACTGGACACAATTTTCCCGAGGTCACTGATTTTCGGGACCGCCGCGCGGCCGAGCTGGGCGAGCGCCTGATCGTGCGTTCGGTCGAGAGTTCGATCGCCGCCGGTCGTGTCGTGCTGCGTGATCCCGCCGAGAGCCGCAACCGTCATCAGTCGGTGACGCTGCTCGACGCCATCGCCGAGTTCGGCTTCGACGCCTGCATCGGTGGCGCGCGCCGCGACGAGGAAAAAGCGCGCGCCAAGGAGCGTGTCTTCTCCTTCCGCGACTCCTTCGGCCAATGGGACCCTAAGAGCCAGCGCCCCGAGCTGTGGAATCTGTACAACGCACGGGTCGGACCGGGCGAGCACGTGCGCGTGTTTCCTATCAGCAATTGGACCGAGCTCGACATCTGGCAATACATCGCGCGCGAGCGGCTGGAGGTGCCGTCGATCTATCTCGCGCACCTGCGTCCAGTGGTTCGCCGCGGCACGGCGCTGGTGCCGGTGACCGAGCTGACTCAGCCGCGAGATGGCGAGCACGTCGAGAAGCTGTCGGTGCGGTTCCGCACCGTTGGGGATATCACGTGCACGGCGCCGGTGGCCTCCCGCGCAACGACCATCGAGGCGATCATCGCCGAGACCGCTGCGGCGAGCATCACCGAACGCGGCGCGACGCGGCTCGACGATCAGACCGCCGAGGCGGCGATGGAGCTGCGCAAGAAGGAAGGCTACTTCTGATGTCGGCGATCGAAGGCGTCGAGGTGGTCGACCACGGAGTGCTGCGATTTCTCACCGCGGGCAGCGTCGATGACGGCAAGAGCACCCTCATCGGGCGGCTGCTCTACGACACCAAGGCGATCCTGGCTGATCAGCTCGCGGCGATCGCACGCACTTCGCTGCGTCGCGGACAGGCGCTCGACTTGTCGCTGCTGACCGACGGACTGGTCGCCGAGCGCGAGCAAGGCATCACCATCGACGTCGCGTACCGCTATTTCGCGACGGGGCTGCGCAAGTTCATCATTGCCGATGCGCCGGGACATGCGCAGTACACGCGCAACATGGTCACCGCCGCCAGTACCGCGCATTTGGCGATCCTTCTGGTCGACGTGCGCCATGGTGTTGTGATGCAAACGCGACGCCACGCAACCCTTGCCCATCTGCTTGGCATTCCGCACCTGGTCGTCGCCGTCAACAAAATGGACCTGATCGGCTACAGCGCAGACGCCTTCGCCAAGATCGTCGACGACTTCCTTGGCTTCGCCGAGCGCTCCGGGATCGCCGATGTGCGATTCGTTCCGATCTCTGCGCTCGAAGGAGACATGATCGTCGATCGGGGCGATAACCTGCCCTGGTACGAGGGACCGACGCTGCTGCAGATCCTGGAAACGGCGGAAGTAGCGAATATGTTGGAAAGCGCACCTTTCCGGTTTCCCGTTCAATACGTGGCGCGCCCCAAGGGAGCACGTCGGCGCGGATACATGGGGCGTGTCGAGTCGGGATCGGTCGCGCTCGGCGATGTGGTCACTGTGCTGCCCAGAGGGCTCGCGACACGCGTGACTGCGATCCGCACTTTCGAGCGTGAACAGACGAGCGCTGCGTTGCATTCGGCCGTCACGCTGGAGCTCGAAGACGAGATCGACGTCTCGCGAGGCGACATGATCGTGCACCGCGACCAGGCGCCCTCGCCTTCGCGTCTGCTCGACGCAAGCCTTTGCTGGCTCGACGAGACGCCGCTCGATCCGGGCCGCAAATACCTGCTGCGGCACACCACGCGCGAAGTGCGCGCAAGAATCGATCGCATCGACCATCTGTGGAATGTAACGACGCAGCAACGCGAGCCCGCACCGGCAGCACTGCATATGAATGACATCGGCCGTGTATCGATTACGCTGGCTCAACCGGTGTTCGCCGACCGCTATGTCGAGAACAATGTTACCGGAAGCTTCATCGTCATCGACGAGGCGACCAACAACACGGTGGCTGCGGGGCTGATGCAATGAGCAAGCCGAGCGAGGCCTTGGGAAAACCGACAGGCACGGTCTATCTCGTCGGTGCCGGTCCAGGTGCACCAGACCTGCTCACGTTGCGCGCGGCACACCTGCTCGAGCGTGCAGACGTGGTGTTCCACGACGCGCTGGTGCATCCCGAAACACTTGCCCTTGCCGCTCGCGCCGAGAAGATTGCGGTGGGCAAGCGTTGCGGCAGGCATTCGACGGCGCAGAAATTCATCAACAAACGCCTGATCGATGCCGCCGCCAAATATGCGACGGTGGTGCGCCTCAAAGGCGGCGATCCGATGCTCTTCGGCCGCGCTCAGGAAGAGATCGACGCGCTGCAGGCAGCTGGCGTTCGCTACGAAGTCGTGCCCGGAGTGACCGCCGCGCTGGCTGCCAGCGCGGCGCTGGGTATTGCGCTGACGCAGCGCGGGTTCGCACGCAGCCTGTGCTTGGTGACGCCGCGGGTCGGCGATGGGGCACGGCCAAGCGACTGGGCCAAGAGCATCGCCGCGAGCGACAGCGGGGCGATTTACATGGGTGTGGGTCAGGCGCGCCAGATCGCTGATGCGCTGCACGCTGCAGGAATGTCCGGCTCGATGCCGGTCGCAATGGTAGAGAACGCATCGCTTGCGCAATCGCGCACCATCTTTACTACGCTCGCAGAGTTGCCCAATGCCGCCGGAGAGACCCTCACCGGACCGGCGGTGATCCTGATCGGCGCCCAGTTCGTGGCGGCCGCATCTGAGGCCGACCACTCGATGCCCCTTCTTGCGTCGGTCGTGAGCGGTGCCAAGTGATCGATTTCGGAATCCTCGCCTTGGTCGGGTTCGGCGTCGCCCTGATCGTGGGTCTCACGGGAGTCGGCGGCGGCTCGATCATGACGCCGCTTCTGATCACCGTCTTCGGGGTACCGGCGCCGGTCGCCGTCGGAACCGATCTCGCTTGTGCCGCCGTGACCAAGACCGCCGGCAGCATTGCGCACCGCTCCGCGCGCAACATCGCCACCCGGATCGTCGTCCTGTTTGCTGCCGGCAGCGTGCCTGCGGCGATCACGACGCTCGTGCTGATCGCCGCCGCGCACATGTCGTCGCAGCAGTTGAATCACCTCATTCGCGAATGCGTCGGCGCGGCGCTTCTGTTGAGCATCGGAATGCTGGTGTTGCGCGATCCTCTGCGACGTTGGGGCGCCCGTAGCGACAGGCTCTCGGTTATTCGCCACCATCGGCCCGCAATCACCGTTCTAGTCGGTGCGGTGATCGGGGTAGCGGTCGCTCTCACCTCACTCGGCGCCGGAGCGATCGGTGCGGCGTGCCTTGCTTTGCTTTACCCCGAGCTCGAGCCCGCCGAGATTGCGGGCAGCGACATCGCTCACGCGGTCCCGCTGACCGCTGTTGCCACCGCGGGCCACGCGTGGCTGGGGACCATCGACGGCGGGCTGTTACTGGCGCTTCTCTGCGGTGGCTTGCCAGGGATCGTCCTGGGTAGTCTGGCGTCGCGGCGCGTGCCGATCCGAGCGTTGCGGCTGATGTTGATGGCGACGCTGGCGCTGGCGGGAGTGAAACTCCTCGCCTGACCTCGTTCGATCGTTCGCGGGCGTCCTGCCTGCCTGCGCCCGCGCACGTTTCACTCGGTAACCGGCACGGTGTAGTTCAACGCCAGTCGCCCGCCGTCCGGATAAATCGTCTGCCCCGTGAGGTAAGAAGCGTCGTCGCTGGCTAGAAACGCAGCGACCGCGGCGACCTCTTCGGGCTCGCCGCAACGCCCCAGCGGAGAACGAGAGAGTATCTTCCGCCGCGATTCTTCGTTGTTGAGCACCGCAGCCCGGGCGAGCTCGGTCAGGATCGTTCCAGGACCGATCGCATTGACGCGGATGCGATAGGGAGCGAGCGCGAGCGCCGACACCTTGGTCAACTGATTGATTCCACCCTTGGAGATCACGTACGGAACCTGACTAGGAATCGCCAGCACCGCGTTGACCGATGACATGTTGACGATCGAACCTCCGCTCTTGTCCGGCCACGATTGCTTGATCATCAATCGTGCGACCGCCTGGCTCATGAGGAACATCGACTTCAAGTTGACTGCAATGACGCGATCGAAGTCCTTTTCCTCGAGGTCGAGAAATTCTGCGGCATGGGTAATGCCGGCGTTGTTCACGAGGATGTCGATTCGCCCGAAGCGCGCGACCGTTGCCGCGACCGCCGCGTCGACGTCGGATTTGCTCGAAACGTCGGCGCGCACAAACTGTGCCGGGTAGCCTTCATCACCCAGCGCCCGAGCCAATGGCAAACCCTTGTCTTCGTTAAGATCGACCAGTACGATCCCTGCACCCTCCTGAGCGAAGCGGCGCGCGCAGGCGGCGCCGATGCCTTGTGCTGCGCCCGTGATCAGGGCGACTTTGGATTGCAGGCGCATAACCGAATCTCCAATACTCCAGTTTGTACCGCTTGTAGCAGAGCGCGATGCTGCTTGAAGTCGCGTAGCCTTTGAGTATTGGGCGTTCGCAGAGGTCGGTCAACCGTACCCTGCTGGCAACTAACTGACCAGCGGACTCGCTATACGGAGCGATGCACTGCGTAGCAACGTAGGCGTGTCGCAAGCCGGCTGCGGTATGATCCCGGAGCCGCCGAACAGTCGCGGCGATTGCCCGCCATGAATCTGCCGTTGTTCGGTCTGTCTCCCTCCGCTCAGCGCGAATGGCTCGCCGAAAGGCTGGCGCGTCCCGCACCGGAATCAGCGCGCAATCTATCGGACGGTTTCCGGTTGCCGGGTCGCGAGGGGGCTGCAATGGCGGCGGCCGTACTGGTGCCTCTGGTCAATCGATCTGAGGGGCTCACCGTGCTGCTAACCCAGCGCAGCGCTGACCTGCCCGATCATCCGGGACAGATCAGCTTCCCGGGCGGACGCGTCGAACCTGAGGACCGCGACGCGGCAATCGCGGCGCTGCGCGAGGCTGAAGAAGAAATCGGACTGCCACGCGATCGCGTGAGCCTGCTTGGCCAGCTCTCCGAATACGAGACAGTGACCGGCTACCGCGTGACGCCCGTAGTCGGTTGGGTCGAGCCGCCGTTTGTGGTCAAGCCCGACCCGGTCGAGGTCGCCGACGTATTCGAAGTCCCGCTCGCTTTCCTGATGGAGCCCGCCAACCAGCAACGGCACTTCCGCATGCTCGGAGACATACGCCGGGACTACTACGCGATTCCCTACGGCGAGCGCTACATCTGGGGCGCCACCGCGGCCATGCTGCTTATCCTCGAACGCACGCTGCGTGGCGCCTGAAGCGCGGACGGCCCTGGCAGCGGCCAGCTATCACACCGGAGTGGTGCTATCTGGCGGTGGCGCCCGAGCCGCCTACCAGATCGGCGTGCTGCGCGGCGTCGCCAAAATCCTTGGTAAGACGAATCCCTCCCCGTTCCCGGTAATCTCCGGCACATCGGCCGGCGCCATCAACGCGGCGACGCTGGCGATGCATGCCGATGGCTTTCGTCGCGGAGTGGCTCGCCTCACCCGGCTGTGGCGCAACATCGAAGTGACTAAAGTGTATCGAGCCGATTTGGCTACCGTTTCAACGCACGGCATGCGCTGGCTCGCCGCGGTGCTGGGCGGTGGCCGCGGCCCGCAGCGAGCGGCATCGATGCTCGACAACGCGCCTTTGGGGCGCCTGCTCAGGCGCGAGCTGGATCTCGCGCTCGTGCCGCAGCGCATTGCCGAAGGTCGCCTGCACGCGCTCGCTATCAACGCCACCAGCTACACCACCGGGCACGCGGTCAGTTTTTTCGACGGCGCAGCTTCCGTTTCGGCGTGGCGGCGCACGCGCCGCCGTGGCGAGCGCGCAACCCTTAAGCTTGAGCACCTGCTCGCGTCGACGGCGATTCCATTCATCTTTCCTGCCGTTCGACTCGACGGCGAATACTATGCCGACGGCTCGATGCGTCAGATTGCACCTCTTTCAGCCGCGTTGCACCTGGGCGCCCGCCGCATCCTGGTCATTGCCGTCGGCCAATTCGCCGGGCAGCAGCCACCTCTTTCTTCGAAAGCGCGAACTCCGCGCTATCCTTCATTCGCCCAGGTTGCAGGTCACGCCTTGTCGAGCATCTTTCTGGACAATCTCGGCGCGGATCTGGAGCGCATGCAGCGTATGAACCAGGTGTTGAATCTCGTCCCGGCCGAGCGCCAGTTGCAACACCCGGAATTCTCGCGCGTCGACGCGATGGTCATCGTGCCGACACGTGATCTCGGCCAGATTGCGATCGACTACAAAGATCGTCTGCCTACGGGCGTGCGCTATCTGTTGCGCGGGTTGGGCAGCACCGAGGGCACCGGTGCGAGTCTGCTCTCCTATCTGCTCTTCGATCGTAGCTATTGCCGTGCGCTGCTGGCGCTTGGCTACGCCGACGCGCTTGCTCGAAGCGACGAGATCGCCGCTTTCCTAAACGGTGAAACGGCGGGATTTCTGCCACTTTTTCCGTCAGAGCTGCTGCGTTGACGCATCTCCTCTTTTCCTTGACGATGTCCGCGAGACGGCGACATCGGTTGTCGAAGGCAAATGCAAATGGCAAATCCGCGAGAACATAACTTCCGAAGCTTGAGCCTGCACGGCTTTCACCGCGTGGCGTATCGCGAATGGGGCGAAGCCGACAACGGCAACGTACTCGTATGCGTGCACGGCCTGACGCGCAACGGCCGCGACTTCGACACACTTGCTTCGGCGCTTGCCGATCGTTTTCGCATTCTCTGCCCTGATATGCCCGGGCGCGGCGAAAGCGAATGGCTGCGTGATCCCAATGACTACGCTTTCCCCGCTTATCTGACCGCTTTGACCGCGATGCTCGCCCATGCGCATGCTGACCGCGTGTCCTGGGTCGGGACTTCGATGGGCGGGCTGCTGGGCATGGTGATGGCAGCGCAACCCGAAACACCGATCGTGAGGCTGGTGATGAACGATGTCGGTCCGGTGATCGAGCCGGCTGCCCTCGCCCGCATCGCAACCTACGTCGGACTAGACCCTGTATTCGCAACTTTCGACGCCCTCGAGGCGCACATCCGCGAAGTGTCGGCGCCGTTCGGACGCCTTTCGGACTCGCAATGGGAAGCGCTTTCGCGTAGCACGGCTCGTCAATTGCCCGACGGACGCTGGCGCCTCAAGTACGATCCAGGCATCGGCGTGCCGTTCCGCGCAAGCTCGGCGCAGCCGGCGGATCTCTGGCCGCTGTGGGATGCCATCCGCTGTCCGACGCTGCTTCTGCGAGGAGCCGAGTCGGACCTGCTTTCGTCGACTACAGCTGCCGCAATGCGCACCCGTGGTCCGCGTCCCGACATGGTGCAATTTGCCGGCGTGGGACACGCCCCAATGCTTCTCAGCGAGGAGCAGATCGCCCCGGTAGCGGCGTTTCTGACCAAAGCTTAACGTTCGGCCCTGTCAAACCGGGCCACTTCGTCTACAATCGTGCCTTGGCATAAAAATGCCAACGTCATGACACTTGCCTTAAGCCTGCCTCCTCTGGACGAGCGGCCCTCACACCCTCCGGAAACGCGCGTCGCCCGCGTGATCCCCTGGCTGGAGGAGGTCCTCAAGCGCAGTCCGGTCGAGGCGGCCGGGGTGATCGGCGACGCGCTGGCCGCGACCAACCGTGTGTCCCTTTCGGAATCGCGCCGATTGGAGCTCACCGAAAAGTACTACGCCGCCGCGCAAACGCTGTGGCCGAATCTGGAGCGACAGTTCTCACGCGCGCCACACCCGCTCTCCGGCAACGCACTGGAGTCAGCCAAGTCCGCACTCATCCTTTCCAACGAACTCGCGACCGCGTACAAGCACCTGCTCACGCACGAAGCCGGCCGGCGGATCCTGCTCACCGGCAACCGATTGCTGATCGCACTGACGCATCGCTGCCTGCAATGCACCGCGCGTATTCTGGTCAACAGCTATCTTTCGTATTCTCCAGTTCCGGCGCGGACCTGGCACGATGCGCACGCGATCTACAAGTTCGCACTCGATCGCGGCGTGCATCAGACTCCAGTGTCGAGCGACAACCCGGAAGCAACGCCCGAGCGGATCTATATTCAGGCGCTGCTGCTGGCGCTCGCCAATCCCTACGGTTTTATGCCGGGACAGCTCGCCCAAGTTACGAACTATCTCCAGGAACACTCGCACTGGGCCAAGATCACCGATGTCACGCCGGTGCATCGTCTCGCCAAGGCGGTGGCAATCATCCCCGTGGGCCATGACTTCCCGCCGTTCTCGGCGAACAAGGGTGGCAACATCGAAGGCAGCAAGCTGTTTCTGCTCACTTTCGATTTAGCATTCCAGTTGCAGGAACAGCTGCGGGTGCTCGACGGCGGCGGCGCAGCTCCATCGAGCGTGGGCACCGATCCAGCGATGGTGGCGCAGTACACCGGTTTGCTGCGCCGGCTGCTTCGCCAGTGGGCTATTCCCCCGGCGCGACAGTTCAACCGGCTGCCCTCGCGGGCTCGCGTCGTGATGTGCGCGGGGCTGTCTGCCGTGTGGCAATACAGCCGGGGCACGCATGTCAATGTCAGGAATGCGCCAACGGGGCTGCCGCCGATGAGCGGCTGTCAGGTCATCAATCACACGCCAGCGGGTTATGCCTTGCGCCAGATCGACGCGATGCACGCGCCGCTGCGCATCGGCGATCTCATTGCCTTGCGCGTCGAAGGACGCAACGCGCTGCAAGTTGCCGTGGTGCGCTGGTTTCGCAACACGTTGCGCGGCAGCGGTTTGGAATTCGGCTGCGAGCTCCTGACCGATAACCCGGAGGCTGCTGCGGCGCACGCGGAGGGCGCGGAGACAGCGCTGCAGCAGGTCGTGCTGCTACCCGACGAGGGACAGGAAGGTTCTCCGCCGATGGCGCTGACTCCGGCGGGCGCGTTCAAGGTCGAAGACGCGATCACCCTTCGCCGCGGTGGCAATGCTGCCACGGTGGTGCTGACCAAGCACGTCGATCAGGGACCTGGCTTCGAGCTCTTCGAATACGTCGCGGTCGCCTGAGCGCTGGCGCAGGATGATGGTCGCCTCTTTGGCGGCGCTGGCGTTCGTCGAGCTCCTTTGCGAGCTCTGGCTCGCCCCTTTGCGACCTGGCGGTTCGTGGCTCGCTCTCAAGGCGCTGCCGCTGGTGTTGCTGTGGTTCGGCGTGGCGCAAGGCCGCGTGCGCGTCGCGCAATGGACGCTTCTCCTGCTGCCGCTCTACGTTGCCGAAGGCATTGTCCGGGGCTGGAGCGAGACGGGACGCCACGCGGTGTGCGCGATCACCTGCACCGCTCTCGCGCTGGCGGCGCTCGGGTCGGGTATCGCATGGGTCCGCAGCCGGCGCAGCGGAGCCGTCGCAGCTCAGGATTTAGAGGATTAGCGCGAGCAATCTTTTTCTGGCGCCGCTTCGGCGAGCATATTCCCTCCCGGCAGCTCGTTCCTCTGGAACGCCCTCGCGCGTCAGATCGACCGTTTGCAGTGACCGATCAACTCCCTGCTGCACCAAGCCCTTTGGGCATTGGGAAGACGACTCGCTCCACAACGCCGTCGAGCTCACGCACGTCTTCAGCACCGAGCTCGCGCAGACGCGCCACCACCTTGCGCACTAGCAGCTCTGGAGCCGATGCACCCGCGGTCACGCCGATGCGGCGCCTGCCCTTCAACCATTCGGGATCGAGCTCCCGCTCGTGGTCAACCATGTAGGCGGCACTGCCACGGTTGGCGGCAACTTCGCGCAGGCGGTTGGAGTTGGAGCTGTTAGGGCTGCCGACAACGATCACCATGTCGCACTGCTGCACCATTATTTTTACCGCGTCCTGGCGATTCTGGGTCGCGTAGCAGATGTCGTCCTTTTTCGGGCCGATGATTCCCGGAAAGCGTCCCTTGAGTGCTTCGACGATCGCCGCGGCGTCGTCGACCGACAGCGTCGTCTGAGTAACGTAGGCGAGATTGGCCGGATCGCGCACGCTCAAACGCTCGACGTCGGCGATCGACTCGACTAGATAGATCCCGCGATCGGCTTGCCCCATCGTGCCCTCGACCTCGGGATGACCCGAGTGGCCGATCATGACGATCTCGCGGCCCTGCTCGCGCATCTTGGCAACTTCGGCATGTACCTTGGTGACCAGCGGGCATGTCGCGTCGAAAACTTTCAGACCGCGCGCTGCCGCCTCCGCGCGCACCGCACGCGAAACGCCGTGGGCGCTGAACACCACCGTGCTACCTGCCGGAACATCGCGAAGCTCCTCGACGAAAATCGCGCCCTTGGCCTTGAGATCGTCGACGACGAACCGGTTGTGCACGACCTCATGGCGCACGTAGATCGGCGCGCCGAATTGCGCCAGCGCCTGCTCGACGATGGCGATCGCGCGATCGACGCCGGCGCAAAAACCTCGGGGATTGGCGAGCAGCAGTTGCATTAGTCGCGCATCAATGAGAACGCCGTTGCCACAAGCTGTCGAGGATCAGCAGTCCGGCGCCGACAGTGATCGCGCTGTCGGCGATGTTGAACGCAGGAAACGGATCCAGCCACGCCAGAGCTGCCGGACGTCCCGGCAGGAAATCATGGAACAACAGGAAATCGACCACTTTCCCGATAGTCGCCCGATCCCACAGATTACCCAGCGCCCCGCCAAGGATCAAGCTCAAGCCCCAACAGTACAGGCGGTCTCCGCCTCGGCGCAGCAGCCAGACGATGAGAGCGGCCGCAGCGACTGCAAATGCGCTGAACAGATACCGTTGCCAGCCCGCGGCACCGCCGAGGAAGCTGAATGCTGCGCCGGCATTAAAGGTAAGGATGATGCTGAAAAACGACGTGACAGTCCGCTCCGCTCCGGGGCGCAGTGAAGAGAGCACTGCGACCTTCGAAAGCTGATCGGCGATGATCACCACCGCGGATACCGCCAACCATCGCCACCAGCCTCGCGCAGTGGTCGCTTCGCTCGAAACCGAGCTCATGCGTAGCCTCCGCACGGACCGAGCGAATCCACGGACGTCGCGTCGCCCACCGCAATCGCTCGCCGTCGCGGCCTCCGGCCCTTGCTCGGCTTCGCCTCGCTCGGCTCGCTCATGCGTACACTCGCTGCTCGCCTGCTCCGAAGAGATTGGCGACGCAGCGACCGCAGAGCGTCGGGTGGTGCGCATCGTCGCCGACATCGTCCCGCCAATGCCAGCAGCGCTCGCATTTGGTGTATGGGCTCCGATTGACGGCGACCGCCAAGGCGTCCGCACGCTCGACGCGTGCGGCAGAGGTGATCAGTACGAAGCGAAGATCGTCACCGAGCGACGAGAGCGCCTGATAGTCCTCATCGGCTGCAGCTATAGTGACCTCGGCCTCCAGCGAGGACCCGATCTTGCCGTCCTGACGCAGCGTTTCCAGCTCTTTCAAGACTGCCGATCGCACCGCTAGAATCCGCGCCCACTTCTGCAACAGCGCCCTTGCATCGGGCACTTCGGGAAGGGAGCCCACCCACACGCCGCTGAAAATGGTGGCATCCTGCGGATGCACGATGCGCCACGCTTCCTCGGCCGTGAACGAAAGCACCGGCGCCATCAGCTTGAGCAGCACGTCGCGAATCGCCGCGAGCGCGGTTTGTGCGGAGCGCCTTGCCAGGCTCGCCTTCGCCGCTGTGTATAGCCGGTCCTTGAGCACGTCGAGATAGAACCCGCCCAGTTCCTCCGAGCAGTAGGTCTGCAGCCTCTGCACGACCAGGTGGAATTCGTAGCGGGCGTAGTCGCCCTGCACTGCCGCCATGAGCTCGCCGGCTTGTGCCAGCGCGTAGCGGTCGATCTCGAACATCTGCGCCATCGGCACGCGGTCGCGCTCCGCATCGAAATCCGCGGTGTTGGCGAGCAGAAAGCGTAGCGTATTGCGGATGCGACGGTAGCTTTCGACCACCCGCTTCAAAATCTCGTCAGAGATCGACAGATCTCCGGAGTAGTCGGTCGCCCCGACCCACAGCCGAAGAATCTCCGCGCCGAGCGCGGCCCACACCTTCTGCGGCGCGACGACATTGCCCTTCGACTTCGACATCTTTTTTCCCTCACCGTCGACGACGAAGCCGTGGGTGAGCAGCGCCTTGTACGGAGGCACGCCATTGAGCATGCACGAGGTCAGCAGCGAAGAATGGAACCAGCCGCGATGCTGGTCGGATCCTTCAAGGTAGAGATCCGCGGGAAAGGCAAGCTCGCGATGCTGACGCAGCACGGTTTGATGCGTTGTTCCGGAGTCGAACCATACGTCGAGCGTGTCGCTCAACTTGCGGTAACGCGCGGGGTCGACGCCGAAGTCCTCGTGCGTCGCCTCATACCACGCTTCGATGCCTCCGAGTTCGACCTTGGCGGCGGCAAGCTCGAGCAGCGCCGCAGTGTCCGGATGCAGCGCTTCCGTTTCCTTATCGACGAAAAACGGCAAGGGCACGCCCCACTGGCGCTGCCGTGATAGCGTCCAGTCCGGCCGGTTGGCGATCATGCCGTAGAGGCGCGACTTGCCCCATGCTGGGAAGAACTGCGTCGCCTCGACGCCGCGCAGCGCTGTCGCGCGCAACGGCTCGCTCGGCTTGCGCCCGGCGTAACCTGGAACCTCGTCCATGCCGGCGAACCACTGCGTCGTCGCACGGTAGATGATGGGCGTGCGATGACGCCAGCAATGCATATAGCTGTGGGTGAACTTCTCGGCATGAAGCAGCGTCCCGGTTTCGCGCAGCTTGTCGACGATCTTGGGATTCGCGTCCCAGATCTTCATCCCGCCGAACAAGGGCAGGCTCGGTGAAAAGCGTCCGTCGCCTTGGACCGGGTTCAAAATCTCCTCGTCGCTCATGCCGTACTGCCGGCACGACTGGAAGTCATCGACACCGTATGCAGGGGAGCTGTGAACGATCCCGGTACCCTGATCCTTCATGACGAAGTCGCCTAAGTACACCGGTGCAGCGCGATCGTAGAAGGGATGTCGGAAACGAATCAGCTCCAGTGCCGTCCCCGGCGCGGTTGCGAGGACGTTGCCCTCGAGCTTGAATCGGGCGAGGCAGCTCGTCACCAGGTCCTGCGCAAGCAACAACACTCCACGCGACGTCTGCACAAGCGCATAGATCAGCTCCGTATGAACGTTGAGCGCCTGGTTCGACGGAATCGTCCACGGCGTAGTGGTCCATACCACCGCCATCACGGGGCCGTCGGGCAACGCGGATAGGCCAAAGGCGTGGGCAAGCTTCGGTCGTTCCGCATCTTCCAGCGGAAAGCCGATGTCTATGGCGATGTCCTGCCGATCTTCGTATTCGACCTCGGCTTCGGCGAGCGCACTGTGGCAGTCGAAGCACCAGTTAACGGGTTTGAGGCCGCGGTAGAGGTAGCCTTTTTCGAGGAGCTTGCCCAGTGTGCGGATTTCATTGGCCTCGGTGGCATAGGCCATGGTGGTGTACGGGTGCTCCCAGTCGCCAAGCACACCGAGGCGCTGGAAATCCGCCTTCTGCCGCGCAATCTGCTCGGTGGCGTAGGCGCGGCACAGACGCTGCGTTTCCGCGGTTGACAGGTTTTTGCCGTATGTTTTCTCGATCTGTACTTCGATCGGCATCCCGTGGCAGTCCCAGCCAGGCACGTAGGGCGCGTCGAAGCCCGAGAGCTGGCGGCTCTTGACCACGATGTCTTTGAGGACCTTGTTCAACGCCTGGCCGATGTGAATGTCGTTGTTGGCATAGGGCGGTCCGTCATGCAAGACGAACTTGGGCCGACCACGGCTCGCGGCGCGGATCGCCTGGTACACCTCGCGCTGCTTCCATTCCTCCACCCACGCCGGTTCGCGCTTGGCGAGATCGCCCCGCATAGGAAACGCTGTGTCCGGAAGGTTCAGCGTCGTCTTGTAGTCGATTTTCGGATCATCTGGCATGGCTACTGCTGATTCGCGAAATACTTGCGGGCTTGCGCCACATCGGTGTGGATCTGCCGCGTCAGCGCATCGAGATCGGGATAGCGCTCCTCGTCGCGCAGCTTGTGCAGGAACTCGACCGTCAGGCGGCGGCCATAAATCGCCTCATTGAAATCGAAGAGGAATACTTCGAGCAGCGGGCCCCCGTCGGTTTTCACCGTGGGCCGAATGCCGAGGCTGGCCACTCCGGCCCGTGGCGCGGCGCCCAGACCGTGGACGCGCACCGCAAAGATACCGCTCAGCGCAGGCTTGTGGCGAAGCACGATGTTGGCAGTCGGGAATCCCAGGCTCTTGCCACGTTTGTCACCGTGCGCAACGTGCCCGCTGATCGAATAGGATCGACCGAGAAGTCGCGCCGCATGCTCGAGCTGCCCGGCAGCGAGCGCATTGCGCACGGCGGAGCTCGATACGCGCTCGCCGTCGACGCCTACCGTGTGCATCGCCTCGACGCTGAACTGCTTCGCCGCAGCGCGCAAGGTTGCGAGACTGCCGCTTCTGCCGCGGCCGAAACGAAAATCGTCGCCCACCAGAATCCAGTGCACGCCAAGCTTGTGAACAAGGATTCGCTCGATGAACTCCTCGGCGGAAAGCGACGCAAGCGCGGCGTTGAAGCGCGCGACGTGGACTCGTGCCACGCCAAACGCCCGGAACTGCTCGATCTTGCCGCGCAGGGAAGAAAGTCTTGGCGGAGCTGCGTCACGAGCGAAGAACTCCCGCGGAGGTGGACTGAAAGTCAGCACCGCCGCCGGCAGACCGAGATCGTCCGCCGCTTCCACCGTTCGCGTGAGCATCGCCTGATGTCCGCGGTGGACGCCGTCGAAGTTACCGATGGTAAGGGCGACGTGGTCGGTACCAACGTCGGGGAAACCGCGGATGAGTTGCACCAGATTGAAGCCGGAAGCAATTGAAAAACTTGAATTTTAGCTGGTCAAAGGGGATCGGGTCCAGCGCTCGATCGGATGCCGGTTCGATCAAGCAGGCGCTTCCCACTCGCGCCAGCCATTGAGTAGCGGGAAGTAGAGTCCCAAGCGGATCTTGCGCGACTCGCCGCCACGCACGACGCGAGCGTAGTTCTCCAGCTGCTCGCGGTAGCGCTCTTTTTCACTCTCAAGGAACGCCTCGCGATCGCTGCCTTCGTGTCGCGAAAGCTTGAAATCGACGATCCAGCGCACGCCTTCCGAATCGACAAAGGTTCGATCGAGCACGACGTGAGAGACTGCCTCTCCGCGCACGCCGGTGAGCGCGTATTCGCTGGCCGCCTCGGCATGGGCAGGATCGAACAGCCACCGTCCTCGCGCATCCGCGAGCGTGCCACGAAGCGCGGCAAGCACCTGGACGGTGCCGACATGGGTTTCCGCCGGCGTGAAGCCCGATGCAGCAAATTCACGCCTGACGCGCGACTCCAGTGCATCGACGCGCTGCTCGTTCCACTCTGAGAGGCCGTCTTCAGCGATCTCGCGCAAGATAGCGTGAGTGATAGTACCGATCGAGCGCGCGATTTCACGCGCCCAGTCGAAAGCGATCGATTCGCCCGGGACGGCGATACCGATTTCGGTCCCTGTCGGCAACGCTGCGGGCGGCGCGGGCAGTCGCCAGTTCAGGGGTAGCCGCACGAGCGGCACGCCCCGGCCGGGCGCCGCCGGAGGCACGCCAGCGAGAGCTCGCGCTACGGGCGGCGCCACATCAGCCATGACTGCCTCCCAGAGAGCCTCCAGCGCTGTTCCGCCCTGAGGCTTTCTCCATTGCATCGCGGGCAAGGCGCGCGTGTCGACCTCTCCCACGCCGGTAAGATGCAGACGCTGCTTGGCGCGAGTACACCCTACGTAGAGCAGCCGGCCCAGCTCCGCTTTTTCCTCGTCCCCGGCGAGGCTGCGCAGATATTCGTATACCTCGTTCTTGCTTCGTCCCGGCGTACGCGAGCGCATCGGCGCGAGCAGTAGTCCTGCGGGGCGCTCTCGCCAGAGTAACAGTTCTTCATCGCTTTGCTTGCTGCCGCGGCCAAGACCTGGCATCACTACAACATCGAACTCGAGGCCCTTTGCCCGATGCAAGGTCATGATCTGCACCGGCGTATTCACGCTTCCTTCAGGTTCGGCATAGAGATTCGCGAGCGAATCGACAAAGGCTTCCCAATCCGCTACATCGGCGCCGCGGCTTTGCGCCGCCAGCAGATCGAAAAAGCGATCGGCAGCTGCGAGATCGATCGATTCCGCACCGCAGGCGGGACCACCAAGGGCCAGCCATACTCCGCGCACGCTGGTGAGCAGGGAGCTCCGGCCGCGGTGCTCGAAGAGCGGTCTAAGGATCTGCGCAAAACGCTCCAGCCTTAGCTTTCCATCGGCCGAAAGGTCGGATAGCTCGGCTCGACCGGCGATGAGCTCGGGAAATGAAACGTTGGCCCTATCGACTGCAAAAAGATCCGCCAAGGTCAAACCACACCAAGGCGCACGCAGCACCGAAAACCAGCTCAGGCGATCATCGGGCTGAATCAAGGCGCGAGTAAGAGAGACAAGATCGAGAATCGCCTGTCTCTCGGACATGCGGTCAATCTCGACGGCGGCGTATGCGATGCCCCCGGCACGCAACGCAGGAAGCAGTTCGTCGAGATCCAGACGCTTGCGCACGAGAATAGCGATCGAGCGGCCTTCGGAGCGCAACGCGGATCGCACATAGCCGACCACAAGGTCGGCTTCGCTACGCGGGTCCTCGCGCAGCTCGATGGTAACGGCGGTGCCCTCACCCGGGTCGCACGCAGCATGCGCTTCACTGAAGGCGACTGCACCGCGAAGGGGATCGTTGCGCGGCGATAGCACCTGCGGAAACACCCGGTTGACCCATTTCACCAGCTCCGGTCGGGAGCGGAAATTTCGCGCAAGCGTCACGGGCTCGATCTCGACTCCACCGATGCGTCGCGCCTGTTGCGCTTCGATGAACAGCCGTACCTCCGCTTCGCGAAAGCGATAGATCGACTGCATGGGATCGCCGACGGCAAACAGCGTGCGTCCCTCTCCCGCCGTCCAGCCTGCGGAAATGCGCTCGATGAGCTGGTATTGGGCGAGCGATGTGTCCTGGAATTCGTCAATCAGCAGATGCTCGACACGGAGATCAAGGCTCAGCAGGAGATCGCTGGGGGCGTCTGCGCTGCCCAGCGCATCCAGCGCAATGAGCGTGGCCTCGGCAAAGTCGATGACGCCTTCACGACCGAAAACGGTCCGAAGACGTGCTACGGTTCTGGGTAGCACTTCGAGCAGCGCGGCAATGAAGTCCCACGCCGCATCTTCGTAGCGAGGAGGCGGCAGCCGCCGCACCTGATCGAGCGCTGGTGCGAGGCCAGGGACATCGGACAGCTCGGCCAGCAGCGCTTGCATCGCCTGCTTGCTCGCCGCCCCGCCGCCGCCGTTATTCGGCGGAAATCCCTGTTTCGCGCCCACCTGCTTGCGAAGCTCGCCTTGGAGAGTAAGCAACCAGTCGGCGAGCGCGCGCCAGCGTGGCAGCACATCGGCACTCGCAGGAGGCAGTTCTCGCGCCGCGCCGCAGCCGGCGAGCGTGTGTGCGTGCTCAGCCGCGCCAAGATTGCGCGCCGCAAAACCTGCCAGCCTCAGCAGTCCTTTGATCGTGTGTTGTGGAAACAAGGATCGCAGCGCAGCCAACTCGCCTTCGGTTTCAGCGGTCAGTGCCCGCTCGGACGCCGCGCGCATCGCGCCATGATCCCGGGTAACAAGATGGCGGAGCCATTGATCGCGCTTGCCGAGCATCCCCGCGAGCAAAGCAACTGCGACGTCTCCATCGTTGTCCAGATAATCGAGCAGACACCGCCATGCGGGATCGTCTGCGCTCGCTTGTGCAACCTCTTCCCGCGCGGCAGCGATGTGCAATCCTTCTGCGCGCTCGATCAGCTCGGGAAGAGCACCGAGCTTGGCCGTCAGAGGCGCCTGTCGCATGAGCGCTGCGCACAGCGCGTCGATGGTCTGCACGCGCAGCCGTGCCGGGTGCGACACGAGGTTCCAGCCACTTGCCACGTCGCGGCGCAGCGCATCGCGGGCAAGGCGCCAGGTGAGAGACTCGTGCTCCGTTTCCGGTTCGGGTTCGCTTTGCGCCGCGCGCAGCGATTGCAGGATGCGCTCTTGCATCTCTCCGGCCGCCTTGCGCGTAAAGGTCATGGCCAGGATCCGCTCGGGGTGCTCGACGCGGGCGAGCAGCGCCAGGTAACGCTGGATTAAGAGTCCCGTCTTTCCCGATCCCGCGGGCGCCTGGACGATGAACGAGCGGGTAACGTCGAGCGCAGTCCTGCGCGCGTCGGCGTCCTGATCGAGCGCGGAGTCATTCATCGACGTTGGCGTCGCGTTCGACAAGGCGCACCGATTCGATGCGGCACAGAGCGTACAGCCCGCAAGCCCGGCACGGCGACGGACGCTCGCGCGGCGCGACGCTGGCGCAACCGGCCGAGACTTCGCTCGCAAGCGCGCCGAGACGCTCGCCCCACCACGCCTCGAGCGACTGCCAATCGTCAAATTTGCCCAGCGCTTCAAGCGCGGTGAGCTTCGGCCAGGCGCTGGCATCGGCGGTGAGCCCGATCGCCTCGATCGCCTCCGCTCTCAGTTGAGCGTAGGCAAGCGCACGCACAGGGACGTCGGGTTCGCCGACGCGTTGGGCGAGCATATACATGCCGAGCTGCGGTGCCTGCGGGCGCTGATCGAACCATTGCGACGGCCGCGCGGCGCGGCCCGTCTTATAGTCGACGATGGCCACGCCGCCGTCGTCGAGCGCATCGACGCGATCGAGCCGAAGCGAGAATGAAAGCGAAGCGAGCGTCACGGTTGCGGGCGCTTCGACCCGCGCCACTACAAAAGGTGGACGACCCGACTCGATAGCTATCCAGGCCTGCAGCACGGCAAAGAGGCGTCTCGTTTCGGCCATCCATATCGCACCGGGAAGATTGCGTCGGCGCGCTTGCGCGAGCTGTGTCAGCGCGGCGTGCACGGCCGAGTCGATGCGAACGTCCACCGAATCGCGATCGAGCGCGACCAGCGAAGCATGATCGCGCAAGCCAGTCCAGAGTTGCGCCATGGCGATGTGCGCGAGCTTGCCGCGCTCTTCCCGCGACAGCCCCGCTGGTGCTGTCGGCCATTTATCGATGTGAAGGCGATGACGCGCCACCGCTTGAAACGGACAATCGCTTTGCGCTGCGATGATCCTCGAGCCTCCCGGCGCTCGAGTGCCACCGGCGATGGCCGGCGCCCGATCGTCGGCTACGATTTGGAGCTCGCTGCCTTCGGCGATCATCTGTGCCCAGGACTTCGGGCACGTTTGAGCGGGCAGTTGCGGGTAATCGAGCAGCAGCGCCGAGGGCAACAGCGGATGATCGTCGGCGCTGGTCGCCGAGCTGAATATGACCCGCAGTGCCGCGCCGGCGAAGTCGAGCGTCAGCTTTCGCGCGAAGGCGAGCTCGTTCGCGGCGCTCGAATGCGGAACATTGCGTGCACGCTGCCAGTCGACAGGCAGCAGCGGATTCGGCGCCGGAGCAGCCGGCCAGCGATCGGCGGAGAGGCCCGCCACCCACAGGGCATCGAAGTCGAGTCCCGAAGCTTCGAGCACGCCGAGCAGTAGGATCGGAGTCGGGTTTCCCTCCGCTTGGAAGATACGCTCGCGCGCGAGCGAGTGCAGCATTTCGATCGCTGCGTTGCGCTCGAGGCGCGGGACGACGGCTCCCAGCTGAGCAAACTGCAGCAGTAGCTCTTCCCATGCTTGCCGCGCCTGATGCTCGGCGCTGTCGAGCGGGCGCGACCCTGGCCAGCCGGCCCCGGTCAGCCACGCTCGCCATTCATCGACCCATTCGCGTGGAGAAGCAGCATGCACCGGTAGCGCCAGCGGGCGCGCTCGCCGCCAGCGGTCGGCCAGGTCGGGGCATCGCTTGCGCATCGCGGCGATGGCATCGGTCAGGGTGACTTCACGCAAGCCCTCGACTAGCCAACCGCGCTCGATCGCCGCTCGCTGCTGCCACGTCGATTCCGCATCCACGAGATACGGTGAGCGCAACAGCGACGCCGCATCGCTGCGTTTAAGGCCGATGTCGGCAATCGCGATCAGATCGAGTGCAGCGACAACCAATGGGATCGACGCGAGAGGTGTACCCAGGGAAATTTCGAACGGTCGTCGTCCAGTAGCGGCCGCGGGCGCGATCAGGCCAGGACTGAGGATGTCTTCCGCCAGCGCCACGATCTGATCGCGACGATGCGCCAGATCTTCGATCACCACACCGATGCGGCACGAAGGATCGGCCAGCGCCTCGCCGCGCGCCCAAGCCAGGGCGCTTAGCACTTCATCGCGTGGCGTCGCGGCGGTGGTGCGCGACGCGGATGTGGGCGATTTCATCCCGGAGTCGATGACGCGAATGTCGGCTCCCGCTGCCTTCAGCGCATCGATCAGTCGCTGCTGTTGGGGCGTGAGCTCAATGAATCCGGCGAACAGAACGCGCATGCGATCTGCTTCTTCGAGCGCGCCGGCATGCGCGATCAGTGCGTCGGTGAGTTGGGCAGAGTCGATCGCATGGGCACGGTCGAGCTCGCTACGATAGGCTTCGGCCCAGGACGCGAACAAGCTTGCATCATCGCTCGAGTCGGCACGCCGCCAGCCACGCCAGCTCTTGCCCCCTGCGCCCCAGGCATGCACGATAGCCCACGCTTCCGAAGCGAGCATCGCGGCACCTTCAGGATTGAGCAGGCCGCTCGATGCCGCCCCGATGACGCGTCGCCAAAGCCACGCTGTCTGCGCGGACGATAAGAGCGCCGCGGAGCTAACGCCTGTTCCTGCGGCGGTAATTCGCTGCCATAGCGTCGCCAGCCACGTCGCATAGGGAAGAATCGACGGAGTTGGCCAGCTGTGTCGGCCCGCCGCGCGTTGTGCCGCATCGAACTTGTCGTGGAGATGGCGTGCCAGGCGCCGGTTGGCCGTGATCGCGACGGCGCCTTCGGTCAGAGCGGTGAAAACGGCGGAAGTCACTCCGTCATGGTAGCCGAAGCTCGGCGCCTCGTTGGGCGAGCGGATCGCCCAACCGGCGTTGCTGCACGCTTCGCGTCGCGGCACACTGGCTGCCAAAGGCTGCCATGCAACGCCGTGCAGCCGCTTCTACCAACGGAGACGATGCGATGTCAGCCTATATTCTTGTCGACGTGAAGGTGACCGACGCCGTGCGTTACGAGAACTACAAGCGAATGGCGGAGCAAGCCGTCATGCGCCACGGTGGCCGTTATCTGGTTCGCGGCGGTGAGACCGTCGCTCTCGAAGGGGACTGGCGACCGAATCGAATCGTGGTGCTCGAGTTCCCGAGCCTCGAGCACATCAAGATGTTCTATAAGTCTGCCGAGTACGTGGCCGCCGCCGAACTGCGCAAAGGTTGCGCCGAAATGAGAATGATCGGCGTGAGTGGAGTTTAGCCTGTTAAGGCGTGCCGATTAGTCTGCCGCGGCAGTAACTGGCTCCTGCTCAGCTTCGGTTGATGGGTTCGTCGTGGCGGCGGCTGCGACCCCGACTGCCCGCGGGACGAGGCGCGCACGAGCAGGCACCACGGATACGCGTGCCGGCGCGTGCCATTCACCGCACCAGTCGTCGTCGCGCACCAATGGCCAGACGCCTTCCACCATGTGCCCCTTTTTCGAACTGGGCCCCAACGGGTTAAGACGCGGCGCATGCCGTCGGCACTGGCCCCACATCATCTGGGTTTTTCCGTCGCTGGGACGGGCACCATGCCGATCGTAGTACTGGCAGTTAACGCATTTTTCCACTCTTGCCCCCGCTTGAAGTCAGCTTGCCATGGTTTCGCTTTGGCAGCAGCTCAGGCATGGATGCTGCCATCGGCCCAAATCCCGCGGATCATCCTTTCGGCTCGACCGCGCGGACGAGATCATTGAAATCAGAACTGCAGCAAACCGACCCGTCTTGATGCCATAGCCGGCAACAAGCGCGAGCGGCTTAACGGCCGGCGCACTGGGTGCGCGCGACGGCGTCCTGCTGCGAGCCGCGCCGCTTTGGGTCGGAAGCGCGAGCGCGACGGCGCCCGTCGCCCGGGATCGCAGCGATAGGGGGCGCGCTGCAATGCGAAGGTGGTTCTTACGCAGCCCATGCGTTCACCACTGCGAGCAAGGGTACTGGTACGTCTTGCACCCGGCGTGGCAACCGGGTGGATTCGTGATCGAGCAGGCTCTTGAGCTCCCGGTCGGCTTCGTCAGCGATGCGCTGCAGCTCCTGGTCGTAATCGCGGCGCAGAGTCGGATCCGATAGAACCATATAGGCCTCCTGCACCAGGCTGACCAACTTAGGATCGGAATGTCCGTTCATGCGCTGCCGAATGGTCTGATATGCGGCCTCGATTCTGGCCATGGAGGCGCCGGGCGGCAGTTCCAGGTAGTCGTAATGTGTGTAATCCACAGTGTCCTCGCGTAGCTCATGCGTTGCCCGACTCGCCCTGACCCATTCCAAAGCAACATCGATGCCATCTACAGTGAAGTGATAGGTTTAGATCCCAATAAATTGATTACACGTAAAAATTTAAACTGGATTGCGTCACGGCTTGGACTCAACACATAGCCGAGCAGCGGCCTTACTCGCGTCGATGCTGCCGTCGCGTGGCAAAAGGATCAGATGATTTCCAGCGGCGTCGGGCCAGCGGGCGCGGGGTACGCGTGCGCGAGCTCGGCCCTGACTTGGGCCGAAAGAACCACTTCCTGCGCCGCCGCGCATTCGCGCACGTGCGCTGAATCTGCGGCCTTTGGGATGCTCGCCACGCCCGGCTGAGCCAGGAGCCACGCTAGAGCAACTTGTGCCGGTGTGGCGCCGACACGCCTGGCGATGTCTTTCAGCTGCCGCTGACGCAGCAGTCGTCCTCGCCCGAGCGGGGAATACGCCATAACCGCGATGCGATGGCGGCGGCACAGCGGCAGCAGATCCCATTCGGCGCCGCGCGACGCCAGGTGATACAGGATCTGGTTGGCGGCGCAATGACTGCCTCCCGGTGTGGCTAGCAGCTCTTCCATGTCGGAGGTGTCGAAGTTGGAAACGCCCCAAGCTCGAATTTGCCCGCCTGACTTGAGCTCTTCGAAGCCCGCCACCGTTTGCGCCAGCGGAACCGACCCGCGCCAATGCAGTAAGTACAAATCGAGATAGTCGGTGCCGAGCCGCTTCAAGCTACGCTTGCAGGCGGCAACAACGCCCTGGCGCGTCGCGTTATGGGGATAGACCTTGCTAACCAGGAACGCCTTATTGCGCGAGCCGGCAATCGCTTCCCCGACAACCTCCTCGGCCCCGCCCTCGCCGTACATTTCGGCGGTGTCGATCATGACCATGCCCAACTCGAGGGCGAGCCGAAGCGCGGCGACCTCGCCCGCACGCCGCGTTGCCCTCTCCCCCATCTCCCAAGTGCCAATGCCAAGTACGGGCATCGATCCGCCCGAGCACATCGCAATCCTTCCATTCACCAAGGACATTCTGGATTCACCTTTCACGGAGCAACGATACCCCAGGACTGAGACCGCGGCATCGCTGGGCTACAATGCCAAGGAAATAGGTTTCGACCATGCCTCTGGACAGCCGCTCCACCGAATCAAGTCCTGCGCGCCACATCGTGCGCGGCGCATGCCCGCATGATTGCCCCGACACCTGCGCGCTGCATATCACGGTCGAAAATGGCCGCGCGGTCGACGTTGCCGGCGACCCCGATCATCCGACGACACGCGGGACTCTCTGTACCAAGGTCGCGCGCTATCTCGACCGGACCTACTCGAGCCAGCGCATCTTGCATCCGCTGCGGCGCGTAGGCCGCAAGGGCGAAGGCAAATTCGAACGCATCGGTTGGGATGAAGCGCTCGATACGATAGCGCTGCGGTTCAAGCAGATCGCTGCGTCGGAGGATGGGCCGCAGGCGATCCTGCCGTACAGCTATGCCGGAACCATGGGCCTCTTGCAGTACTGCTCGATGGATCGGCGCTTTTTCCATCGCCTCGGAGCCTCGCTGCTCGATCGAACCATTTGCTCCACCGCAGGCAAAGCGGGCTACGTCGCCACGATTGGCGCGGCCGTCGGCACGGACCTCGAGCAATTCGAAAACGCCAAGCTGATCCTGATCTGGGGCTCGAATCCCATTGTTTCCAACCTTCATCTGTGGAGCCGCGTGCAGGAAGCCAAACGGCGCGGCGCCAAGCTGGTCGCCATCGATCCTTACCGCAGCCTCACGGCAGAAAAGTGTCAGGTGCATCTAGCCTTGATTCCGGGGACGGATGCCGCGTTGGCGCTTGGGCTGATGCACGTGCTCATCAATGAGGATCTCATCGACCACGACTACGTAGATCGCTACACGGTCGGCTTTGCCGAGTTGAAGGAGCGCGTTCAAGAGTATCCGCCCACGCGAGTAGCGCAGATCACCGGCCTCGAGGCTGGAGCGATTGTTGGGCTTGCTCGAGACTACGGCTCGATCCGGCCCGCGGCGATCCGCCTCAATTATGGAATGCAGCGTCACGCCGGTGGCGGCATGGCCATGAGAGCCGCAGCGTGTCTGCCGGCCCTGGTCGGCGCATGGCGGGATCCGGCGGGTGGCGCGCTGCTTTCCTCGAGCGGTTCCTACCCGGTGAATTCCAAAGCTCTCGAGCGTCCCGATCTGATCTGGAACAGCCCGCGCACCATCAACATGACGACGATCGGCGACGCACTCCTCGAAGCGAACGATCCACCAGTGCGGGCGATTTACGTCTACAACTCGAACCCGGTCGCGGTCGCGCCGGATTCGGCGAAAGTCGTGCGAGGCTTTTCACGCGAAGACCTCTTCTGTGTCGTGCACGACGTCTTCCAGACCGATACCGCCGACTATGCCGACATGGTGCTTCCGGCGACCACGCAGCTCGAGCATGTCGACGTGCATTCTTCGTATGGCCATCTCTATGTGCTCGCCAACAACCGCGCCATCGCGCCCCTGGGCGAAGCCAAGCCGAACACCGAGGTGTTTCGCCTGCTCGCGGCAAAGATGGGATTCACCGAATCCTGTTTCGCCGAGACCGATGAGGAGATCGCCCGCGACGCCTTCGTCTCAAGCGATGCGCGAGTGGAGGGACTCGACTGGGAAGCGCTGAAGGCACGGGGCTGGCAACGCCTCAACGTCCCCGCCCCGTTCGCGCCGTTCGCCAACGGGGGATTTCCGACGCCTTCGGGCAAATGCGAGTTTTATTCCCAGAAGCTGGTCAGCCAGGGGCTCGACCCGCTTCCGGCCTTCACTCCGCCGCGCGAATCGGTCTCGAGCAATCCGGATCTCGCGCGAAAATATCCGCTGGCGATCATTTCTCCGCCGGCGCGCAACGCCCTCAATTCGACTTTTGCCAACCTGCCAGTGTTCGCCCAATCGGAAGACGTCCCTCGCTTGGAGATTCACCCCGACGATGCGAGGGCGCGGAGCGTCGCCGCAGGCGACCGGGTTCGAGTCTTCAACGATCGCGGATCACTCGTGCTGACGGCGCGCGTCACGGACAAGGCGCGGCCCGGCGTCGTCGTCGCTTTGTCGATCTGGTGGCGCAAGCTCTCGCCCGACGGTACCAACGCCAACATGGTCACGAGCCAAGCTCTGACCGACATGGGCCGTGCGGCGACCTTCTACGATGCTTTGGTGGAGGTGGAAAAGCTGTAGCACTCTGCGCACGTCGCGATGTGGCATCGCCGTGCGCTTGAGCGACCGTCCACTGGCTCGCAGCTCTGCGCGAACCGCGACAAAGCGAGCGCTAGTCCAAAAGCTCGTAGGTCTGCGCGAAAAGCGCACCGCCGACGACGCCCCAATCGTCCGGCGCGTACTGAACCAGCCAGTCCCCTGCTTCGCCCTTTAGCTCGCCCCGGTCGTTGCTCAGCGATACGGCAAAGCAATCGCGCATCTGCTTAGCCCATACGACCAGGGCGCGCTTGCGATAACGTCCCGGCTTACCGGGCCGGAGCGGAGCAACAGGCTCATACGACACATCGAACGCGGCGCGCGGTACCGGCCAGCGCTCGCCCGCGGATCCAGTCACCAGGGCGTCACCTGGAGCGTACTTTACAGGGCCTTCGCGCGTCGAGAGGGTACCGCCGTGCTGTGCGAACTCCACGGTCAAAGGGCCCGGGCGTTTGCGCGCGCGGTGAGCCGCAGGATCGAGCTTCAAATCCAGCGCAGTCATGCCAGCGGTAGGTTCTTGTCGCGCAGCATGGCGAGCAGCTGCTCGCCTCTCGCTAAGGTCGGGCGTTATCTTACCGCGGCGAAAATCGGCGCGACGCGCGAGACTCGCCAGGAGCTTTAGTTCGTCTTGCGCACCAGCCCGACCATGACCCCGAAGATCTCGAGCGAGCCTT
Organism: Casimicrobiaceae bacterium; assembly: GCA_035262745.1. Classification (GTDB taxonomy): domain Bacteria; phylum Pseudomonadota; class Gammaproteobacteria; order Burkholderiales; family Casimicrobiaceae; genus PALSA-1003. The sequence continues at coordinate 16,275 of DATFSE010000068.1, read as the reverse complement.
CCGGTCGGATGGTCGGGTAAGACTTGTTTTCAGGGCGCAGGACGAAACGCCCGCGTTCGAGATCCAGACGCTTCAGCGTAAACTGATTGTCGACGATCGCCACAACCACGTCGCCCCGCTTCGCCGCGCCACGTTTTTCCACGACTGCGAGATCTCCGTCGAAAATTCCGGCGTCGATCATCGAATCGCCCTTGACGCGCACCAGCACCGTTTGCGATGGATGCTCGATCAGGTAATCGTCGATGGTCAGCGCGTCGCCAGCCGCGTCGTCGATGGGACTGGGTAGACCCGCATGAACAGGCGCATCGGCCAGCGTTCTTTCGAAAAAGCGGCGGGTAGGCGCAAGCCGGCGGTCCGGCGTCGATTCGACAAACCCGGCGAGCTTCAGGCGCGCCACCAACGCAGCGACGGAGGACTTGGAGCGCAGACCAAGCAGGCCGCCGATCGAGGCGTAGGAAGGCAGCGCATGATGCCGAGCGTAATAGTCCTGTAGCGCCGTCAGGTAGGAACGATCGTTCGACATTTGGCGTACACTACCGAACGATCGTTCTTGCGTCAAGGCTGTCCATGTTCGCTCCGGCAGTCGCTTTTGTCGACCTGGAAACGACCGGCGCCACGGCGCCGGACGACCGGGTCACCGAAGTCGGCATCGTCCGCGTTGACGACGGCGAGCAGGTGAGCGAATGGAGCACCCTGCTCAATCCCGAATGCAGCATACCTGCACCCATCCAGGCGCTCACCGGCATTACCAACGCCATGGTGGCGTCTGCCCCGACGTTCCGCCAGGTCGCGAGCGAGATCGCGGAGCGTCTTCAAGGATGCTTGTTCGTCGCGCACAACGCGCGCTTCGATTACGGGTTTCTCAAGCACGAGTTTGCTCGATTGGGGCAGTCGTTCACCGCCAAGGTGCTGTGCACGGTCAAGCTTTCGCGGAGGCTCTATCCCGATTGCGCACGCCACAATCTCGACGCGGTGATCGACAGGCACCGCCTCGGTGAAGCCGACCGCCATCGCGCGCTGGGTGACGCGCGCATCCTGTGGCGGTTCGTGCAAAGCGTTTATGGGGAGAGGAGCGCCGACCAAGTCGATGCGGCGGTCAAGTGCATCCTGAAGGTGCCGAGCATCCCGCCTCAGCTCGCTCCAGACGCGCTCGAGCGTATTCCGGAAGCGCCCGGCGTTTACCTTTTCTATGGACTGAACGCGTTGCCGCTTTACATCGGCAAGAGCGTCAACCTGCGTGAGCGCGTCGCCTCGCATTTCTCTTCCGACTATCGCAGCGCCAACGATCTCCGGTTGTCGATGGAAATCACCCGCATCGAGATCGAGCAGACCGCAGGCGAGCTCGGGGCGCTGTTGCGCGAATCGCGGTTGATCAAGACACTACTTCCCGCATACAACCATCGCCTGCGCAGGCGCACCGACATGGTCGCAATGTCTCTGGCCGAAGACGAGGCGGCGCCCGATTACGTGAAGTCGACCGCCATCGATGCCAACAACCTCGACGGACTCTATGGTCCCTATGCGTCGCGCGCTCGAGCCCGCGCGACACTGCGCGAGCTGGCTCGGAGATCGAGGCTGTGCTGGAGCACGCTCGGGCTCGAACGCCGCACTGGTCCGTGCTTTGCACGCCAGGTTGGACACTGCGCCGGGGCCTGCGTGGGCGCCGAGACGCGGGCTCAACATGCGTCACGATTGCGCGAGGCACTGTTCGGGCATCGACTCAAACCTTGGCCCTACCCCGGGATGGTCGCGGTGCGCGAGAACGACATTTTGAGCGATCGCACCGAAGCGCACGTGTTTCGCAACTGGTGCTGGCTGGGGACCGCGTGCGATGAGGCACAGCTTCAGACCATCGCCGAATCTCCGCCACGCGTCGAGTTCGACCTCGACATCTATCGCATGCTGGTCAAGCGTTTGCGGCGCGTCGCAGTGACACCGCTGGCGTAACTCGACTCGCCGCGCGTGTGAAGTCGACGACGATCGCTTCCGCGCGAGTACGCACCGATTGCGCATTCGACCAGCGCAGGAATATTCGCGTTGCAGTCGCTCTTGGCGACGCAGTATGATCGCTGACGCTACATGCCCGCTCGCGCGACGAACACGCGGTGTTCGCGCGACGCGGCATGGCGTTCGGTCGCTGCAACGAGCAGGTATCGACGATGAGCGAGATCAGTAACAACACGTCAGCCGCCGAGCCTTTGCCGGAAGCCGACAAGGCAGGCGACTCGCGCCTTTGGCGCGCGCTCACGATGGTCGCCGTTGCGATGATAGGCGCCTTCCTCGCCTACATGACGGGAACGTACGAATTGCAGAGCGTTCGGCTGGAGCGTGAGATCGTCCAGCAGAATCTGATCACCGTCACCGAGCGCCAGCGTCTGCTCGACTACCTGGAAGCGAGCCAGCAGTTGACCCGTCGCGCCGATGCGTACCGTGCGATCGCCGAATCGAACGCAGCAGCTGCGACAGATCATGTGCGGACTAGTGAGCAAGCCGAGATCCTCACGCTGCAGGCGCAGGAGGAATTCGCCGCAGCGCGTGCGCTGAAACCGTTCATCGACGCCACGAGCCGGGTCGTCAGCTCGGACGGCCCCGACACGGATACGAACGTTCGGCGCTCCGTGGATCAATTCAAGGAAGCGAGAGGCATCGCGAGCGAGCCAGACTCGCTCGCGAAGCTCGACGAGGCGATGGAAAAAGCACACGAGAAGGTTCGAACGCTCGCCGGAACCGTTGTGGTCTTCATCCTCGCGCTCGTGATGTTCACGCTCTCGGACGTCTATCGTGCCACGCCGTACCGTTCACGCACCTGGTTCGCGATCGGCGTCGTCATCGCGATGCTGGGCACGGCGTTCGCCGCGTTCACCAATCCGGAGTTGTACATCTGGTTGACGGGCTTCGTTGTGGTAATGGTCGCGCTTTTCGCAGCGGCGTGGGTCTTGAGCGGCCGTCATGCAAGGCGCACCGCGTCGCTGCCGGCGGCGAACCAACTCGAATCCGACGCCACGCAGGCGCACGCGGGACGCCACCGCGACGAACATCCGCACCCGGAAATCAAGCCTGAGGCACGTTCGATCTTTGGCCTTTTGGGCCATGCGCACACGCCTTATTCGCGGCTAATCATTTACACCATGGCGTTGACAGTATTCCTGAGCGCGCTGTCGGGCTTCGCTTACACGTGGGCGCTGATCGAATCGAGCACCGCGTCGCATCAGGCTCTGAAGCGGCAGATCGAGCTCAACACCAGCATGAGCGCGGACGCTGAGGCGATCGACACGCTACTGCAGGTCGCAGATGCCGCCGAGGCGCGCGCGCGGTCGCAGGTGGTGCGCTACAAGGCCGCCTACTTATCGTCGAGGCAGCGCAACGACGAAGCGCTCGCAGCAACTGCACAAGCCGATGCGCTTGACGCGTCGGCGCGCAATCCGGTCGCAGCGCAATGGCTCGAACATCCGACGCTTGGCGCCGATGCTGATGCAGGCTTTCCGCGAAAGCTGCTCAATCAGCGGTCGATCCAGGAAGGCAAGGCCAATCGATGGGAATCGCTCGCGATGTGGGACGCGCATAACCACGAGAGCGTTCGTCGGAACCATATCGCGACGGTGCTGTTGCAGACGCTCACGATGCTCGCCGTCGCGCTGTATCTGCTCGGCCACGCGAATGCGATGGGAAAAAGCGCAGGCGGCTGGTCCCTGTTCACGGGCGGCTGCGTGTTGCTCGCGACGGCGTTCGTGCTCGCGCTCCACGCTGAAGCAAGCACGATGCAAACGCAAATTGCGACTGTCAGCGATAACTGCAAATCGGACCCGAGCCATTCGTCAGCCAACATGCCTGCTGAATTGCGCGCGGCGCGCTACTACGCCAGCGCGCGCGCGCTGCTGACGACGGCGGACAGCTCGGAGAAGTATCGCGAAGCGCTCATCGCTTTGGAGTGCATGTCGCAGCTTCGACGCGGGGAATCGACGCTGCCGCGGGTCGACTACGTGCGCGCGCTGGAGCTCGAAAGCACGTTCCAGACGAATCAACCCTGGGCAGGCCTGCCGCTCAAGGAAGATCTCGAGGGCATGATCGCGCGGATGGAAAGCGTCGTCCGCGAGTATAAAGTGACGGGTGAGAAGCCACCGGTTCGCATTCTCGCGAGCCTCGGGCGATACAGGTTGCTGCAAGCGCTCCAGCGCGGCGACGATAAGGGTGCCGGCGACAGCAATGGCCGTGGCAAGAGTAAAGGCGGTGCCGACGGTAAAGCCGCTCGTGACGACTCCCTGAAGCGAAGTGTCGAGTTGCTCACCGAGGCAGCCGAAGCGGTCAACGCGGCCAGCGACGGGCGCGAAGCCCAACAGCGGCGAATACTGATCAACCTGGCCATTGCTCAATATGCGAGCGGTTTGAACCGTGGCGCCGACGCGACAGCGAACGCGGCTCTCGCGATTCCTGTCACAGGCTCGAAGCGCTTCATCGGACGCGCGCTGACCGACCTTGAGCTCCTGCGCAAACATTGCGTGCGCTTCCGCACGCCGGACGAATGCGCGTCGCTCGCGAAGCGCATCGACAGCCTCAAGGGCAGGCTGGTCGCGACGACGTGGCAACAGTCCACCATGCTTCCCGTCGCGCTCGCGCGATCGGACGATGCGGGTGCGCCCGTGAAGGAAATGACGGTCGATGTGACGCCCGACGGCCTGCGATGGTCGTTGCCGCCGCTTCGCATCTCGTCGCAACAGCAGCTCGCACTCGTCTGGTACGAATACGACGCGCGATGGGAGGTGTGGCGGGCGATGCCGGACGTGTCGGGGCTCGTTGCTGTCGGCCGAGACTCGGTGATCTCGTACCCCGCCGCGACTCGACTCGAGCGCTGCATCGCCGCCGACCCGGGCGCGCGGTACCGAGCCGAGCTCTATCTCGACGGCAAGCTGGTCGCGACCGGCATCGGAGCGCCGGCTTCGGAACAGCGGTTCAAACCGTGGCTGCTGAGCGACCTCAACGTCGCGTTTTGCGCGCCGGTTGGATGGACCGAGATCGACGTGCCCCTGCGCTCGGACAGCGACAGCATGCTGGTGCGCGCGATCGGCACGGGCAACGGCACTCCCGCAATGGTGTTCTTCACGTTCTACGGGTTCAACCGCAGCGACGCGTCGCCACAGCAGATCGCGCGCGTCGCAGACTACCTCGTGCGCGGCGGCTGGCTCGACGCCCAGACGACGCTCGTACCGCGCGAGCTATCAGCGAGCTGCGCAAAGAGCGACGCCTTCCCGGCGTACGTGACGCGGACGACAAACGAGCGCGTTCGGCACATCGCTGTCGCGTTGCGCGGTGATGCTTCGGCCGACGCTTGCATTGCGCTGCGCTCATTGACCAACCGATACGGGACCGAATCGCCGGGCGGCGCAAAGCCGACACCCAGGGCGACGCTCGCGGCACGGTGACGGCGCCGGCACCCCCTGTAGTCCGAGGTCGAAGAGCCGTAACCCCGTCCACCATCAACTCGCGGGCACGAGAGGTTGGAAGCTTCGCTCGAACCCCGCCCGCGGTCGCAGTCCCTGCCACCAAGAAAATCCGCTAAGCTTGGGCGAGCCGCGGCATTTGCGTCACGCGGTGCTTCCCGTGAAATCGTCGACGTCGACTGCGCCGGTCCTGCCATGGAGCGTCCGCCTGAGCGCTCCGCGCCGGCTGGCCATCGTGCTGCTGATAGGCACGCTCGCTTTCCTGATCCTCGAGCCCTGGCTGAATGCACGAACGCGCATGCTGGTCGCATGGAACGCCGGTGCGCTGACTTATCTCACTCTGGCGTGGATCGCGGTTGCGCGTGCGACTCCGGAGATGACCCGTGTTCGCGCCCAGACGCAGGACCAGACAACCTTCGTTATTTTTCTGCTCGTGATCACCGCATCGGCGACGAGCTTTGTCGCCATCGGCTTTGTTTCAAGCGGCCTCAAAGACCTGCCCTTCTGGCCGCGCGCCTGGCACCTCACGCTCTCGGTTGTGGCGCTGCTGCTCTCCTGGCTGCTGATCCAGACGCTGTTCGCGTTTCACTACGCCCGGCGCTACTACTCGTGCCATGTCGCGACGACCGAGCTACGCCGCGGCCTCAAGTTTCCTGGCGACAGAGAGCCCGACTATCTCGACTTCGCGTACTACTCCTTTGTCGTGGGCATGACCTCGCAGGTATCCGACGTCGCCGTCATGACGCGGCATATGCGCCGGCTGACGCTCATCCACGGCGTGCTTTCCTTCATTTTCAACATCGCCATTCTGGCGATGAGCATCAACATCATCGGCGGCGTGATCTAACGGCGGACATCCGCTGGCGGCGGGCCCTCGGTCGCCATCGACAGCAAATTGCAAGCTTGTCGCAAGGCTATGACGGCGCTTGTACATGACACGCGCCACCCACGGATCGACTCGTGATTCAACGTGTTGTGTGCATTGGTTTGCGTTCTGTCAAAGAATTCCTTGCCCACCGCTGAAAAGATTTGTAACAATTGGAGCCGGGGAGAAACTATGTCTCTCCGCAACTAACCTGCCCGAAGAGCAGGCGCTCTCCAACAATGCTTTGTTCCCCGGCGAGGCTGATGCCTTCTGCTGCGCGTTTGCTTGCGTCTGTTGCCTGTCCCGCCGCCTTCCAGCCGCGGACGCGCGGGCGTGTGGGGCACGCTCGCGGCGGCGCCCGAGCACGCATTCTGGTCATCGCCGGCACACGCCCTGAATGCATCAAGCTGGCGCCCCTGATGCATGCACTCGAAGGCCACGCCGCGCTGTCGGTCATCCTGATCAACAGCGGCCAGCACCTGCTCGCCGTGCGCGAGTGTTTCGCTGAATTCGGAGTGCGCTGCGACGTGGAGCTCGCCGAATTGCCGCAGCTGCCGCATCTCGCGGCAGCGCATCAGCATCTGCGCACCGAGTTGCGTGCCGTCGCCGAGCGATATGCTCCGGCGGCGGTGCTGGTACAGGGCGACACGCTGACCGCGTACAGTGCCGCACGCGCGGCGCGCGACGCCGGTTGCATGCTCGCGCATATCGAAGCAGGTTTGCGCACCGACGCCATGCTCGATCCGTTTCCGGAAGAATGGTTCCGGCGCCGAATCGCGTGCCATGCAAACATCCATTTCGCGCCTTCAGCTTCGGCCGAGGCCAATCTGCTCGCCGAGGGGGTCGAAAAGCGCGCCATTCACCGCGTCGGCAACACCGGCATCGACAGTCTCAAGCGCCTGCTCGACGATGGGCGGTACCAGCGCCACCACGCTGCGCGAAGCGACAACTCACTGCTCGCGACGCTGCACCGGCGGGCAAATTGCGACGGTAACGCTTCGATCGTGTGCGACGCGCTTGCAGACGTCGCGGAAGCCCGGCCCGGCCTGCGAATTCTCTTCCCCGTGCACCCGAATCCGCGCATTGCTGCGACGATCCGGCGGCGGCTCGGGTCGCATCGCTCGGTCGATCTTGTCGAGCCGATGCGCTATCCACAATTCGTGGAAAGAGCGGCCCAAGCCGCCCTGATCGTGAGCGATTCCGGCGGCATTCAGGAAGAGGCTCCGCACCTCGGTACACCTTTGCTTGTTCCGCGCCTCAACACCGAGCGCCCTGAATGTCTTACCACCGGCTTTGTGCAACTGGTCCCTGTCGACCGCGCGGCAATCGTCAAGCACGCATTGACCGCGCTAGATACACCACGGCGGCCGGCTCTGCCGATCGATGATGACGCGCCCTTTGGTGCGGGTGACGCGGCGAGACGCATCGTCGGCGTTCTCGAGCATGCCTTGCTAGAGAGAGCACCGACGTGAGTTGGCGCGCCGTTTCCTCCGACATCGCCACCTGGCAAGCCGGTTCGGACAACCGGCTCGATACAGCGCAGCGCAAGGTCGAGGCGTGGTTGCTCAACCGTGCCCAGGTACGACGAGGGTTAAACCAGGGAGCCGTCGCCGGCGCGATCGACCATGTTGCTGGCGCACAGTATCTCTATCCGGAGGCCGCCGGCTATTTTCTGCAGTGGCTCGCGTGGCTTCGGGTGCTGCGGCGGCCAAATCGGCAACTGGCCGAGCGCGCGGCAGACTGCCAACGCTGGCTTTCCCTGTGGATCGAGGGCGCGGCGCCTCCGCAAACCAGGGTTTACGTGCGAGCGCACGAGCTCGATTGGCGCAATTCAGCGGTGTTTTTTTTCGATCTTTCCATGGTCCTGCGGGGACTCGCGTCCGCCGCGGAGCAGGAACTTCTCGATATCGACCGGCGCCTTGTCGACGCACTGGTCGAATGGCTGTCAAAGCTGGCCGCGCGCGAGGGAGATTTCCTTGCGTGCCTCGCAACATCGCCCCAGGTCGACTTGCCCAACCGCTGGTCCACGCGGCGCGGGGCTTTCCTCGCCAAGGCCGCGGCCGGTGTCTTAAGTGCTTCGCGCGCGCTGCCACAGGTCAATGCGCATTTGCGTGATGCGGCCAAGAAAACGCTTGCGTCGAGCCTCCTTGCAGCCACAGCGCAGCCGCACACGGAGGTGCACGCGCAGCTCTACGCCATCGAGGGCGCGCTGGCGCCCGCGGCAGACGACGTAGCGGCGCCGCATCTGCCGAAGCTGGCAATACAGCTCGATGCAATGCTCGCCGCCGCGATGCCGCGAGGACTCCCGTGGGAATCGGTGGATGGGCACGGCGTCGCGCGAGTCGATGCTGCCGCTCAGTGCCTGCGAGCGGCGTACCTGCTGCATGCGCTTGACGCCAGCTGGCTCCCGGAGGCGGATTGCCTGCGGCGAATGCTCGATGCTCTGGTTGGTCAGATCTCGACCGAAGGCGCGGTTCCGTTCGCTGCAACCGGCACTGCAATGGCAGGCAGCGTGTGGGCGGCGATGTTCGCCGAGCAAGCGTTGACACTCTCCCGGCTGCGATCCGGCGACGCTGTTTTGCACGATGCACGTCGGTGGATCGTGTGACCGGTCATCGGCGGTATGTTGCACCGACGCGCGCATGCGTCGGTTCGTCGAGCTGATTAGGCGGTCCTGATGTGGGGAACCCGACTTCGCCAGCGTGCGCGTCTCGCTCCGCTTTATCTGGCGGTGGCGTTTTGCGATCGATTCGCCAAAGCGCCGCGACGACCCCGACCCGTCGGACACCCGAAGACCTGGAGTGCTGGTATTTCCGTGGTGATCCCCGATCGCGACGCGCCCGAGCTGCTCGGCGAAGCGCTCGACAGCATCGACGCGGCATTCGATTCGGTCGGCGAGCCAAGGCAACTGATCATTGTCGCCAACGGCGCGCCCAGGGCGCGCTACGCGCGTGTGGCCCAAAAATATCCTGGGCTCGAGTTCCTTCATGATCCGCGTCCCTGCGGATTCAGCACGGCGATCCACCGCGGCGTGGCGCATGCCCGCTACGATTGGACTCTGCTGCTCAACAACGACATGACTATCGAGCCATCCGCGCTGGCGCATCTTGCTTCGCTCCGCGCCGCAGCCGTGTTCGCGATCGCGCCGCAGATCCTTCAGCAGAGCGCGGATGGACGGCGGGAAGAGACCGGCTTTGTCGACTGGTATGTCGATGATGGCGGCGTCCATGCATACCATGCGCCGGTTCCCCGCGGCGGCTACGCGAGCCCGCATCTGTGCGCGAGCGGTGGCGCAGGATTGTTTCGCACCGCACTCCTCCGTCGCTATGTTCGCGCCACCCGTGCCTACGACCCATTCTATTGGGAAGACGTCGAATGGGGCCTTCGTGCCTGGCGCGACGACTTCCTGGTGCTGCACTGTCCTGATGCACGGGTAAGGCATCGTCATCGGATGACTACGACCCGTTTCTACGCCGAGCCGGAAATCGCGCGCATCGTCGAGCGCAACCGTCTGCTTTTCGATCTGCGCAACGCGGTGACCGATCGCCGAGCGGAGTGGCTGATGCAGCGCGTCTGCGATCAGCCTTACACGTCGCAGAAGGAGCTCGCCGGCCTGATCGTCGCCGCACGGGTCCTGCGTCATCGCTGGCGCTCGCGGCGCGAGGCGAAGGAGCCCTTGCCTCCGGCAACCGCAGATACGCGACACGAAGTCGCCGAGCCCGGCCCCTCGTTCAGCTATACCCTGGGCCATCGCCTACCGCGCACACGGGTACTGGTGGTCACGCCGTTTTGCGTCTTCCCTCCCCGCCACGGCGGCGCGCGGCGCGTCGAAGGGCTGTTGCAATGCCTGAGGCACGAGTTCGACATCGTTCTCTTGAGTGACGAGGCGTCGCTCTACGACGCGCGCAGCTTCGCCTATTTCGATGGCCTCCAGGCCGTCAAGCTCGTGCAGCGCCGCGAATGCGAGGCTTCGACCAGCGATGCCGACCTCGAAAAGCGCATCGAGATGCACTGCCACAAAACAATGGTTCGTGCCTTGCAAAAGACACTGTCGGACTATCAGCCCCACGTGGTGCAGATCGAGCACGTCGAGCTGGCGGCGCTGAGCCGTTTCCGTATGCCTGGACAAAAGTGGGTTCTAGCGCTGCACGACGCCTTTGTCGCGAGCGACTTTCGCGACCCTCGGGCTGCGGGCCGCCTCAATCAGCACTTGTTGGAGTCCTACGACGCCGTGACGGTGTGCTCGACCGAGGACCAAACGCTGACCGCGCATCCGCGAGCGATCTGCGTTCCCAACGGGACCAGCATCGACGATCCAGAACATGCTCCTTCGGATTCGGCACAGCTTCTGTTCATGGGACCCTTCCGGTACACGCAGAACCTGCAGGGTATCAGGCGCTTCCTGCGTGTCGCGTATCCGCAGATCAAGGCGGCCGCGCCGTCCGCCGGTCTGCTCGTGCTTGCAGGCGACAGAGCGGAGCAGGCAATTGCCGGGGATGCTGCGTTCGCCCAGCCCGGCGTGAGCGTCGTCGGACACCGAGAAGACGTGCAACAACTGCTGCGTGCTAGTGCGCTTACGCTCAACCCGCTTTCGGGCATTCGCGGCTCGTCGATCAAGGTCATCGAATCACTCGCCGCCGGCAGAGCGTGCGTGAGCACCAAAGATGGAGCGCGCGGTTTTGTCGATGCAGGGCTGGCGGGACTTGTCACCGTAAACGACGTGGAAGCAATGGCAGCCCCGATCATCACCCTGCTCAAGGATAGCCGGCAACGTCATCGCATCGAGAAGCCTGATGCGTCGCGGCTGGAGCGCTTCCAGTGGCGGCACTGCGCGGCGATCCAGTCGGAACTCTACCGGAACTTGATGGCGGGGTGACTTGCTTAAGATGACGTCCGCGTACGACCAGATCGCTCACCTCTACGACGTTGACATGGCACGCAATATGCCCTTCGACGACGTGAGCTTGTACGCGGATCTGGCGCAGCGCGCAGGCGGGCGGGTGCTCGAGCTGGGCTGCGGCAACGGACGCATCCTGCTCGAGCTGCTCAGGCGCGGCATCGACGCGTATGGCGTCGACCGTTCCGCCGCCATGCTCACACAGCTGCGCGAAAAGTCCGGGAGCTCCACTGCGGGGCGCGTATGCCGGATGGACGCGTGCGCGCTCGCATTCTCGGATGCGTTTGCACTGGTGCTATGCCCTTACTCGCTGATCACTTACATGGCCGCCGAAAGCGATGTCGAGCGAATGCTCGATGGCATCCGCCGAGCTCTCTCGATTAACGGTCGCGTTGTGATCGATGCCTTTGTTCCAAGGTCCGGCATGAGCAGCGAGATCTTCGGTTTCGACTACCGGCGACCGTATCGCAGTGGCGTGCTGACGCGAGCAAAGCGCGTCGCGCCGCTGGGAGCGCGACGCAACCGGATCGAGCGCCATTACGAAATACTTGGCGCCGACGGGATCCTCATCGAGGAGATCGATACCCGCGAGGACATCCGCCTGTTCGCCCCTGACGATGTGCGCGCTTCGCTAACCGGCGCGGGATTCAGAATCGATACCGAGTGGTGGGATTACGCCACCAACAGCCGCGATTCGCAGCCGCAATTTTTCACCGTCGCGGCGACTCCTTTGCGGCGAAATCGCGCCTATTTGGCATAGAGGTCTGGAAACTGGCTCTTTAAAGCCGCCAGCTTGGGGAGGTCGTTGTAGACGATGTACGGACTGGACGGATGCAGGGCGAGGTAGTTCTGGTGGTATGACTCGGCGGGATAGAACGCCTTGAGCTGCGCTACCTCGGTGACGATCGGCTTGGGAAACGCTTTTGCGCCGTCCAGCTGGGCGATATAGGCCTGGGCGATCCGTTGTTGCTCGGGACTGGCGTAGAAAATCGCCGACCGATATTGCGAGCCGACATCCGGGCCCTGCCTGTTGAGCTGCGTCGGATCGTGCGCGACCGAGAAAAAGACGCGCAGCAACTGCCCATAAGTGATCTGCGACGGGTCATAGGTGACCTCGACCGACTCGGCATGGCCGGTGAGGCCGCTGCCGACCATTTCGTAGTGGGCCGTGGTCGCCGAGCCGCCCGAATAGCCGGAGGTCGCGCTGGTCACGCCCTTGACGTGCTTGAAGACCGCGTCCACTCCCCAGAAGCAGCCCCCGGCAAAGACAGCCGTGGCCTGCGCCGCCTTCGATGCTTTGGTGTCGTCCACCGCTGGGTCGGGCAGAGGAGCGGCGACGGCATGCCCGCCGATCAGGAGCGATCCGAGGACCGATACCAGCACACTGCGCGAAGTCTTCATCTATACCCCCATTGCACGACTACATAGTCCTTCCCTGGCAGCGAAGAGTTCCCGGCTGCCGGAGTAACTCGTTGGCGCTACTGAGTCGTTTCCAGAGGTCCACCGCTTACAGCGGAATGCGCCCTCCGATGGGCCGCTAGAGAAGAGCCATGCGGACGCGCGGCGCGCCGGGAAAGCCCCTCTAGTGCTTGGTGCTGTTCGCGACCAGGTTGAGCAGTTCGTTGGCCTGCCGATTGTGCACTTCCATGCGCACCAAGATGTCGGTCGCATGCACAGCCCGCCCGTAATAGAGCCGGTTCCAGTCGTCGGCCGTGGTGACGACGCTCCCATCGAGATTGACGCCGACGTAGACGCCCTGCGAGCGGCTGAAGGAAACGAAGTCGACGATGAAATCCGATCTGGAGCCGGCCCCCACCGGTCCTGCCGCAATGCCGACATCCCCTCCCAGGCTGAACGAATCGGACAGGAGTTTGTTGAGTCCCTTGTCCGTCATCACCAGCGTCACGATCTCCGACACCGATATGCCGGCCTGGATCCCGACACTGGCGGTGGCAAGCGTGTAGAACGCGGGCCCGACCCATTTGCCGCTTTTGGGATCGCGCGCCACCACCACGGCACGGCCTCCGGACCCGCCGACGATGAAACTTGCCTTGGTGATCTCCGGCGCGATCATGACGGCCTTCGCCTGAGCAAGACCCTTGTGCAACGAACTCATGTCCGAGTCGCTCAGGAAGCTCGAGAATGTGAGGGCGGCCGAGCTGACCAGCGCCCGCTGCGTCGCCTGCCCCGATGCCGCCGGCACGATCATTATCGCCGAGACGGCGAGCGCGAAAGCCGCACAGGTCGAGATGGGCGATCTGAGCATTGAGAGCGGCATCCTTGCTTGCGAAGGTCGATATGGTAGCGGACTAGCCCGTCACCTGTCTGACCGCAGTCAAAAGCTGTTCGCGTAAAAACTTGTGAGCGGCGTCCGTATCGCGCCGTGCGTGCCAGATCAGCTTGATGGGTACGGGGCCCAGGTTTGGTGTCGCCTTCAACACTCGGAGGTCGAACATTCCGCGCGCCACCTTTTGCATACTGCGCGGCACGATAGCGACCAGGTCGGATTGGCTGGCAACCATGAGTACTTCCACGAATTCCGACACTTCCAGCGCGACTCTGGGTCGCAGCCGCTGCCAATCGCGTAATGCCGGCACCGGATGCTCGCCCTCGAGCCGCGGACGCAGGCTCACGAACTGCGCGGATTGAATCACACGCGCAAAAGGTTGCAAGGCGAGCGCGCGATGACCGCGCCTTGCCATCATCAGCAGTGCATCGTTGAATGCCAGCGTTTCGCTGAACTGATCGCCGACCGGCATGAGCCAGTCGACGGCGGCATCGACCCGACCATCGCGCAATCCGCGTTCCAGCTCCACCGGCCGCGAGCGGGTGCTGAACTCGACCGTGACATGGGGAGCTGCCCGGCTTAGCCGCTCGCGCAGGCGAACCGCCATCATCGGTCCCAGCGGATGCGGAATAGTGACGAAAAACTCTCGCTGCGAAGTAAGCGGGTCGAACCCTCGCGTTTCGGCCACCGCATCGCGAACGGAAACCAGAGCGCCACGAAGCTTCCCGTAGACCATGTCGGCGACCGGGGTGGGAACGACGCCGCGCGACTGGCGGATGAACAGCTCGTCGTTGAACAAGCCGCGCAGCCGCGTCATCGCATGACTCACCGCAGGCTGGGTCATTGCCAGGCGAAGCGCTGCGCGTGACAGGCTACGCTCCTCGTAAGCGGCCTCGAACACCGGCAGCAGATTCAGGTCGATGCTTCTAAGATTGAGCATGGTGCATATCATACATATTATTAATTCAGTAGTGTAAATATCGCGCTCTTCCTAAGATGTCATCTCGAAGCGGAAAACCCGGCGCAGCAAGGAATTGGACCCCAACGCCGGATGGAATCCGCCGACCCGAGGAGAGACGAGATGGCGTTGATGGACTATCGCAAGCTGTGCCCGAAATCGGGGCACGTGCTGAGCGTCGAGGAGCGGGACGCGCTGCGCGCCGACCAGCACGCGGGCGGAAGCCCCCGCACTGTGCGCTGCGAGACCTGCGGCCGCACCGTGGAAGTATGTCGGGACCCTGGTACCGGGCGCTCACTCATCTATTCGATGCACCTGCGCGCCGGCGCCCAGTTCAGCGATACACGGGGTTGTCGGCGATGAAACTGTTCAAGTGTCACGCGGTCCTGCCGCTGGTCGCTCACGACAAAACGCACGCCGTGAGAACCTACGTGATCGTGGCTGCGACATGGCAGGAGGCGCGACTTAGTGTTCGCGGTCAGGAAGCGGGCGCGGAATTCATAACGGTGCCCTGTGAGATGCCTGACGCGCTGATTATCAACGTCTCGTCGATGAGCCAGCGTGAGCTTGCCGACCTGCGCTCGGCGTGCAACTGGAATGAAGACCGTCTCTGCAACGGTGGCGGGATCGCCGACCGGGACATGCGACATGTCACCTGATCGATCGCCTAGTCCGGGGGAAGATCAAAGTACGGGTTGTAGCCGGCCGGTAACGGGGCCGGCGGTTTCTGTTCCTTCGGCCGCAGCAGCGCGGCCCGTTCGGAGCGCCGCGGATCCCTTGCTGCAGATTCCGCTTGGGCAGCCTCGCGGGCGGCCTCGACGCCGCCCGACTCGACAAACTTCTTGGTAGCCTCGTTGTAGGCACGGGCGGCTTCATAGTTGCCTTCACCGTGGATCTTGTCCTTGCCGCTCATGATCGGTTCTCCAGAGTGCTCGTTCGCAAAGCGTCAGGTTGCCTTGCCAGCCTCAGGCGGTTAAGCGGCCCGGGTCTGAAATCCTTGTCGGCCATGGTCCGACACCAGGAGCAGTGGTAGCATCTCTGGTGGTCGATATGCCTCGGGGAGGGGCGATGCACAACAATACAAACGGCGCGGCGATCGCCTGGACGATCGCGGAGTGCCCGCGGCGCTGCTGATCATGCTCGACGAGCCGACGACCGTTCCCGGTTTGCGCGAGCAGGGTCAGATCAACTTGAGGACCCGCCGGGGCACCTACGAGCGCGACGACCTGCGTTCGGCCAGGGGGATGGTCATCGCCGCGCTGATCGGATTGCTTGTCATCGCTGCGGCCTGGGCCATTGCTTTGCTGCTGATGTGAGCGTCGCGGGACACATCCTAAGATAGGGTCGACTCCGACCCACCGAGCGCGCGCGAAGAGCCTGTGGCTTGATGTAAAAATCACAACACTCTGCACGTCGTTTCGCCGCACATCTGATTGACAGCCGTCTGCTCGGGACGGGCAAAACTTGAATCACTCTTGCGCGCTGACGAGTCGTCAAGACTCTCGCGTCGCGTTTACTTACACTCAATGCAAAGTAAGGAATTCAAATTTCTGAAAACACAAAAAAATAATCGCGTGGCACGTGCATTGCTCCAGGCGGCAAATTTTGCTCAACGTGCGCGCCTGCTCGCAATGGCGCTCTGTGCCGCATGCGCATTCTGGAGTTCGAGCGCCTTCGGTAATCCCCTCACTATCACACTTCACGAAGACGGTTACGCGGACGTCGTGGTGACGGGTACGACGCCATCGGTCGCGTTTGGCATGCCTGGCATGGGGACGCCCTTCGGGACGTTCATGGCGAACGTGGTTGGCGGCGGCGCGCTTGGAAACCCTA
>DATFSE010000067.1:0-2589 GCA_035262745.1 Casimicrobiaceae bacterium | reverse complement strand
CTGAAAATAGCTCGTCGTAAAAGTGAGGAGCTTCACGGTGCGGCCGACAATGGCGTAGAAGTTCGACACGATTGAGCCAAACCGGCCGTCCAATATCTGCCTTTCAGCACTCTCGCCGCGGAGCAACGCCACCTGCTCGCTGTATTCGCGCAGGCGGGCCAGCGCGAACCGAAAATCGGCCTCGTAGCGCTCTTGCCTGAAGTCGAGCTGAACGAGTGGCCTGCCGATCAAATGGGTCAGCCAAGTACCAACGAGCGAAAATAACAGAGCGACCCAGAACGGCAGTCCGGGGACGATAATATCAGTGCCTGGAACGGTAAAGTCGGCAGGGATCGTCCATAGGATTATCGAGAAGGAGACGAGTGTCGACACTGTCGACAACATGCTGATCGAGAAGGCGTAGGTCGAGTTGAGGAAGCTGCGGACATCCTCGGCTATTCGCTGGTCGGGATTGTCGGCAGCCTGGCCGACGAGCACTGCACGATAGAGGCTACCGTCGTCGAGCCATAGACTGTAATACCGCTCGGTCATCCAGCGTCGCCAGCGGATCTTGAGGACGGATTCGGCGTAGTACTCAACCAGGTTGCTGACGACCGCTATTGCCGCCCAGAAGCAAAACACCCCGAATAGCAGCGACCAGAACGCTACAGAGTCTTTGTTCTGAATCGCGTTGAACCAGTCGCGATTGAAGAAGCTTAGGCGAACATTGATTGCGACCTGAAGCTGGTTGATTACGACGAGTGCAACGATCAGCAAACTGGCAAATCGCCGTTCTGTCACGTGGCGCGCACCGAGGCCGCTAATCTGCACCTCTCCTGTGTCATTGGTCATGAAATAGGGATCGGCAAGGCGCGTAATCTGACGGATGACCGGGATGAAAGAGATCAAGTAGACAAGCAGTCCGAAGATCGCGACCGTGGCGGCAAGGCTCGCGGGCGGCGCTAATTCCGAGAAGTTTTGAGGCCACCAGCCCGCCCGCGCCGCCACATAGGCAAGGCCGGTCACGACATATTCAACAGCGAAAATCCCGGAGAAGACGCGGAGGAATGGGGATATGAGTAACGAGCGGAAGGCGGTAAGCGCGAGCATCATGCCGACTGCGCCGACGCTCAACAGCGTCGGATCGGCCGCGAGGCCGAAGATATCGACATCTCCCTTTGTGATGCCCGCGACCAAGGAGATTGCAGCAGCGATCGTGACGCCGATGCTCAATGGCTTCACGACCGGTCCTCGCCTCGTTGGCGCGCGGACGACGCGGGGTCGGGGCCTGGCGGCGTCACGGTGACCGGATGTTACGGATCAAACGGTAGCGGTTCATCGAGGTTAGCCGAACGCGGTCAACATCGCCGTCATGGCTCATCCCTTGCCGCCGGCCGCTGCGAGTGAGTGCGGATCGCCAGAGAATTGGGCTGATCAGGTGACAAGAGGCTTTCGTTCGCATTAACTCGCTGTAACCCGTACATCGGGTCATAGGATAGCGCCTATTGCACGACTGAGTATTGCCGGCAGATTCGCGGAGCAAGGATGTGGTCAGCGTGGCCTCGTTGCACGCGCGAGCTGTTCCGGCCTAATCGGCGTCGTATTCACTTCGACGCCAAACGGAGCTAAGGCGTCGCAGACGGCGTTGGCTATCGCCGCCGGTGGAGCGACCGCGCCCCCTTCGCCGACTCCCCTGACGCCGAGGGGGTTCAGCGGCGACGGCGAGTGCTGGTGAAGGATTTGCATCGCCGGGATGTCGTTGGCAGTCGGTAGCGCGTAATCCATCAGCGAGCCCGAGAGCAATTGTCCGTTCGTATCGTAGACGATCGCTTCGCAAAGGACGCCGCCGAGCCCCTGCGCGGCGCCGCCCATGACCTGGCCCTCGACCAGCATCGGGTTGACGACGACACCGCAATCATGGGCGATCGCATATTTGTCGATGCCAACCCGGCCGGTCTCGCGGTCGACCTCGACGATCGCGACGTGTACGGCATAGCTCCAGGTGACTGTCGGTGGTTGCCAGTAGTGGGTCTCCTCGAGCCCGGCTTCTAGCTCTTGCGGACGGGTGTTCTCCCAGCCGGGCCGCGCCGCGTGCGCCACCTTCTGGAGGCTGACTGTCGCGCCGGGCACCCCCACGACGCCGACGCCGCCTTCGCGCAATTCGAGATCGGCCGGCGCGCACTCCAATAAATGGGCTGCGATGGCGAAAACCTTTTCGCGCAAGCGGGCGCTCGCATGATGAATCGCCGCCGAGGCGGTGACGGTACTGCGGCTCGCCATCGTGCCGAACCCGATCGCGATCGCCGCCGTATCGGCAAAAGATAAAACGACGTCTTCGGGCGCGACCTTCCAGGCATCGGCGACCACTTGAGAAAAGATCGTCTCCATGCCCTGGCCCTGCGGGGCGGCGCCGCACGAGACGTAGACCTTTCCTGATGGGTCGATGCGGACAAAGGCGCTCTCGAACGGCCCGACTCCTGTCCCCTCGATATAGAACCCGATGCCGAGGCCGAGATACCGGCCGTCGCGGCGCGCCTCGCCCTGACGTTGACGGAACGCCGCGACCCCGCCGATCGCATCGAGCACGTTCTGCAAGGCCTTGGGATAATC
>DATFSE010000066.1:0-9045 GCA_035262745.1 Casimicrobiaceae bacterium | reverse complement strand
CTTGCAGCTTGACCGACAACGCGCCGAAGCGCTCGAGGATGAGGTCTTTGGTGGTCATCGCGCGGTGCGGTCCATGCCCGGGGAGTGAATCAAATGTTACATCAAATCACGGAGTTGCTCCATTCGTCTCCTCTGGCGGCCGCGTCGCCGCAAAAAAGACTTGACGTCCCGCCACTTACGCAAGTATCTTTGCGTTGCCTAGTGCAACGCAAATATCGTTGCATTACTGCGGCGGGCACGCACCGACCCCCAGGAGGACCGAAATGAAACCACTTGCCACCCTCGCCGCCGTCGCACTTTCTGCGGCGGCCTTGTTCAGCCCGCCGACGCTTGCCGCCGGGCCCCTCCTCGTGGCCGTCGATACCGCATTCGTTCCGTTCGAGTTCAAGCAAGGCGACAAGTACGTCGGGTTCGACATCGACCTTTGGGACGCCGTCGCGAAGGAACTGAAGCTCGACTACGAGCTCCGGCCGATGGACTTCAACGGCATCCTGCCGGCGCTGCAGACCAAGAACGTCGACGTCGGCCTGGCCGGCATCACGATCAAGGACGATCGCAAGAAGGTGATCGACTTCTCGGACGGCTATTACGACAGCGGCTTCATGCTCATGGTGCCGGCCAACAGCACGATCAAGAGTGCAGCTGACCTAAAGGGCAAGAGCCTCGCAGTCAAGACGGGCACTTCGGCGACCGATTATGCGAAAGCCAACTTCGCGGGCACGGACCTGCGGCTGTTCCCGAACATCGACAACGCGTACCTCGAGCTGCAGACCGGCCGTGTCGACGCCGCGATGCACGACACGCCGAACGTTCTGTACTACGTCGCCACCGCCGGCAATGGCAAGGTCAAAGCCGTGGGCACGCAGATGATGGCTCACCAGTACGGCATCGCCTTCCCCAAGGGCAGCCCGTTGGTCGCGCAGGTGAACGGCGCGCTGGCCCGGATCAAGGCCGACGGCCGCTACGCGGCGATCTACAAGAAGTGGTTCGGTAGCGAGCCGCCGAAGTCGTAATCGGCGGCGGGCGAAACGAGTAGGAGGCCGTATGGACTTCGACTGGTCAGTCATCCTCACCGCGCTGCCTGCGCTCGCACAAGGCGCGAAGCTGACGGTGTTCATTACCGTCGTCGGCCTGGCCGGCGGCGTCGCGGTCGGACTCCTGTTCGGCCTGATGCGCGCTTACGGCAACAAGATGTTGAGCGGCATCGCGTTCGGCTACGTGGAGTTCGTGCGCGGCACGCCGATCGTGGTGCAGGTGATGTTCATCTACTTCGCGCTTCCGGTGCTGCTCAACGTTCGGGTCGACGCGATGACCGCAGCCATCACGGCGATCGTCGTCAACTCCGGCGCCTACATCGCCGAGATCGTGCGTGGTGCCTTCCTGTCGGTGCCGCGCGGCTTGCGCGAGGCCGGGTTGGCGCTCGGGATGCCGGTGTGGCGCGTCCTCGCGTTCGTCGTCGGACCCGTCGCGTTCCGGCGGATGACGCCGCCACTCGGCAACCAGTTCATCGTGAGCCTGAAGGACACGTCGCTGTTCATCGTCATCGGTGTCGGTGAGCTGACGCGGCAAGGCCAGGAAATCATGGCAGCGAACTTCCGGGCGGTGGAGATCTGGTCGGCTGTCGCCGCGATCTACCTGGTCATGATCGGCGTTTTGACCTTCAGCCTCCGCATGATCGAGAAGAGGATGAGGATCCTATGAACGAAATCGCGCACCGCTCCGATATGGAGCGCCCAGGCTTTCGGGGTAGCCATGCCGCAAGCACTGGGAGAGCAGGTATGAACATGGTGGAGTTCAAGGCCGTCACCAAGCGCTTTGGCAAGACGGTAGTGCTCGACAAGGTGGATCTCACCATTCGCACCGGAGAAGTCGTGGTGCTGATCGGGCCGTCCGGCTCCGGAAAGTCGACGCTGATTCGCTGCATCAACGCGCTGGAGCAGATCGATGGCGGCGACCTCGTCGTCGACGACATCAGCGTGCTAGCTGGCAGCGCGAAGGTGCGCGAAATCCGCCAGGAAGCGGGTATGGTGTTTCAACAGTTCAACCTCTTCCCTCAGCTGACTGCATTGCAGAACGTCGCCTTCGGGCCACGCCAGGTGCGAGGCACGCCCAAGCATCAGGCCGAGCAGCAAGCGGAGGCGTTGCTTGCGAAGGTCGGCCTTGCGGCGCGCGCCCAGCACTATCCAAGCGAACTTTCCGGCGGGCAGCAGCAGCGCGTGGCGATCGCACGCGCGCTCGCCGTGAAACCCAAGCTGATGCTGTTCGACGAGCCGACCTCGGCGCTCGATCCGGAACTGCGTCAGGAAGTGCTGCGGGTAATGCAAACTCTCGCCGAAGAGGGGATGACGATGATCGTCGTTACGCACGAGATGGGTTTCGCGCGCAAGGTCGGAACGCGCATGATCTTCATGGAGCATGGCAAGATCGCGGTGGATGGACCGCCGGCGGAGTTGCTCGACAACCCGCCGAATGAACGCTTCCGCGAGTTCCTCAAACATGTTTGATGCCGAAGTCTGACCGCCATGCCCAGGCTTTCCTATCTGACGATTAGCGGTTCGCCGCATGAGGCTGGCCAGGCACTCGGCCGCTTCGGAGCCGACGCGGTGCATCGGCACTTGCTTGCGTCGCGCGACTGGGCGAGCGTTATGCAGTGGCGCGGCAGTGCGCAGGCTCGCGCAATGGCCAGCCTGGTGCGCGAGCGCTTCCCGTGCGTGTGGGCCGAGCTGGAAGGTTTGGCGGCGGGCCTGGGCTTGCCCTTCGACGACGTGTTCCTATGGAACGCGCGCGGCGACGTCGGGGCGATGGTGCCCGAAGGCTGCACGACGGTGCAGCTGCCGGGTGCTGACGCACGGCGTATCGTGCACAACGAAGATGGAGACCCCGGCTTCGGCGATCATTGCGCCATCGCCGAATGTGCGATCGGCGGCAGCCCGCGCTTCGCCGGTTTCATCTATCCCGGTTCGTTGCCCGGCCACACCTTCGCCGTCAGCGACGGCGGTTTGGCGATGACCGTCAACAATCTGCGCCTGTTGCACGTCGAGCCCGGCGTGCCGCGCATGGTGCTGACGCGCGCGCTGCTCGACGTCACCGGCCTGCCGGCGGCGCTCGCGCTGCTGCGCGATGCGCCGCACGCTGGTGGCTTTCACGTAACGCTGGCGCATCGCGCCAGCGGCGAGCTGGCGAGCGTGGAATTCGGCGCCGGGTTCTGCTCCGTGCACACCGTTGGCGCACCGTCCTTGCACGCCAACCATGCGATCCACCCCGAGGCGCGCGACCGCCCGCAAATCATCACCGGCTCGTCGGAGCATCGCCAGCTGCGCGGCAATCGGCTGCTGGCCGATGCGGCCGCCGCGGCGCCTGAACCGCTGGTGATCCTCGCCGATCGCGGCGACTCGAAGTTTCCGATCCATCGCGACGACCCTGCCGACAGCGACGGCGAGAACACGCTGGCCACGGCCGATATCACTATCCGCGCCGAGCGTATAGACTGGAAGGTCCACGAGCACCCCGACAGCGCGCCACGCTTCCTGATGACCGATGGACACTCGCGATCGCTCCACACGCCGGAACGCAGATGACGCCGCGCGGGACGCGCCTGTCATGGCACCGCGCAGCGTCGAGGGGTTGCGTGCGCTGGTAGTGCGCATCGGCCGCAACGAGACCGGCCTCTCGCTCGGCGGCAAGGCGCACGCGGTGCTCGCCAAGCTCGTCGAGCGCCCCGAAGAGGCCGCGGTGCGCACGATCACCGAGCTTGCCGACGCGCATGGCATCAACGCGTCGACGCTGACGCGCCTGGCCACGCGGCTTGGCTACGACGGCTTCGCCGACTTCCAATCCGTGTTCCGCGACAACGTCGCGCAGAGCCACCGCCATTTCTACAGTCATCAGGCCGAACGGCTGGTGGCTGGCGCATCGGCAGCCGATGCTGGCGTATCAGTTGCGAGAGCTGGAGAGATTGCGACAGTGATGCAACTGGCGCGCGAGTCGGTGGCCAACATCGAAGGGTTTCTCTCGCAGCTGTCGGCCCCAGAGCTGCGCGACGCGGCGAAGCTACTGGCACACGCGCCGCGCGTTCGCATCTTCGGGTTGCGTCAGTTCCACGCTTTGGCGGCTTTCCTCGCTTATGCTCTCGGGCTTGTTCGCTCGGACGTCGACCTGCTCGACGCGCCCGGACTTGGCACTGCCGAGGGGTTGGCGCAGCTGCAGCGTGGCGACGTGGTGCTCGTCACCAGTGTCGCGCCCTACACCCGCAGCGTAGCGCAGGTGGCAAAGACGGCCGCTGCCGCCGGGCTGACGGTGATCGCGATCACCGACACGCGCGCTTCCCCGCTGGTGCCGCCGGCGCGCCATGCGTTCTTCATTCCGCACGGCAGCAGCTTCTTCAGCAATAGCATGGGTGCCTACGTCGTGTTCTGCGAAGGCTTGCTGAACCTGGTGGCGACCCAGCTCGGCAAGCAGGGGCTGCGCTCTCTCGAGCGCCGCGAGCGCTTCATCACCGAGCTAGGTATCGAAGTCGGTTGAGGTGAACAACCCAATTTGCGGGCTGGGCCGGGAGTTTTGGTTCAATGTTGTCATGGTTTGGGTGGTGACCTGTCGTCCGAGTCAGCCGGCGGAAAATCGGCGAGTTCACGCGCGATGAGACGCTGCGTTGCGATTGCATCTCGCTGCGCCTGCTCTTTCGTCTGGTCTCGCGCGTCCGAGCGGCGAGTTTCATTGGTCGCGCTCGCCTTGGTGGTCCTGCTTTTCGCAGTCGCGCGCTCAGGCGATTCTGTTGCCTCGACGGGAGAAGGCACTTGCGCATGCGCGCTCTCGGGCGGCGTTCCGGCAGCTGGCGGCTCCACGTTCAAGCGCGGCGATATTGTGACTGACGATTCAGATGAAAGCGCAGTTGACGGTCGTGTCTTCGCGCTCGGCGACGTCGTCTCTCCCATCGCGGGCGACTCGGACGACCCTGCAGACGACGGTAGCGAACCGACGGTCGGGTGCGAACCGCCGGTCGGCGATTCCGTTGGCGCATTCGCAGCCCGAGGCTGGGCAGCGGGTCCGCTCGATGCTGGCTCGGGCTCGGTCGTACGTGCTTCGCCCGTCATGGTTCGTGGATCTGGCGGATGCGTTGGGTTCACGGACGTCCAATAGATAGCTCCCGCAACAACGACGAACGCGACAACGACGAAAAAGCCAAGTGCGCGGTTAGGATTGCGTCCAGGATAGGTAGCACGACCGGCATCCGGTGGGCTCGAGGGATCATCATCGCCACGGCTCACTGGATCGTCGGTAAGCGGCGAAGGTAGGGGAAGCTCGTCTTCGATAGTCACTCGGGGCTCATGAGATACGACATGCGGATGCCCCTGACGAGCTTCCAAGGGCTCCGCAAGCCCTACGGCAACAGGATCACCCTTTGTTGATGCGCTTTCCGCACGTTTTGTGGTTTCCGTCAAAGGCACCGGATCATTTGCCATTTCCCCCGTCGTCGCTGAAGACAACGGTGCACCGCACTGGAAACATTGTTTGGCAGATGCATCGTTGATTGCCTCGCACCGCGAGCATAGGGCGAGGTTCAGCTGCGACCCGCAGTCGTTGCAAAACTTCGATCCTTCGGGATTTTCATGGGCACAGAAACTGCAGGCAACGCGGGACATCTAGTATGGCGTGCGACACGTAGCAATCGACTTACGACGGTAACATTAGGCCGTCTTGGCCCTGAGAAGTTCGTTACCTGCTGTGTGCTGCGGTTACTCGTCTGTCGAACCCAGCCGATTTACTCGGCAGCCGTGCAACGGTCTGAATGTCGAGTCTCCGCAGACTTGCCTTCAGTAGGGCGCTTTATCAGTCAGCGGGCGATCATATAAAGCGAGCGGCGGCAACGGCTCCAAAGTGCGACGTTGAAACGGTTCGCTTGCGGCAGCGCGAGACTTTCACCCACCCCTGGTTTCAATTTTTGTGGCGCGTGTCGGAGATGGCCATAGTGAGATTTCTAACGGCGAAGAATTTGCCCCACCGCCACCTTAGCGATAGGACTAGCTTGTGAAACGCGGAAAGGAGACAACGCGACTTGTCAAGAAGCAGGGAGTTGTCGTCCTTAGTTCGTCACCACTAGCCTACGGACGCCTACGCCATGCCTACATTGCGACCAACCACTAGAAAAGGGCTTGCTGATATAGACGCAAGCCCTTGATTATCTGGTTGCGGGGGAAGGATTTGAACCTCGACCTTCGGGTTATGAGGCGGATTTTTGGGTATATGTGAAGCCGAGCGCATCATCTCGCGAGCCCGCGTTGCGAGTCATGTGCCCGCCCCAAATGCGGGTCGAGCCCACAGCCGCAACGCCCGCCCCGCACAGCGGTCGCAAGTGCACGCTCGAGTTCTTCGTGGAGCCTCGTTCAGTGCACCTTTTTCTCGGCAGAGTGAGGATGGGCCCGACGTATGGTCGGGGACACGACTCTGGCGGAAACGCGAAAGTCCCAGACCGCGGCGCCACCACTTGCAGCGAACTCGGCCACGAACTTCGGAACATCATCGAGTTTCGTGAAGGTCTTTCCCTCGATCCCGAATCCGCGCGCGACGCCCGCGAAGTCGCAATAGCCGAACACGGAACCATCCTCGGGCATCCCCTCTGCGCGCAGCTTGTGCAGCTCGGAGCCGTAGGCGCCGTCGTTCATCACGACGATCAGGATGTTAAGCCGATGGCGCTTGATGGTTTCGAGCTCCTGCACGTGCATCATCAGGCTGCCGTCACCGTCGAACAGGACAATCTTCCGATCGGGTCGCGCCGCCGCGACTCCCATGGCGAACGAGATGCCGTTGCCGATCGCGCCGAACTCGCGGATGGTGAGAAACCTCTCCTGTGGACGCGACGGCATCTGGGCGAAGAACCAGGAGCAGTGGCCGCTCGAGTTCACGATCTCCCAGTCGTGCGGCAAGGCCCTTTCCAGCGCTTCGACCACGTCGCGCGGGTCGAGCAGCCCCGGCTCGATCTCGAAGACGTGCCCGTCGGGCTTCGAATCGCGGATGCGCGCAGCAATCGCATCGCTTCGCCAGCTCTGGTTCCGGATAGGCAACGCTGCCGTCAACGCCTCGACTCCCAGACGAGCGTCGGCCCGCAGGTGATGACGTGCCACCTCCTGGCCTTGACTGACCGCGACAGGGTCGACGTCGATCTGCAGCATATTCGCCTTCGGCCAGAGCTGCCCACCGCCGCCCGCGTGGTAAGCGAGCGAACAACCGACGGCGACGACGAGGTCGGCCTGGGCGAGGTACTCGAGCCCGGCTTCGGGTGTGAAGCTACCCGAAATGCCGATGCAAAAAGGATCATCGTAAAACAGCCCTCTCGCGGGAAGCGTCGTAGACAGCAATCCACCAGTCTTGGCGGCCAACGCCCGGCAAGCCACCGCCGCTCCGGCTTCAACCGCACCCAGACCGGCCAGCACGACGACCCGTTCGGCGCCAGCGACCAGGTGCACCGCGGCGGCCACATCGTCGGGATGCGGCGGAATCGGCGAAGGCCGCGGCAACAATCTGTGCGAGGGCGTGGGCAAATCTGCGGGCCCATCCCAAGGCCGGGCCTGCAGGTCGAACGGAATGCCGATTACCACGGGGCGACGTTCGCGACGCGCCTGCAGGAACGCGTCGCGCACTGCAACAAGCATGCGCTTGGGCATGTGCAGGCTGTGATAGGCGGCCCCGGTTGCGGTTATGAGCGGCGCCTGGTCGATTTCCTGGTTGTACCAACCGCTCTTCAGCGGCGGCTCCCCCGCAAACACCACAATCGGCAGATGGGCCCGCACCGCCGCGGGGAGCGCCGTAATCAATTGCGTCACACCGGGCCCGCAGGTCACGGTCGCCACGCCCACATCCCCGTTCTTTCGCGAGTACGCCATGGCGGCAGCGAGCGCGCAATGCTCGTGCCTGACATACACCATGCGACATCCCTCCTCGGATAGGCGCGAGGCCCAATTCATGTTGGCATCCCCGAGTAGGGCAAAGCATGTTCGCACATGTTCCTGCGCGAAGGTCTTGGCGAGGACGTCGTACAAGCGGGGCTTGACTTCGTTCTTCATCGTCACAACTCCTCGATTGGAGGCGTGAGCCGAGGCCGCGCGCCAGCGCTCAATGCAGCTATCAACCCGCAAGCTCGAAAACCGTTCAAAGCAGATGTCCCGCATCAATGCGCTGCACGTCAGCCCGCGACGGAGAATGGTTCACCGCATCCGCAGATATGGTTTACCCCATCGTCACGACTGGTCTCGCTTTTGGGCCACCATCTGGCACAGGCAGCGAACCAGCTTGATCCCCTGCTTGAGGGTTACGATTTCGCTACGCTGGAGAAGGGTAAGGGATCAGCGACTAACGCTAACTCCTTATGATATCTGGTGGCCAGGCGCAGCGGCGCTTACTCGGATGAACGAACCAGGCGCGCAGGATTACCCACAACGGTTGTTCCCACGGCCACGTTCCTCGTGATCACGCTTGCCGCCCCGATGATGGCGTTGTCCCCGATTGAAGCGCCGGGAAGGGTAATGGCGCCACCGCCGATCCAGACGTCGCGTCCAATCGTCCTGGGCCTGGGGTCCCGGCCACCGAGCTCCTCACTCGGAGCGCCGGAGATGTATAGCAGTATGCTCCTGTCCAGGTGTCCACCAATCGTAAGCAAGATCAGAAGTGGACGGGCAGACGCAACCCGAGGCCTGAGCTGTGCTTGAGCTGTGGTCGCAGCCAGTAAACGTCACTGGACAGCGCGGACACCAGTAATGAATCCTGCGTAGAATATGGCGCTCCCTAGAGGGCCGCTCAGTCGAGACGGATAACCAGAAGCGCACCCGGAGAGACACGATGAGACAGATGGTCGCGGCGTTGCTGTTCACGGCGGCGGTGGCGTCGTTGCCTGCGATGGCAGATACGCAGGTTGTGCTCTATTCGGCCAACGACGACACGGTCAACAAGCTCGTCGTCGACGGATTCAAGAAGGAAACGGGCATCACCGTCAACGTCGTCTCCACCGGATCCGGCGTGCTCTTTCGTCGCATTGCCTCGGAGGCGGCAAATCCG
>DATFSE010000065.1:0-39815 GCA_035262745.1 Casimicrobiaceae bacterium | reverse complement strand
TAGAGGCTAAACCGAAGGGCGACCGCCGACAGTCCCAGCAGCACCGCCACGCTGAGGATAACCGCGTGGACGCCGAACCAGGCCTCTACCAACGCGCCGACAATCGGACCGATTGCCGCCCCCATGAAGCGGAAGAAATTGTAGGCGCCGACCGCCGTCCCGCGGTCTTTCGTGAAGAGATTGACCAGGATTGTTGACTGCACGGGCAGGCTGCATCCCAGGAGAACGCCATAGACGAGGAGCAGTGCAACCAGTAGAGGAACAGTCAGGGCACCGGCAAACACCGCCAGCCAGAGAACGAGCACGTTGCTGCCGATTAGAAAAGAGCTGGAAGCGAGGATGCGCGTGCGCGACCATCGCTTTTGCCACTGGTGCCCGACATATATGCCGGCGAGTATCCCTGCCGTCAGCGGTGCAAACATGGCGCCCTTGACCGCGGTGGAAAACACTGAGAGCGCCGTCAGCAATTTGGGCAGGAAAACGAGGAACACGTAGTAGCCGTAGAACTGGCTAAAGCCGACAAGGATGATCGAGCGCGCCGAGCGGTTTACGAGCACGCTGACGAACGGCCGCAGTGAATGGCCCGCCGCGGCAAGCACTGCCGGTTTTGTTTCCTGAAGACATCGGAGGTTATAGAACCAGACGCCTGCACCGGCGACCGAGAGCAGCGCGAACGACCACCTCCAGCCAAGCTGCTGGGCGATCACTCCTCCGAGCAACGGACCAAGAACAGGGCCGAGGAAGATCACGGTCTGATAGACGCTCATCGCTTGAGCTCGCTCGGCCGGCGGGAAGATGTCGCCGACCACGGTCGGTGCGACGAGCAGCGCGGTACTGATTCCGAACGCCTGCACGGCGCGGCCGGCGAGAAAAAACGAGTAGGACGTCGCAGACAGACAGAGGATCGACCCAAGCACAAAGGCGACGAGCCCAGGAAGAAGCACGGCACGTCGCCCCCGGCGATCGGCCGCCGGTCCGACCACGAAGTTGCTGAGCGCGAGGATGGCTGTGAAGAGCGAAATGGTCAGATTCACAAGCAGCGTGTCGACGCCGAAGAAGTCCTGCAGCTCGGGCAGGCTCGGCGCATAGACGGTCTGCGTGAAAGGACCTAGAAACGCAGCGGCCGCAACGCCACCCAAGATGACCGCTTTGTTCATGGCAATAGACTGCGGAAGATTGGATTTGACCTGGCGGGCAATGTCCGGTTTGCTACGGGTAGCGGCCATCCGGGGAAGGCGCGTAGTCAGCCAAGAGCGGCGTCGCGACGGCGAAACGTGCCGGGCCGGAAGTAGGAGGCATGACCTTGGGGTTCTGGAAAGGGTTCGGGTTTGGCCTTGGCGCTCCACAGCGCGACTGGATCAGTATTGTCGGCGATCAGGTCGCGATCGAGCGAGATACTGGTGCCAACTGCGTCTGGCGTTTCGCGGACGGTGATGCGGTTGGCGTCTACTTCTTCAACGTGGAGCCTGACCTACCGAAGTCACATAGTTTGGCTTCATTTCTCTCGCAGATCCAAGATGTAGCCGCTGCCTCTCACGCGACCTTACTTGAGTGCGACATTGTTCGAATCGGCCAGTTGCCAGCCGTCCGCCAGATCGTGAAGGTACCCCAGATACCTAGCGGCATGACTTACCTTGGTACGTTCACTATTCCATTCGCGAAGTTCAGCTATGTCCTCAAGGTTCAGTGCGAAGAGCACGGTATCACGGGTATTCGAGAGGCAGTGTTGCTCGACCGCAAGCTCAAGAACAAGCCTGCCGGAGTTGATGCGCGGGAGATCGCGGCAGGTTTGGACGCCGACTCAGAAGAACATGATGTAGAGTTCCCAGACCATCCGCTGTCACGCTTACGCCGACATCTTCGTTACATCGCGATATCCTGCCGGCTTCACCCTGATCTCCTCAAACATACAGGGTTCCAGCTTCCGAGTGCGTGACGCAAAGTGCCGCCCAACGCCATGCGGCTCGTTAACGACTGCTTGAGGCGTTGCGAACGTCAGCAACGAGTCGACAGCGGCTTTCAAAGTCCGCTCTTGGGCGCCTCGGACCAAGGCAGGTCTCGAGCTAAGACCCGTCGTTGCCCGCACGGCGTTCTAAACCCGAAGAACGAACTACGCTTACGATGCTGGCGCGATCGTTCTTCGGCGCACAGACTGGAAGCCTTGCTGTCGGGAGCCTTGCGTTACGGTAAGTTTACTTCGGCATGCTTTCCTCGATCAGCAGTGCGTGAGAATGTGATGGTAAGGAGCGCTGTTGAACGACACCCGGAGGTTGGCCATGTTCAAGCGAATCGCCATTACCCTTCGGCTTCTGACTGTTGTAGCGGCTTTGCTTCTCGCGACTCCATTGCAGTCCGGAGTCTTGAACACCGTGGTCACGGACTATGGGGCAAAGGGCGACGGCGTTACCGACGACTCCAACGCGATTCAAAGCGCGATCAACGATACCTTGCCCGGGGGGACCGTGTTCTTCCCCGCCGGCACCTACATGCTGGGAACGGCGCACGGGCCGCCCGTGATGTACTCGCCGGCGCAAGTCGCGCAGACCGGGGTAGCCAGCGAATCGTATGCTTTGGACGTTCCCGTCGGGCTGATGCTGCGCGGCGAGGGACGGCACTCGATTCTGGAGCTCATGCCGGTGCGCCTCGGAATACTCCAGCTTCGTGGGGCCGGTTCGCTGGTCGAAAAGTTGGTCTTCGACGGGAACGCGTCAGCGAGGTATCTGCGCGATCCGGCGACGGGCTTCTCCTTCGATTGGCCGCACGGGAACATCGTCTCCGGGATTATCTACGGCAGAAACCCGCAGCAAGGACCGATCGTCCGCGATTGCGAGCTGCGCAACGCCCTCGAGGACGGCGTCGGGGTGCTGCCAGGGCCGGGATTCACGGTCGAGAGCTGCTATATCCACGACAACGGCGCCTTTCACGTCGACGGAAGCTCTCACGGCGGCGGCGCCGGCATTTCGATGAATGGCGGCCCTAACAATTCCGCGCTGCATAACATTCTCATGAGGAACACCCACGGATTGGGCATGGGATTCCGCCCGCAAAACCACAGCGTCGAGGACAACGCGGTCATCGGCAACTGCTTCAGCGGCATTTTCGTCGGGAGCGGCTCTTCGAATGACGATGGCGTGGAGGGCTCCGGGTTCCTGATCGCCGACGATCTCTTCGAACGGAACGGCGGGTGCGGAGGACTCGCCTTCTACGTTGTGGGCGAGGAATCCGGGACCTTCGTCGACAATTTCGTGCTCAACAATGCGGGGGATGCTGCCATCGCTTTCTTGCCGTCGCCATTTCCGGGCAAGATCAATCTTAATTGGGCGCTCACGCGAAACCTCATCGGAAACACGGCGCCGGATCGGCCGCAGCGGGTAGGGGTTTATATCGAGGCGACCTCCGAGGGCATCGACCTCACGGGCAACACCATCTTCAACAACGGCACGCAGCTGTCCAATCAGCTGACCATTCAATCGATGGCGTCCGTGAACCCCGACTGGCAGACTGCCAATACGATCACCTATTCTCCGCCGGGACCGATCCCTCCGGCTCCAGTCGTGGCCACCGTTGTACACGCGGCCACCAGACAAGCTGGTCCGGTCGCTCCCGGAGAAATCGTCGCGATTCAAGGTCAGGGCCTCGGCCCGCCGGGTGCGGTCGCTGGACAAGCGACGTCGTACGGACGGCTGCAAAAGAGCGTTGCCAACGTGCGCGCGCTCTTCGACGGTGTGCCGGCGCCGCTGCTGTCGGTTTCTGCAACGGAGGTGACGGCGATCGTGCCCTACTTCACGTATTGGAAGGACACGACGAATCTGCAGCTCGAGTACCAGGGCGTACAGTCCGTGCCGATGACGCTGTCACTGGTCGACGCGAATCCCGGCATATTTCCGCAGAGCGTGCTAAACGCAGACGGTTCCGCGAATTCGTCGTCGAATCTGGCCGATCGCGGCTCGGTCGTCATCTTCCTTGCGAGTGGAGAAGGACAGACCGACCCCGCGGGTGTAGACGGGCAAGTCTCAGGCACGGACAACCTGCCGACTCCGCGGGGCGCAGTTGCCGTAAGCATCGGTGGTCAATCCGCACAGGTGATCAGCGCGGTTGAGGCTCCTCTTTCTCCTGCAGGAAAGTTGTGGGTAGCGCTCGTTGTGCCTGCAAGCGTGCCGGCAGGGACGGCGCTTCCGATCGTCCTCACCGTGGGTACCAGTCAGAGCCCCGCCGGTTCCGCAGAACTATTTGTATCTAGCGGTCCAGCCATCTCTTCGAATTACCAAGGCTTGTGGTGGGCTTCCCCAGCTGGATCAGAATCGGGCTGGGGTCTCAACGTCGCGCATCAGGGCGACACGATATTCGCGACCTGGTTCACCTACGATACCGCCGGCAAGGAGTGGTGGCTGTCCATGACTGCGAATAAGACCGCCAGCAACCCTGACACCTACAGCGGCCAGCTCATCGAGACCCATGGTCCGACCTTCAGCACGGTGCCTTTCGATCCGGGCCAGGTAACGCGTACCGTGGTAGGCACGGGAACGCTGACCTTCACCGATGCCAACAACGGCGCCTTCGCGTATTCGGTGACGACTGCTTCGGGAGCTCAAGCGGAGGCACTCACGCAACAGAACAAGCCGATCACCCGGCAGGTGTTCGGAACGCTACCGACGTGCACCTACGCGGCGCAAGCCAACCCTGCAGTAACGACCAATTTCACCGACCTTTGGTGGGCAGCTCCGGCGGGAGCCGAGGCGGGCTGGGGAATCAACCTGACCCACGAGGGCAGCAACATTTTCACCACCTGGTTCACCTATGATACCGATGGCACGCCTCTGTGGCTGTCATCGACCTTGGCGCAAGGAGTCGGTCAGAGCTTCAGCGGCGATCTGATCCAGACAGCGGGGCCGGCATTCAGCTCAGTTCCGTTTGACCCCAACCAGGTGACGCGCACCAATGTCGGCAACGCGACGCTCACCTTTGCCGACGGCAACACTGGTAGCTTCGACTACACGGCGAAAGGAGTCACGCAACACAAGGCAATCACGCGGCAGATATTCAATCCGCCTGCCGGCACTGTATGTTTCTAGCGAACGCGAACCAATTGGGATTTGTGCAAAAGCGCGCCAGGATCGCCTTTTCCTGTTACGTAAGTCCCATATCATCAGGCTACGGCACAGATGCCCATGGAGCAAGGACAAGGGTAAGAGCGGTGGCGACGCGAATCTGCGCGGCTATTCCGCCCAGTCAAAATGCGCTCGTGGCCGTCCAGAAGAGCGCGGGCACTCGGGCAGACTTAGCAAGCCTTCCGGATCGCTCCCGTCAGTGAAGCATTTCAAATAGCGTCGTCCACTCTCGTTTTCATCGATGACGATGGCTACGCTGTGGTTGCCGAACTGCGCGTAAAACCGGGCGTCACCTCGGTCAATCGCTTGCATCGCTTCGGTCTGGGTGAGCTTCCACGTCACTCCGTCGCGCACTCCGCCGATACATTGAATACGCGCGCAGGGATCTTCATGTGCGACTTTGTTTACGCACCGGACTTCGAGCAACTGGGGCAGCTCGCGCGGCGCGTCATTTCGCTTAGACACGCCCCCCCCGCCGGGGGCACCGATCCGGCCACGTTGAGGACTCTTCAGGTGAAGTTGAGCAGCTAGTGTAGCGAATTTCGCCTTTGGTTCGCGAGTGTCGCCCAGCCCGCGCTGTATGAGACAGCTACACTACTCGCCGCAGGCCCACGGCCTCGCGGACGCTGCGCGTCCACGCCGACCCGCGCATCCACCAACAGAATCAAGTGCCCCAGATTCCGGGCGAGCCGGTCGTTGGCACTGAACCCGATCGCGAGCCAGCCGATCGGTCGGGGCGCCGGCACTGGCGTGACCACAAGCTGATAAAGCTCGCCGCGAATCAGCACCATGGCGGGGCTCTTCTGCGGCGCTCCAGCTTCCGTAAGAAGCCTCGTGAACCCAAACGGTTTGCCAGTCGCGATGGTTAAGCGTACCGCCAAGCACTCGCTGGTCCAGGCCCCACGAGCATCATCAAAGACGCACCGATCCCTTTGCGGTGCTGTGAGCGCCATCCAGCCTGCACGCATTTCGGTAGCTCAGGTCTGTGAGGCGTCACGCGCGCTTCTTCACACCTGTCGAGGTCGAATCTCGCCGCTCGATCGCGAGTCGATGGATTTCCAAGGCCGATAGTTCTGCCACCACATCAGGCGGGAATCCTTTGCGGTTTCCGCGCTTGTCCGTGAGCAGCGACTCCATGTACGTCTCGAATGCTTCCAGATCACCCCACGTGGCCGCGATCAGGTTGGCAACTCGCGCAAACTGACGCATCAGGGCCATCGGTCGGACCCGCGGCGGAAGACTTTCAACCCACTCCAGCGTGCGCCGAAGAGGTACGTCTGCCGGACTCGTCTTGCGCAAGTGCTTATATTGGTCCTCAGCTGGGCGAATTTGCGGCGTGGTTCGCCGGGCAAGCGAAGCCTTCATGCTCTCGATCGCATACACGTCGCTGGGAATGTCGTTAGCGTTTCGAACCGACGGAGCGAATTTTCGATAGGCCGACATGGGCACACCTGGATGGAAGTACTTAACCACGTGGGCTACGCAAGGACGGTGCCAAATCGATCTCCGGCTTGCACCGACGGCGCGCAGGCGTGCAGGAACCTTGCACAGTGGTACGTGCCTTTACGGTGTACTCGCCTCGACCATTCGCGGCTTTGTTAACCCTTTGATGGTGCTATCCAAGATCGGCGTGGTATACATGGTGCTCACCTCAAGCCAGTACGATCGCGTGGTATTGAACTTATCCCTCGCAGACGCCGGTCCTCAGCGTTTCGGATCAAATTGGTCGGCCAGCGTCACCATGCGACGGGAGAGTGCACGGTGGGCGCTTCTGTCGGTCCTGTGAGCGCTTACGCGATCACCTTGACCGAATGCAGCCGCCATCCAGAACATCGGTTCTCGTCATAGGCGGTGGACCGTGTGGTCTGATGCTTGCGCTTGAACTTGGACGCCGTGGGATATCGACTGTAGTTGTCGACAAGAAACCAGGCACCTCGGTCAACCCTCAGGCGAATGCAACGCAAGCGCGCACGATGGAATACTATCGGCGACTCGGTATCGCTTCCGAAATACGCGCCCTCGGATTGCCGCCAGACTATCCGACGGACATCGCCTACTTCACTCGCTACGCCGGTTACGAGCTGGCTCGCTTCAGTCTCCCTGCTTCACAGCAGGCGAGTACGGTCGCTCGATCTTCGGGGGGATCGTGGAGCACGCCTGAGCTGCCCCATCGGATCTCGCAGAAGTTCGTCGAGCAGGTGTTGCAGCGTCATGCCCACGCCTGCCCGTCCAATTCCTTCCACTATGGATGGCAGCTCTCCTCCTTCTCGCTGCAGGCTGATAGCGTCACTGCAGCGATCGAGAGAATCGAAACTGGAGAGCGGCGCTTCGTCACGACCGACTATCTCATCGGCGCCGACGGCGCGCACAGCGCGGTTCGGACGCAGCTAGGAATCCGCTATGGCGGCGAGACCGGCATCACCCGGAACTTCTTCGGCGGCAAGATGGTGGCGGTTTATCTTCGTGCACCAGATTTCTACAAGGTCATGGTCCATCCCCGATCCTGGATGTACTGGGCTTTCAATCCCCAGCGTAGATCGTGGCTGGCGGCTGTGAATGGACGCGACGAATTCGCCTTCCATACACAGCTCAAGCAGGGAGAGGATGACACGGCTATCAGCCATGACCGTGCGCGTGAACTCTTTCTTCAGGCCATGGGCTCCCAGCTTGAAATCGAGGTACTCGCCGTGGACACGTGGATCGCGGGCCATGCGCTGGTCGCGGAAAGCTT
This sequence comes from Casimicrobiaceae bacterium, assembly GCA_035262745.1. Lineage (GTDB taxonomy): Bacteria > Pseudomonadota > Gammaproteobacteria > Burkholderiales > Casimicrobiaceae > PALSA-1003. Next base: position 31,976 of record DATFSE010000065.1, on the reverse strand, counting down.
CGGGAGCGGCCGTGTCTACATCGGGGGCGATGCTGCGCACCTTTTTACGCCGGCCGGAGGGCTGGGATACAACACCGCTGTCGAAGATGCGATCAACCTCGGCTGGAAGCTGGCTGCGGCCGTGACAGGTGTCGCCGGCCCCGACCTCGTGCCGAGCTATGTCTTCGAGCGGCGCAAGCTGGCCACACGCAACACGGCTTACGCGCGGCAATTCGCTAGCGAGATAGGGAACTTTGTTCCGCACCCGGCAATCGAGCATGAAGGGCCTGACGGCGAGGCGGCGCGAGCGGCAGCGGGCGCTTTCCTGAACGATTACATCCGCCGAGAATTCAATATCCCGGGGGTCACTTTCGGCGGTCGCTACGACGGCTCGCCGATCATCCGTTCCGACGCTGCTGTCATTCCCGATGACGCGGCGAACGTCTATGTGCCGACAGCATCGCCGGGCGGGCGCGCCCCGCACCTTTGGCTCGAGGATGGACGAAGCCTTTACGACTTGCTCGGCTTTGAGTGGAGCCTGCTGGTGATGAGCAAGCGCGGCGCCGCAAGCTCCGCTGCTGGTGCTTTCCGGAACGCAGCCAAAGCGTTCGGCCTGGAGCTCAAGGTCGTCGAGATTCTATTGCCCGAGGCACGTGATTTGTACGAAGCGGACCTTGCCCTCATACGCCCGGACCAGATTGTTGCCTGGCGCGGCAGTGGCGACGATCTCGACATAGATGCTCTGTTCCATGTTGTCACGGGTCACCAGACATCCGCCGCCCATGAAATCCGCACAGCGAGCCTCTAGAACCTCCGGATCACGCTGCTTACCGGGTCGCCGTACGGCAAGCTCACCGTCGAGCTTAATAATTCGCCTACGGCCGGCGTCTTACCTCCGCAATTGTTCCTCGGCGCGCAGCAACGGCGCCGGCGAAACTTGAATCGGCCCCGCAAATGGTACGTCCATGTCGAGTATCAGGTAGATGGAACCCGCAATCATCAGCGCTGCTACAAAGAGCGTTGAAATTACTACGATGTTGCGTGGCGCTCGATACCCAAAGCTCGCGAAAATCAGTACCAGCCAAGCGACCAGCATCACAAGAAATACTGGTGGAATCGTTGCCTGCGATTCCTCGATCAAAACCCAGCGCCTTTTCACCACGTTCTGCAAATTGGCCTGGGCCTCGCGCCACAATTCGATACGCAGAGGGTCGGATGGCCGCATGGTCGCCAACGCATTTTCCACGTCATCGAGCAGCTGCTCGGCCGCGCGATCGTCCAGGACGGGCGAACCCTGCTCCGGCCAGGTGCCGATTACGGCCTGGCGCACATAGGCGGCCAGGCGCGTGCGGACTTCCGAGGCTTCCGGGCCATAGTGCCGCAGGCTCCGATCCAGGAGGATCAGATCCGTTGCGAAGCCGTGCACGTGGCGATCGATCGCCTCGAATTGATTCTTGGACGAGTTCAGCAATAAGCCGAGCACAAGCGAGGTCGTCACTATGAAAATGTTAGCGGCGAGTCTGACGACGTTGTTCGTGTCGTCGTGGTGGTAGCGTGGCTGCAATCTCTCGGATACTACGATCGCACCGAATGAGGCCGCAATCAGACAGAGGAAGATCGCAATTGCGATAATTTCATGCATGATCGTTGCTATCCGCGAGATCGCTCGATCGATCGCACGCGATTGTGCCTTAACACCTGACGCACCAAGCTAAGCGGCAGCGAGTGGCTAGGCTGTTACACCTGTCATCGCTTGCTGCATCGCCGCGCGCGCGACGGTGAGGGTTTGTGCGTCTGCTAGATCAGGACGGCCTGTCCCATACGGCGGTTGTGGCGCGTACTCCATGATGAGTTCGATGACGCGCCCCATACCCTCGCCAGCCCATTGCCCTGCCACCTTGATACCGAAGTCGACTCCCGATGTGATACCGGCGCCAGTAAGGCGATTGCGGTCGACGCAGACGCGCTCGCTGCTGGGCTCCGCGCCGAATTGGCCCAGGGCGTCCTGGGCACCCCAGTGCACAGCAGCGCGATAGCCTCGCAGCAGCCCGGCCGCTCCTAGCAACAGGGACCCTGTGCAAACGCTGCAGACCCAGCGAGCGCGCGACCCGCGATCAGCCACAAACGCGATTGCCTTGGAATCGCGCAGCAAATCCAGTGTAGGCTTGGCACCGCCACCGACAAAAAGGACGTCTGGATCGGTCCAGGCATCCTCGAAACTATTTGTCGCCTGCACGCTGAGGCCGCAGTCCGTGGACACTGGACCGGATCGGTGCCAGGCGTACTGAGCTTCGTAACCGGGCAAAAAACTCCACGCTTGCATGGGACCGACCAAGTCGAGCAGGGTCATACCAGGGTAAACCAGGGCCAACACCTTCATAGCGCGTCCTCCTTTGGGGTTAACCAGGGTGTTTCTTGAGAACAGCATTGACCAATGGCATCGTAGACATTAAATACTGTGGCAACAAGTAGATCAAATCTCGAAACCCGATCCTTGGTTCGAAGACGTCGCTCCGCTGGATCTTCACTCCGGGTGTCGCGTCCTCGATGTTGGATGCGGAACGGGAGATATGCTGCGCTTGCTTGCGCCCCTCGTTGCTCCCGGAAACGCAGCAGGCATTGACATCAGCGAGACGATGATCGCGGAGGTAGTGGCATCGCGATCAGGGTGAATTCTAGGGTCTGCCGATCACCCTTGCGCGAGAAACAGGTTGGGCAGGCCCATCCGCAATCGTAGCTCGTCGAACCGCTGCGCGTTGCGCATGACGATAGGGATGTCGAACTCCCACAGTTCGCATGGCGGCGCAGTGACGCCGGACACCGCCATGATCGCATTCGTGGCCCGCCGCGCGGCCTCGTTCGCCGCCTCCATGGTTGCAAGGTCCGTATAGGTGCGTACGTAGTCGGAGGCGAGGAAAAGGTTGCTGACTTCCGTGTAAGCCTCGGGCCGTAGGGCGAGCGATCCGACACGATTGATGAGCAGCGGCTCCAGGTTCGTTACGGTCCCGGGATTGGGGAGTTGTATGTCCGGATCGAGGAACCAGGTGACCAGATTGCTATCCTCGAGCTGCGCATTGCCGGGTGCATTGAGTGCAGCTTTCAACTCTGCCCAGACTTCATCCTTGATCTCCTCGCGCGATGTTGCGGCGATTGCTGGCTTTCCGTTGAAGGACCCAGGCGTCGTCCAGTTGGAGATGTCGACCGAGAGAATTCCACCCACGCGTCCGTTGCCATACTCCGATAGATCGTAGCCGCGCCAGAATTGCCGCTGCGAGATCGATGTGAGCGCCCAGCTCGAGTCCAAATAGATCGCGTGCCCGTTGGCGAGGGGCTCGTCAGTCTCGAGGTAGAACTGGATGCCGTTCATCCACTCCGTGCGAAGCTCGCCCAATCGTGCGAGCGACGGCGCCGCACGTGTCAGGTCAAAGCTGAGGAGCGTCTGCATGATCTCCACCGGCAATGCTGCAACATAGAAATCCGCGGTCACCTCTTCGACGATTCCATCGCGCTCGACCGAAACGCTGCGAATCCGATCGCCCGCTACGTTGAACGAGCGCACGGTCGCGTTTGGGACGAGCGTCACGGCGAGATGCTCGGTCAGGTGCGTCCGCCATGGATCGATCCACACGTCGGTCGTCGGTCCGCTCAGCAGCCGATCGAACACTCGTCCTGGAACGAGAATGCCATAGAAGAGCTGCAACAAGATGCGTCCCACGGTACGTGTGCTGCTCTCCTCGGCGCGCATTGCTACGAGCGAACGGGTCAATCCCTGCCCAAGATATTGGCGATAGTTTTCGGATCGTGTCTCCGCTTCGATGAAGTCCCAGAATGCGATCTGTTCGTACTCTCGCTCGTAGCGGTCGTCGCAACTTGTCGCAAGTGCCAACAGTCGCGTGACGAAGAACACGATCTCGTCTTGTGGAATGTCGAGATTGTCAAAAAGGGCCAGAAAGGCGGTTCGGAAATCATCCAGCGTTTCGGGAAACCGGGCGACCCACACCGGATCGACCTTTCCCTGTCGCGCCAGCAGAATCCGTGTGGCTTGCACAAGGTTGTCGCGACAGTTGCCGTTGCGGGTCCCAAACGGTATTCGACCCATGGTATCGGTGACGTGTTTGTAGAAACCCGGGAAAAAGCGGAAACCATGTTCTCCGGGAAGATCCTTGCGTCCGCCGACTCCGCTACCCACTACGGGTACGCTGCGCGCTTTGCCCCCGAACACCGCATTGCGCTCGTATACAGTCACCGCAAATTCGCGCTCGGCAAGCTCGTGCGCAGCGCTGAGTCCCCCTACGCCACCCCCGAGGATCGCCACCGAATGTTTTGCTGGAATGGCTATGTCCTAGCTGTATCGACTGTCAATGATGGGCGAAACGCGCGGCTCTTGACCCTCGCCCGTCATTTGCGCTTCGCAGAAGCTGACAATGCAAGGCCAGCGCGCCACCAACGCCTACGTCTTCAGAGCGATTAAAACCGCTACAGCCACTCAAACTGCCGCGCACGCGCGAGCGCCTCGATGCGGTTTCGTGCCCGTAGCTTTCCAAAGATCTGGTTGATGCGCCAGCGCGTGGTGCCCACCGTAAGCGCAAGGCTGCCAGCAATTTCCCGATTGGTAAGGCCTTGCTCAACCAAGGACAGAATATCGTACTCGATTTTTCGAAGCGGAGTTGGTGTCGGGACTGGGGGTAGCCATTCGATTCCAGATTCGTCCAGTGCCAACAAATTACAGGCACATGCGAACGCTTCGATCCGATTTCGTACTCGGAGTTTGCCAAAGATCTGGTTCATATACCACTTAACTGTTCCCACCGTCATGCCGAGCTTGCTCGCGATCTCCCGATTGGTCATCCCGACCTTGAGCAATGTTAAAACATCGAGCTCAATCTTTGTCAGTCGCTCCGGGAACGGTCCGAATCTGCTGAATCGCCCTTCGTTGCTTATGATGTGCTGCTCGGTTGTAGTCATGGTTGCGCACCCACATATCGGGCAGCCGGCAATCGAAGTGCTTGCGATCCATGATTCATGTGGACGAACCTCGAAAGCACCTCCATTGGACGATTCAGAAAGTCTGCCGCGCGATCGGCGGGCTTGTCGGCATCTCCTGTGCCGCACCTCTTGAACCAATCTAGTCGACAGGTTTCGTCTTGGAAATCGGCGCCATTCTGATTACTTTGTCGGACAGCGTCCGAGCAAGGTCGAGACGTCTCCAACGCGTTCCTGAGCGATTGCAGGACTCGACGATTGACCGAAGAAGAACTGGCCGTGAAACGCCACGTCCGCGCCTCACGCTGGCCGGTAAGTAACGCAACCACGATCATGGCCATTGCAGGCTTGCGACCGCGTACGCGTCGAGTCGCAGACACGATGTTTGGGCTGCACCGCGCGCGCGATGCCAAACGTCGGGGTGCGAACCAAATGCATGCCATGTCTCGGCGTCGAGGATCGCAGCCGTCCCTCCCACTGCGTCGGCAACATCGACGTCAAGTGCTTCAGCAGTGAGATTCGCGATCAGCAACTCCTGCCCGTCGCCGCGGCGAAGCGCGAAAGCGGCGACGCGCGTGGGCTCAGACACCGTGACGCTGCAAACGCTCGCGGGTCCACGCATGCGCTCGATGACAAAGTACGATGGATAACGGGTAAAGGGGCCCTGCCCGTCCGTGCCGACGACGCCGGCAGCTCCGGTGAGGCTCATCACGGTCACTGCATCGAGGCCTGTCGTCGCGAGTTGTGCGACGTAGCCGACCGTCCACGCTGCGCCGTAGAGTCCGCGCGTCCGCGGATCGTTAGCCGCTAGTGCAATCCGGTGCTGGCCATCGGTCGGGGGCTGCGCGCCGAGCGGACTCGCTCGCGCCGCTATGCCGCTTGGTCCGATGGCGATCGGTACATCCGGATAGCGAGCGCGCAGTGTCTCGATCATCGAGCGCAAGCTCTGCAGAGTCAGCATCACCGATTCGTCGTCGGCGCCATGAACGATGGAAGACGTCGTGAATGTGAGAAAGTCAGCGTGGCCGAGATTGTCCAGGCGGTTGAGTTGGACGAAGAAGTGAGGCGTGCCGCCTCCGATCTTGCAACCCGGGAACGCGCGCCGCGCGGCGTCGATGGCGCGTTGCTCGCTGGGAAATACGGCGACGCTCGCCGGTTCGACTCCGGCATCGTACAGCTTCTCGCGCAAGGAGCCGACCTCCTCCACCGCTTTGTCGAGCGTGGCACGTGCAACATCGAGGCGCAGTTCAGCGCCCGCCACCGCCAGGAGCTCGGCAATCGCGCGCCAATCGATTTCCCCCGTGTCAGGCCTTATTGTGAGATGGAGGTGCCCCGGCCGCATCGCGGCCAGCGCCGCGCGTGCTGCTTCGCCGGCGTGCGCGTCGTCCGGCGAAATCTCCACCCCTATCGTCGGGCATTCACCGGCGTCGTTTCCGACTTGCACCTTGACCGCGCCCGGTCGCCGCGACGCTGTATTGGCACGCGGCATCTCGATCGCGAATTCGACGGACTGCTGAATCGGCACCCCTGCGCGCAGCCAATACGGCCGCGGCATGAGGTTCGAGCGGCTGTAGGTCTTGAACGACGCGTCGCCGTTATTACGCTGGTCCTCGAGCTCGAAAATGTCGCCGTCGAACGAGCAGCGTGCCCATCGGCCTGGCGGGTATTGGTGGCGAATTGCCCGGATCAGCATGAAGGGCGGCCACGGCGGAATGAGCCGCGGAAACGTCGTGCGGCTCACGCGTCCGTCGATGTGCTCGATCTCGACCTGCGCGCCGGCAACCGATATGGGGTGCATCACGCACAGACCGAGACGGCTCGCAAGGATGTCGCCACGCGGCGTCGCTTGCGCGGCAACGACGATCACGCCAGTATCGCGCGCCTCGATGTCGATCCTGAAATCGATCGGCGGCGATACCGGGAAGCGACCGACCGCGTGCAGCTTGAATCCCGATGTCGAAATGCTTTCATCGAAATCGTCGACGATCGGCTCCGGCGTGCACCAATCGGCGTCGCGGAACAGGAAGGCTGCGCCGTGCCAGATCTCGACGTCGCCGCACGCGATGCGCACGAGCCGCGGGCCACGGACGATAACTTCCAGCGCGCCCGCGCGAAGCGCACGTGCCTCGGGGACCGGCTCTTCCGTGCCGAACAGTACGCGGCTGCGAGATGCGCTCATCGCCGCGATCTACCCACGACCGCGAGGCGAGGCGTCAGATTGTGCGGCCGCCGTCGACCGGCAGCTCGATCCCCGTGATGAACCGCGCCGCGTCGCTCGCCAGGAACAGCGCAGCCGCGGCAATGTCTTCCGTGGTGGACATACGGCCCAGCGGAATCCCGGCCGTGATCTTGGCGCGATTCTCCGGCGTGTCCGGCGCGCCCAGGAAAAGCTCGATCATCCCCGTCGCGCTCATCACCGGACAGATCGCGTTGACGCGGATGTTGTCGGGGCCAAGCTCGGCCGCCATCGACTTCGACATCAGATTCACCGCCCCTTTCGACGCGTTGTACCACGTCAGGCCGGGCCTCGGTCGTATGCCTGCGGTGGAGCCGACGTTGATGATTACGCCGCCCTTGCGCTCGCGCATGATCGGCACGATCGCCTGCGCCATGTGGTAGATCGACTTGACGTTGACCGCGAACACGCGGTCGAACGTTGCCTCGTCGACCTGAAGCATCGGCTGATTGCGATGCGTCGTGCCGGCGTTGTTGACGACGATGTCCGGCGGACCAAACGCGTCGATGCATGCATTGACCGTCGCGCGGACGTCAGCGCCCTTGCTTACGTCGCATTGTTGCGCTTTGGCATTCGAACCCAGCTCCGCAGCGACCTTTTGCGCCTTGGCGCCATCCAGATCGGCGACCAGTACGCGCGCCCCCTCCCGGACGAAGAGTCGTGCTATGCCTTCGCCGAACCCGCCGGCGGCGCCAGTGACAATCGCGACCTTGCCTTGTAGCTGTGCCATTTTTGCAGCCTCTGAGAGTAAACGCGCAAATGTGCGCTAGTCCCCGAGCATCCGGTACTCGACCGCGATGATCGGGTTCATGTCGTTGGGGTCGGTGAGGTTCGGCAGGTCAGCGAGCAGCGTCTTGCCTTCCGGGCTCTGCAGTGCCGCGACGAGGTCCGCCTCCGAGTCGAACCACAGCTCGGAGAAACCGTCGTAGCCGAACTTCGGAAAGCGCTCGCGGTCGACGAAATTGACGGAGTAGCGGCGCATCTTCGGGAGCTTCACGCAGAGCTTCGCATGCACGTTGAGCCAGTGTTCGCGGAACTGCTGGTCGGTCATGCCTGGCTTCTTGCGTAGGATGCCAAGCCGCTTGGTGTAGGTTTTGGTCATGCTTGCCTCGGGGGTTCGTGGAGAAAAATCACTTCGCAGGCTTTGATGCGAGAAACTGTTTGAGGTAGGTCGGATCGATGGCGTCCTGGATGACTGACGCCGGCACAGGCTCCGGAATGCTCTTCGTCTCGAACAGAATCTTGGTCGCGAGCACGTATTTCGCCGCAAGACCGCCATCTTTCGTGGTCATCGAATACGGCGAGGCCGGATCGAGCATCTGCGCGTATGTCGGCCGCTGCATGTAGACGCGGTCGATCGTGGCCTTGGCAACTGCCGGAGTAAGCTGCAGACGTTTTGCGATAGCGTCGATCGCCACCTGCGGATTCTTCGCGACGGCTTCGGACGCCATCGCGTCGACTTGCAACAACCGCACTCCGATCTCGGGATGCGCCTTGAGGAACGCGGGCCTCGCCGCGGTCGTGCGCGGGCACAGGCCGCCGGGCGGCGTGTATTCGGAGTCCCAGCTCACGACCTTGAACCCCTCCGTGTCGAGCATCACCGAGTACGGCGACCACGCGATGCCGGCATCGATCGAGGAGCTCAGGAAGGAATTGCGGAACAACGGCGCCGGGATGTTGACCACGTCGAACTTCGAATAGCCGATGCCGAGTTTCTCTCCGATCAGGTACAGAGCCACCTGTGCGCACGTTCCGGACGCGGCGCCGATCTTCTTAGCCTTGCCGAGGTCGCGCCAGGAAGCAATGCCGCTCTTCGAATCGACGACGAGCCCTTCGCCGGTCGAGTCGTTCGAGTTCCAGTAAAGCATCGTAATCGGAATCTTCTGCCCGAGCGCGAATGCGAAGCCGAGGCCCGCGGTGACGACGTCTACGCTTTCGCTCTTGATCGCGGCGAGCAGTGGCGCACCCGACGGGAACGTGAAGAACTTGGGCTTGAGGCCCGCCTTCTCGAACAGCCCGAGATCCTGCGCGACGTACAGATTGACGTGATCGGCGGTCGTATAGCCGTAGTTGAACTCCAGTGGTGCGCCGCCCTGCGCATTAGTCACGACAGGCATGATCAGCGTAAGCAATACGGCAAGCAGCTGTGCGAGACGTTTCATGGGTTCTCCAAATGACGCCGCTAGCGTCCTTTCCAATGCACGAGACGATGTTCAATGAGATTGAGCGTCATGTTCAGCAATAGTCCGATGACACCGATCAACGCGATGCCGATAAAGACGACGGGAATGCGGAACAGGAGCGCCGCATCCGAGATCATGAACCCGAGACCGCTCTGGGCGCCGACCAGCTCGGCTGCGACGACGACCGCCCAGCTCAACGCCAGCGCGACCTTGAGCCCGGTGAAGATCTGTGGCAGCGCACCTGGGAGCACGATGCGGAAGAATGTCTGCGAACGAGTCAGTCCAAGCGACTGCGCAGCGCGGCGATACGCGATCGGGAAATTCGCGGCTCCCGCTTGTGCATTGGCCTGCACGTAGGTGAACGACACGAAGAAGATCAGCACGATCTTGCCGACTTCCCCGAGGCCGAAGTACAGGACCGCCATCGGAATGAACGCGATGGGAGGAATCGGTCGGATGAACGCCATGATGGGAGAGATCATGGCGCCTGCGCGCCGGCTGTATCCGGTGAATAGACCGAGTGGAACCCCGACCAGCACGCCGAGGACGAATCCCGTCAAGGATCGAAAAAGGCTGATCCCGATGTGCTCGAGCAGCGGTCGTCCCTGGTAGCCGTTCTTGACCAGATCTACGAATGTCGCCCCCAACTCCTCGGGCGTCGGCAGGTAGCCCGGCTTAATCAAGCTCGAGCGCGACGCTAAGTACCACACCACGAGCAGCAGCACGATCGCGCCCACCGAGTAGACGACGTCTGGAACGCCGCGCCCCGCAGTCGCTTTCGTTTCCTCTTTCGCCGACTTCGATACACCCTCGATCGCGATATCGCTCATGTCGTCCTCACTTCCCTGACATCTTCATGTACTCGCGGATGTACGTCGGATCGATCGCATCCTGGATTGCCGCAAGCGGAATACGCTCGGGGATCGCCTTGGTCGTATAAAGCACGTCGCTCGCGAGCTGGAGCTTGCCCGCGAGCCCCCCCTCCTTCGACGTCATCGAGTACGGCGACTGCGGGTCAAGCTGGTCGGCGAAGCTCGGCACACGGCCGCAGCACTCGCGCTCCAGCGTTGCCTTTGCCACCTCGGGCGTTACTGACAAGTGCTTGACGAACGCGTCGATGCCCACCTGCGGGTTCTTCGCCATCGCCTCCCGTGCAAGCGCTTCGACCTGCACGAGCTTCACGCCGATCTCGGGATGCTGCTTGAGGAACGCCGGGCGCACGGCGGTCAACCCGGGGCAGGCGCCGCCCGCCGGCGTGTAATCCTCGTCGAAGCTCACGATCGGGAACCCTTCCGCCTTCAGTTGCAACGAATACGGCGGCCATGCCACTCCCGCGTCAATCGATCCGCTCAGGAACGAATTACGAAACAGCGGTGCCGGAATGTTGACGACGTCGAGGCTCCCGTAGTCGACGCCGACCTTCTTTGCCATCAGGTAGAGTGACACCTGCGCACAGGTACCGGACGCCGCGCCGATCTTCTTCGCTTTGGCAATGTCCTTGTACGACTTGACGCCCGACTTAGGGTCGACCACCAGCCCCTCGCCGGCTGCGTTGTTCGCTTCCCAAAAGATGAACTTGAGCGGGATCCTCTGACCGATAGCGAAGGTGAGCGCGAGCCCAGCGGTGACGACGTCCAGACTTTCGCTCTTCAGTCCGGCGAGCAAGGGCGCGCCAGACTGGAAATAGAAGAACTTTGGCTTGAGGCCGACCTTCGCGAACAAGTCTAAGTCCTGGGCGACGAAGACCGTGGCGTGATCAGCGCTGGGGATGCCGTAGTTGAACTCAAGCGGTGCATTCGGCGTTTGCGCGGCGGCGGCGTTGTAGAGTAGCGCTGCGCAAGCAAAAGTCACCGCACGCAGGAATATTATCGTTTTCATCGTTCGTCTCCTGCTCAATGAGCTGCCACGGCTTCGTCCCCCTCGACTTCGCCTTGAACGGCGACAACGAGGTCGCGCTCGAGACGCGTAAATTCGGGCGTGCCCATGAATTCGTAGTCGCGCGGCTTCGGTGCGTGCACGTCCACGATGGTCTTGACGCGCCCAGGTCGCTTGGTCATGGCGATCACGCGGTCGGAGATGAACACCGCTTCGCCGACGTCGTGCGTGATGAACAGGATGGTCGGCTTGAAGTGCGCCCACAGCCGCAGCAAGAGTTTCTGCATCAGCAAGCGCGTTTGATAGTCGAGCGCGCCGAAGGGCTCGTCCATGAGGAGAATGTCCGGCTGGTTGATCAAGGCGCGTGCGATCTGCACGCGCTGCTGCATGCCCCCGGAGAGCTGATAGGGATAGTGGCGATCGAAGCCTTTGAGGCCAACTTCTTCCAGCAGCGCCAGAGCCCGCGGCTCGTAGTCTGCGGGCGCCCCGCCGCGGCACTTGACCCCGAGGACCACGTTCGCGATCACCGTCATCCATGGAAACAGCGCCGCCTGCTGGAACACGACTCCACGATCGGCTCCCGGGCCGGTGACGATCTCTCCGTCGACGGCGACCGAGCCCGCTGAAGCCTCCTCGAATCCGGCCAGAACGTTGAGCGCAGTCGATTTCCCGCAGCCGGTCGGACCGACGATCGACACGATTTCCGCCGGTGCTATGTCGAGATCGAACGCATCGAGCGCGAGCGTTCCCTCGCGCTGGCCCTTTCCGGGATAGCGCTTTTGCATACCCGCGAACGAGATCTTGGGACGGACTTTCTGCTGCTGGACGACTGTCGCCATTGGTCGGCGCTCCTCCTGGTGATTCGTTTTCCCATGATGCTACTGCGCCCGCGGTGCCCGTGCCATTGCCGATTGAGCAATCGGCGTTTCGCGCGCCGCGAAGGCTCAACCTACGTCGTCGGAGCGCCCTCCACTATGACGATGTTCGACCGCGACGCCCTCTGTCGCAGCCGCTTGGCGGCTGCGTATTCGGGCGAGTTGGCCCACGCCTTCGCCTGCTCGAGACTCGGAAATTCGATGATCACGAGCCGTTTTGGCGACCAGTTGCCTTCGAGAGTCTCACAGCGCCCGCCGCGCGCGAGGAAGCGTCCGCCATATTGCGCGACCGTCGGCGGCGACAGCTTCTTGTATTCCTCCAGAAGCTGCGGGTCCGTCACTTCCATGTCGTTTATGAAATAGGCAACCATCTTCAGCACCCCGCTACGCTGCGTCCTTTGGGCGAACCTTGATGCCGAGCTCCTTCTCGCGGATGAACATGAGCGCGGCGGTGTCGCGCTCCCCTAAGCCCATCTTCATCGCACGCTCGAGCGTCGCCTGTGCACCGGCGCCGACCAGCGCATCGAAGCCCTGTCTCTTCGCGAGCTCGACGGCCAATCGGACATCCTTCCCGGCGAGCTTGATCATGAAGCCGGGGCTGTCGTCGCCCTTGAACGCCTTTTTCGGCATCGCGACGTAGAGCTGCGCGTTGTTGCCCATGGTTGTTTTCATGACTTCCATCATGAGCTCGAGCTTGAGCCCGCACTTCGCGCCGATGGCGAGCGCCTCGGTGTTCGCGGCCATGATGGTCGTGGCTAGCAGGTTGTTGGTGATCTTCATCGCGTGGCCCATGCCCAAGCCGCCGCAATAGAAGGTCTCGTTGCCCATGCAGTCGAGCACGGGCTTGACGTGCTCGATCACCGCCGCATCGCCACCGAGCATCAAAGTGAGGGTCCCGGTTGCGGCATGCTCGGAGGTCTTGCCGACAGGTGAGTCGACCATGTCGATGCCTCGTTTCTTGAGCTCGGCGCCGACCTCCTGGGAGGTATAGGGATCGATGGTGCTCATGTCGATCACCACGCCGCCACGGCGCAACCCTTCGGCGACGCCGTTCGCGCCGAGTATGACCTGCCTGACGTGCTGCGGTTCGGGCAGCATGGTTACGACGACGTCGCTTGCGGCGCCGACCTCCTTCGGAGATCCAACAGCCTTGGCGCCGACAGCCGTCAGCCGAGCGACTGCTTCGGCGCTCAAGTCATACACCGTGAGCGGATGCCCGCGCTTAGCGATGTTCTGCGCCATGGGCCCACCCATGACACCCAATCCGATAAATCCTACCTTCAGCATGATTGCTCCTCGATCGAATGATGATGATTACGAAACGTCAGCTGTATTCGCCCCACTTGTCCATCTGCCAAACGGGCAGTCCGCGCAAGTCTTTGGCGTCAGTGCGCATAAACTCCGCCTGGGCCGGCTTCGCGCCGAGAATGTCGTACGCCTGCTTCACCAGCGGGGCGGTGCGCACGAACGCTTCCTTCACCTGCTTCCAGGTCAGCGGCTTCTCGATGACCTTGTTGGCGACCATGTATTTGGACGCTTCGAGCACGGCCCTGGCATCGTTCTCGGTAGGCCAATCCCACCCACGCTCGAACAGGACGTCGTCTTTCACGACTTTGGCGCCCGAAACCGCATCGAGCTTCCAGTAGTCCTTCACGAGTTGAGAGACCTGACCAGCGTCCATCGCGCTCAGCGCAGCCACTGCCTCCTGCATCGCCACAAGGTAGGCAACGATGACCTTGGGATGCTTCTCCGGAATCTGATTGCGCATCAGCCAGAACGAGCGATGGAGATAGTAGCCGTCGGGATAAAAGGGTGATTTCTTCACCGACGGAATCAGGATGCCCGCGCCTTTGCCGAGCGGACCTTCGTAGTAGTCCTCGGTGTAGCCGAAGGAGTTCATGATCGCCACGGTACCGGTGGCCTGGGCGGCGTAATACGCAGGCGAGATGGTGCATGTCGCATCGACGCCGGTCGGCACCGAGGCCGCCTGCGCATGCGTTGGCATGTTGATGAACTTGATGCCCGAGTCTTTCGGATCGGAACTGCCAAGCTCGTACTTCATCATCTGCGTGAGCGCGCTCTGCGGGTCGCCACCGAGCGAGACCCCGATCGTCTTGCCCTTGAGATCCTGGATCGTGTGGATCGGTGAGCCTTTGCGCGTGGTGATGAGGAAGCGCAGGTGGCCTTCGCCAACGACACCGAGGCTGATCGGGAGCCCGGTCGAGATCGCCCGCACGATCGGCGTGTTGCCCCACATTCCGATGTCGAGGTTGTTGCCGACGACAGCCTCGACCATCGGTAGCGCGGTCGGGTATTCGCGCCAATCGACAGTCAGCTCGTAGCCTTGCTCGGCCGCGCGTTTTTCGAAGAGCTTATTCGCGATCATGTACTTCGAGACGGGCGAGTTGGCCGCGGCCCACGGAATCCAGCCGACCGAGACCTTGAGCGTCTGTTTTCCGCCCTGCGCACGTGCGACGTGCGGCGCGCCGAGGATGCCGCCACCGGCAATTGCCGCGCCGCCCAGCAGCAGGTCACGCCGGCGCTGGTTGAACCCGACTTGCGATGCTTTCGACATTTGATGCTCTCCTCGCTCGTGTGAAATGTGAGATTTGCGTTCTAGGCTGCGGCTTTCTCAGTCGCTGCCGCCTTGCCGTCGATCGCGCGGTAAGCCTCGTCGCGGATCAGTTTCCAGATCTGCTCGACGAGCTCGCCGAAGCGCGGCTCGGCGCGAACGTGTTCGGTCCGCGGCCGCGGCAAGTCGATCGAAATCACCGCCTTCACGCGCCCGGGATGCGTGCTCATGACCACCACGCGGTCGCCCAGGAAAATGGCCTCGTCGATATCGTGCGTGATGAACAGCGCGGTCTTTCGCGCATCGAGAGGCGACGTCTCGCCCCAGATACGCAGAAGCTCCACCTGCAGGATGAGGCGCGTCTGCGCGTCGAGCGCACCAAGCGGCTCGTCCATCAGCAGGATGTCCGGCTCGTTGGCGAGAAGGCGCGCAAGCGCAACGCGCTGGCGCATCCCGCCCGAAAGCTGATGTGGGTATTTCTTCTCCGAGCCCTCGAGCCCTACCAGCTCGATGAAATGACGAATGCGCTGTTCGCGCTGCTCTCGGCTAAGACCTTTGCCCGGCGTACCGTAATTCAGACCAAAGCCGATGTTGTCGTGGAAGCTCATCCATGGCATCAGCGCGTAATCCTGGAACATCACGCCTCGGTCGGCGCCGGGGCCCTGAATCGGGGCGCTGTTTGCCTCGATGCTCCCCGACGTGGCTGTGTCGAGGCCGGCGATGAGGTTCATGACCGTCGATTTTCCGCAGCCAGATGGCCCGACGACGCAGATGAATTCGCCAGTCTGGATGTCGAGGTTGACGTCGGTCACAGCCGTGGTGAGCTGCCCAGTGCGCGCGGCGACGAACTGCTTCGACACGTTGCGTAAGCGCACTTTGGGGGTGGAGGTCTGCTTGGTCATGGTTCACTGTCTCCAAGGCATGAGGCGCCGCTCCGCGAAGCGGAAGATGCGGTCGATGGCAAGCGCAACGACGCCCACGACGATCATGCACACCACGATCGCGTTGAGGTCGATGCTGTAGGAATAGAAGACGAACATCATTTGCCCGATGCCGCCTGAGGTGCCGCCACCAGACTTGGCGCCGACGCCCAGCTCGGCGGCGATGATGGCCGTCCATGCGATGCCCATGGCGAGGCGTGCCCCAAGCATGACGCTTGGGAGCGCGGCCGGTAACACGACCCGCGCGAGGATAACTGGCTTCGATACGCCCATCGTCGAGGCGGCCAGCACGAGCTTCCGATCGACACGGCTTACGCCATGGACGGTGTTGAGCAGCAGCGGAAAAAACGCCGCATAGGTCACGATCGCGGTGGCGGCCGGCGTGCCCGTGCCGAACCACAGGAGCACGATCGGCAGGATCGCCATGGGAGCGAGCGGACGGAACGTCTCGATAATCGGGTCGAGCAGGTTGCGCAGCCGGGGATACGAGCCCATCAGCAGTCCAAGCGTCGCCCCGAAGACGAATGCGATCGCGAAGCCCGAGACGACACGTGTCAGGCTTTGCACGAGCGCGCCGACGAGCCCGCCGTTCGCAACAAGGTCAACGAAAGTGGTAACGATGCGTGTGGGAACGGGCGTGCGAGGATCGCTGGCCAGCAACATGGCCCAAAGCTGCCACACGATGATGAGAATGACCGGCAGCAGCGTCATCTGCAGGATGCGCGTCGGCGCGGTGCTCTTGGGTGCCACGGTTGTCGTCATGCCAGTCCCGTCCCTTCTGCCCATGGCGTGAGCCGGCGCTGGAGCGCGCGTAAACCGAGATCGCACAGGTAACCAACGATGCCGATCACGGCGATGAATGCGAATACCTTCGGGCTCATCAGCAACTCGCGGTACCACTCGATGGCGAACCCCAAACCGCTGGGCGAACCGATGAGCTCGGCTGCGATGATCGCCGCCCATGCACCGGCGAACGCGAGCCGGAAGCCCACCATCACGGTTGGCAGCGCGGCAGGAACGATGACCTTGCGCAGCAGGGCCGCGCGCCCTACGCCCATCGTGCGAGCGGCGTTCACGAGCTTGGGATCCACGTTGCGCACGCCGGCGATCGTGCTCAGCAACAGCGGAAAGAATGCGACATAGACCATGATGAACACGGGGAGCACATCGCCAATGCCGAAGATGAACAGCGCGAGCGGAATCCAGGCGATACCGGAAATCGGACGCAGCAGCTCAACCAGTGGATCCATGTAGGCGTTCGCCTTTTCGTTGAGGCCCATGAAGAAGCCGACCGGTACTGCGAGCGCCAGCGCGACCGCCAGACTTATCGCCAACCGCGTGGTGCTGATCAGTGCATGCTCGAATAGTTCTCCTCCGCTCGCGAGATCCACGAACGCGGAAGCGACGCGCAGCGGCGATGGGAACTGGATCGGAGCATCGAGCCACTCCGCGATAACGTCCCAGAGCAGAAGGAATACGGCAAAGGAAATCACCGCGCTGAAGCTTCGCGTGCGCAGGGCTCGGCGCACAATTCCGGCGCGCGACACGGGCGCGCCGATCGCGACGGCGCGCGGCGCGACGTCGGCGGTCACGATGGGCGCGAGTGACGATTCCGCCGTACCCGCGCCCTGGGCCATGGCGCGGCTTGGCTCGAGCGTAACTTGCGTCTGGTTCATAAGGTTCATCCGCCGTGCGAGTGTTGCTACTTCGTCACGGCGAGAAAGCCGCCGTCGACGTAGAGCACAGTGCCGTTGATGTACCCACCGGCGTCGGAGGCGAGCAGCAGCGCAGCGCCCACCATGTCGTCCGGCGTGCCCCAGCGGCGTACCGGCGTCCAATCGCGGATGAAGTCGTGGAACTCTTTGTTGCTCGCCTGCGAGAACTCGGTGGCTGTGTAGCCTGGCGCTAGAGCATTGACGGTGACGCCCGTTCCGCCGAGGTCGGCGGCGAGGGCGCGGGTAAAGGCGGCGAGGCCGCCCTTCGAAGTCACGTATGGAACCAGATTCGGTCGCGATACGTGGTTCATGATCGAGCTCAGGTTGATAATGCGGCCCGACCGCTGCGCGACCATGGTGCGTGCCGCCTGCTGCGCGACGTTGAAGCAGGCGGTGAGACCGATGTCGATGACGCGCTTCCAGTCCTCCAGTGTGAGCTCGAGAAAGGGCTTGCGGACGATGATCGCTGCGTTGTTCACCAGCACGTCGATCCGGCCAAAGCGCTGCACAATATCCTTGAACGCGCGCTCGACGGCCTCGGCATCGGTGATGTCGAACATGAGCGCGGTAGCGTCGGCGCCGGCGCGGCGCAGCTCGTCGGCGCGCTGCGCGACAGCCTCGTTGCGGTCCGCGAGAATCAGACGCGCGCCCGCGGCGGCAAACCCGCGCGAGAGTCCGGAGGCGATGCCACCCGCACCGCCGGTGATCAGCGCGACTTTGCCTTGAAGCGAAAACAGCTTCGCCGGCGAAAGGTGTTCGAACATCCGATTCTCCTGCTGTCGGCTCGCGTCGCGCTGCACGGATGTCTCGATTGCATCGCCGAGCGGGCCAAGTTCGTTTTCGTATGTCAACGTTTGCGAATGCTAGGGCTCAGGCCAGCTCACCGGAATTAGAATTCGAACTAGCCGGCCTTCGCTTTCTGCGAAGAGGCAGGCGCCGGTTCCAGGCTTTTCGCGTCAAGCGAAGGCGCGCTTGCCGAAAATGCAATACCGTGACACGGCGCCTTAAGCGGACAATGCCGCCCATCGATCACGTTGCGGCACCGCATGACACCAGTGATACGCGTCGGCGAGCAGACCGACATCCTTGGCGAGAGCCCCCTGTGGGACGAGCGCGGGCAGGTCCTGTATTGGGTCGATATCCGGCGTCCCGCGATCCGGCGGCTAGACCACGCGAGCGGCCGCATCGACACCTGGCCGATGCCCGATCTGATTGGCTCGATTGCGTTGTGTGTCGACGGTCGGCTGCTCGTTGCGCTTCCCGACAAGCTCGCGTTCTTCGACACCGCGACGGCGGCACTGCAGCCGTTCGCGGCCGTGCCGGAGCGGGTTTCCGGCCATCGCTTCAACGACGGCCGCTGCGATCGTCAGGGCCGCTTCTGGGCGGGCACGATGCACAACGTGACGCGAGCGCCCGAAGGGGTGCTCTACCGCGTTGACCCAAGGGGCTGCTTTGTGGCGGTCACATCAGGCATCTGCATTCCGAACAGCCTGGGCTGGAGTCCCGACGGGCGGACAATGTACTTCGCCGACTCGCTGCAGTATGCGATCTTCGCCTACGACTTCGACGTCGACTCCGGCGAGATCACCAACAAGCGCGTCTTCACTACGACGCGAGCGCCGGCGTTTCCGGACGGCTCGACTGTGGACGCCGAGGGCTTCTTATGGAACGCCGAGTTCAACGGCTGGCGGGTGGTGCGCTATGCGCCCGACGGCCGCATCGACCGCGTGGTCGAGCTCGAGACGCACCGGCCGACGTGCTGCGCATTCGGTGGCCCGAACCTGGATACGCTCTACATTACAACTGCGAGCCAGCAGATGAGCGCGGAGGAGCTGGCGAAGCAGCCGCTTGCGGGCGCGCTCCTCGCTATTGACACCGGCGTGCGCGGGCTCGTCGAGCCACGCTTCACCCCCACTGCCGCCGCAACATGGGAATGACGTCTATGGATCTGATCAATGTTAAATCGGTCGAAGCCTTCGCGTATCGCGTCCCCATCGCGACGCCCGTGAAAGTGTCGTTCGGAACGTTCCGCGATCGCCCGATGGTGCTCGTACGCGTGGCCACGGACGACGGCGCCGAAGGTTGGGGCGAAGTCTGGTGCAACTGGCCCGCGGTCGGCGCCGAGCACCGGGCAAGGCTCGCCGCCGACATCGGCGAACGGCTGATCGGACGCAAATTTGAATCGCCCGAGCAGGGATTCGAGCAGCTCAGCGCCGAACTCGAGGTTCTTGCATTGCAAACCGGCGAGCCGGGTCCTATCGCATCGGCGATCGCGGGCATCGACATCGCGCTATGGGATCTCACCGCGCGGCGGCAACGACTGCCGCTCTACCGGGCGCTTGGAGCGCCGGTGCGCGACTCGCTACCGGTATACGCCACCGGCATCAATCCGGACCAGCCCGAGCGCTTCGCCGCCGACCGCTACGCCGAAGGCCATCGCGCATTCAAGCTCAAGACCGGGTTCGACCACGCACGCGACCTTCGCAACCTGCGCGCCATGCGCGAGGCGCTCGGCCCCGACGCCGTGCTTACCTGCGACGCGAACCAGGCGCTTGGAGTCGAGGCCGCGATGGCGTTCGCGCGCGATGCCGCACCGATCGACATCCAGTGGTTCGAGGAGGCGATACGCGTCGACACACCGATCGAACGGTGGCGCAGGCTTGCCGACGCATCGCCAATTCCGCTCGCCGGCGGCGAGAACCTGCAGGGGCGCGAGTTTCAGGATGCGATTGCCGATCGCGTGCTGCGCGTGATCCAGCCCGACGTCACCAAGTGGGGTGGCGTCAGCGGCAACTCGCGTGTCGCACGGGCGACAGTCGGCGCCGGCAAGCGCTACTGCCCGCACTACTTCGGCGGCGGGGTATCGCTGCTCGCCTCGCTGCACGTGCTGGCGGCTGCAGGCGGCACGGGCTTGCTCGAATTCGACTGCCATCCGAACGCCGGACGTGAGCTTGTCGTGGGCTCGCTGCTGCCTGTTGCCGACGGCCGCGTGCCGGTACCCAAGGGCGACGGCCTCGGCGCCACACCTGACGCCCTGGCGCTCGACCGTTACCGCACCTGGCCGCCGCGACACTGAACGGTCACCGAAGACTACCACGATGACTCCGCAGGATCTTGCAGCGCTTCGCATCGGATTCGTCGGCGCAGGCCGTCTCGGCACGGCGCTCGCGTGGAGCTTCGCGCAGCGCGAGCTGCGCGTTTTCGCAGTCACGAGCATGGTCGCCGCCGATGCGCAAAAGCTTGCCGCGTCCATCGAAGGCTGCGCCGTACTGCCAAGCGCGCAGCAGGTCGTCGACGGCTGCGACCTCGTGTTCGTCACCACACCCGATGACGCGATCGCCGCAACGGCGGCGAGCGCGCGCTGGCGCCGCGACGTCTTCGCGGTGCATTGCAGCGGCGTCACCGACGTGTCCGCGCTCGACGCCGCCGCACGGGGCGGCGCAGTAACCGGCGGCTTCCATCCGATGCAGACGTTTGGCGACCCCGCTGCCGCCGTTCGCTCACTTCCCGGCTGCACCATCACGATCGAAGCGCCGGAACCGCTCAACGCGACGCTGGTCGCCATTGCGCAGCGTCTCGAGTGCCGTGTGAACCGGCTCCCTCCCGGCATGCGCGGTCGCTACCATGCCGCCGCCGGCTACACGTCCCAGTTCATCAATGCGCTGTTCGCCGAGGCGGCACGCATCTGGCAGTCGTGGGGTGCGAGTGAGGAAGACGCGGTGCGTGCGCTGCTGCCGCTCGCGCGAGGAACGCTCGCGTCGATTGAATCGGCGGGGCTTGCCGACGGCATGCCCGGGCCGGTGTCGCGCGGCGACATCGGTTCGATCGAAAAGCACGTCGCGGCGCTCGCCCCGTTGGGACCTGACGTGCTCGAGTTCTACCGCGTCGTCTGCGATCGCACGATCCCGCTCGGAATGCGCCGCGGCGCGATCGACGGCGCCGCTGCGGCGCGTCTGCGCGAGATCCTGGACCGGTAGGGCCTTTTAACGCTTTGGGCGCCCGTTCCCTTCGGGTTGCTGCCAAAAAACGCCGATCGCGAGCTCAGGAAACCGCGCGCACGACGTCGGTGACCGTGCCGTCGCGATATTCGACTACTGCGACGACCCGCTCGCCGCGGGCTGCGGGGTGGACATGAGATGCGCCACGCGCGGCAAGCTCCTTCAGTTGATCGATCGGTACGACGCGAAGGCCGGCGCCGACAAGCCGGTCGCGCAATTCGCCGCGCCTTGGGTTCACAGCGACTCCCGCCTCTGTCACCAGAACGTCGACCGTCTCGCCTGGAGTCGTAACCGTCGTGACACGGTCTACAACCTTCGCGTAGCCCCCGGCATTGAGCCGGGTGGTAACGATTGCGAGCTTTGCGCCCGCTGCCGTGTCCGCGTGGCCGCCGGACCCGCCCATGATGACACCGTCGGTGCCGGTGGTGACGTTGACATTGAAATCGACATCGATCTCGGCAGCGCCGAGGATCATCGCGTCGAGCATGTTGACGACGGCGCCGCGGTTATGCGGATTCGCGTACATCGACGCGCTCATGCCGAGGTGCGCGGCGTCGCGTCGGTACGAATCGACGGCGGCGAGATCGAAGCACTGCACGTCGAACAACGCACGAAAAAGACCCGCATGGAACATCTCGACGATGGCGCCCGTGATCCCCCCCGAGGCGAAGCTTCCATGCACGTTGCGCTCGCGCATCGTCTGGGCGAGCGCTGCAGCCACCGCGAGCGAGATACCGCCAGCGCCGGTCTGGAACGAGAAGTCGTCGACGAGCAGCCCGGACGCGGCGATTACATCTGCCGCCGTGCGCGCGATCTGCAGCCCCACCGGATCGCTCGTCGGGCGCGTCGTGCCTGACAAGATACCCTGCGGATCACCGATCGAGTCGACGGCGACGACGACGTCGACTTGGTCCTGCGTGATGTCTATCGGGCATGCCGGATAGCGCACGAGGTTGTCGGTGAGCGCGACCACGTGGCGGGCGCACTCTGCGTCGACCGCCGCGTAGCCGAGGCTGCCGCAAGCCGAGTGGCCATCCACGCCATTGATGTTGCCGTACGCGTCGGCGGTCGGCGCACCGATGAACGCGATGTCGACACGCAGGTCGCCGGACTGGATCGCGCGAGCGCGTCCGCCGTGCGTGCACATCGTCGCCGGCCTGGCCAATGCGCCGCGCGACACCGCATCGGCCACCGGGCCCGCCATGTACGCAGTGTGGATACCCGTGACGACCCCGCGCTTCATGTACTCGACGAGCGGTGCGTGCACTGCGAACAGGGAGCTCGGCGCGATGGTGATGTCCCTAAGGCCAGCCCGTGCAATCTCGGCGAGCACTAGCTCGAGCACACGGTCGCCGTTTCGCAGATGATGATGGAACGAGACGACGCCACCATCGCGCAGTCCGCACGCTTCTATCACTGCCCGAATCGTAGGCACCAATTTCGAGCGCCCGGGGACGGCACTCGAAAGCCGCACCGGCGCTTTCTCGACTGCACCGAGATTGGCGAACGCGCCGGTGAACGGCCGCACGCCACCGTAGCCCTCGACGCGCGCTGGCAGCGCGCGCGGGACCGCCACCGGAACGCCAAGATCCATTGCGTCAGCCGTGGAACTGCACCACCGTCTTGGTCGTGCTCATTTCCTCGAGCGCCAGGAAACCTTTTTCACGGCCGTGGCCGCTTCGCTTGACACCGCCGAAGGGCAGCTCGACGCCCCCGCCCGCGCCGTAGCAATTGACGAACACCTGCCCACAGCGAACCGCCTTCGCGACGCGCTGCTGGCGGCCGCCGTTCTCGGTCCAGACGGCCGCGAGCAGACCATAGTCGGTACTGTTCGCCAGCGCGATTGCGTCCGCCTCGTCGTCGAAGGGGAACGCGGCGAGCACCGGCCCGAAGACCTCCTTCTGCGCGAGATCGCTTCTGACAGGAACGTTGCCGAACAGCGTTGGCTGCACGAAGTACCCGCCGCGCGGAAGGTTGGAGGCGAGCTGACCCTGCGAAACCACGGGCACGCCCCCTCGTTTCGCGGCGTCGACCATGGCGTTGACGCGCTCGAACTGCGTGCGATTGACGACCGGGCCGCAGTCGAAATCCATTTCCGGGGTGCCAACACGCACCGCGGCGAACGCCTCGCCGATTTGGCCGACAAATTTCTCGTAGATTGACCGCTCAACGAGCAGCCGGCTTCCAGCGGTGCAGGTCTGGCCGGTGTTCTGCACGATCGCTTTCACGATGGTCGGCACCGCGCGAGCTGCATCGACGTCGGCGAACACGATCTGCGGCGACTTCCCGCCAAGCTCCAGGACGCATTTCACGGCATTGCGTGCGGCGGCCTGTTGCACCAGCGTGCCCACCTCATTCGAGCCAGTGAACGTCACGAAATCGATGCCTGGGTGCCCTGCCAGAGCAGCGCCGGCCTCATGACCGTAGCCGGTGACGACGTTGAGCGCACCGTCCGGCAATCCGGCTTCGACTGCGAGCTGCGCCACGCGCAGGGTGGAGAGGCAGGCGTCTTCCGCCGGCTTGAGTACCGTGGCGTTGCCCATCGCGAGCGCGGGCGCGATCGTCCTGCCCAGCATCTGCGCCGGATAGTTCCACGGGATGATATGGGCGGTGACCCCAAGCGGCTCGCGCAGCAGCGACACGGTGTAGCCGTTTAGAAACGGAATGATCTGCCCGTGCACCTTGTCGGCGGCGCCGGCGTAGAACTCGAAGTAGCGTGCGAGCACCTGGATGTCGTTGCGCGCGGTCGACATCGGCTTGCCGGTGTCGCGCGCTTCCAGCCGCGCAAGCTCTTCGGTGTTATCCGCAATCCGTTGCGCGAGCTTTGTCAGAATGCGTCCACGTTCCGTCGCGCTCAACCGTCCCCACGCGCCTTCATGCGCCCGCCGCGCAGCGCTCACCGCCGCGTCGACGTCGGCGTCGCGGCCGCGTGCGATCGCGTCGAATGCCTCGCCGTCGACCGGTGAAACTACCGAGATCGTCTCGCCGCTCACTGCGTCGACCCATTTGCCGTCGATAAAGAGCTTGCTCACTGTTCGCCTCCTTCGGCGCGGTGGCGTGCACGGAGCATGGTCCGGCCGCAGCGCGCCTCGATGCGGCAGTGTAGACCCGCGCGAGTCGAGGCGAATTAGAATCTGGTCACGTCGGGCTTCGCGCTTTGCGAAGGCCTTCGGCGCCAACCAGTTGCTCGACGAGCTTGCGGCCGATCTGCGGGAGGCTCTCGATGTCGCGCACGCAGACGTGCATCACTCGCCCGGCCCAGGTGTCGTTGAGGCGTATTAACCGCAGGCCCATTTGCGGCGCGAAGTCGACGGCCGCGGCTTCCGGCAGCACGCCTATGCCCATTCCGGCCTGTACGAGCTTGCAGACCGCCTCGAAGCTCTTCACCTGCACGCGAAGGCGCAGTGGCTGTCCGGCGCCCAGCGCAGCATCGCCCAGCAAGCGCATCATTGCCGCCGAGCTTTCAAGGGCGACGAGGTCGTACTTGAGCAGCTGCGCGAACGAAGTCTGTCGCACCCGCAATTCGTGCCCACGCGAAACGACCGCGACGAGGCGGTCGCGCTTGTATTCGTAGGTTGCCAGCCCCTCCACGCCGACGCCTTCCATAACGATGCCGATGTCGGCCCTGCCCTCGCGCAGCGCCTGCACGATCTCGACGCTGCGCGCTTCCTCGAGCTCGATTTTGACGTCCGGGTAGCTCGCAGCAAACTGCGCGAGATCGCTCGGGAGATACTGCGTGATCGCCGACGTATTGGCCTTGAGCCGGATGTGACCCTTGACGCCCCGGGCGTAGTCGGACAGGTCCGCCTGCAACTTCTCCGCTTGCTCGATCATCCGCCGCGCGTGTATCGCGAGCGCCCTGCCCGCCGGCGTCGGCTCGACACCCTGTGACGAGCGGTAGAGCAGCTGCACCTTGTAGCGATGCTCGAGCAACGCGATGCGCCGGCTTGCCGCTGCCAGCGCGATATGCGACTGCTCGGCCGCCTTGGACAAGCTGTTCGTCTCGACCGCACGCACGAAAAGCGCCAGCGAAACCAAGTCCGGCAGCATCGTCGAACCCCTCCTCCCCTTGGCGTTGAGTTAGCGCTACGTCTGTTCTTGGGCTTGCACGTTGCGTTTCGCGCGCCAGCAGATAGAAGTCAGCAGGCTACGGGATAAACACTCCTTGCAATGTGACAGTGCTATGCACGGTGTAGTCGAGCTCATCGGACTGAGAGACTCCAGGCGGCGTCAGCACGTCAATCAATTTCGGCACTGTCGCGGGATCCACGGTGCAATGCGCGTCAGAACTCGCCGTGGCGCATACACCGAATGCAAAAGGCTGCGGTGTCGAACTGAATCCGCGCGCCTGATCTGGCGAAAACCCGTCCTGACCCGTCAGCGTGACGGTAAATCCCCAGCCGGGACCTGGCGAGCCACCCAATGACACGGTAGGCACGCTGAATGTGATGAACCGCGAGATGGCGTTGCCGCTGATCGCTATCGTGCCGAGACTGGTTCCATGCGCATCAACGTAGCGTTGACCGAATCCTTGCACCTCGAGCAGACGGCTCCAGGCCGAGCCCGCCGCAATCATGTAGTTCCTCTGCGAGAATGATGCCACCGTAGACGTGTCAGCAACCGCAGCACCCGGATTGTGGACGTAGACATCGATCAGCTGAGCGCCCAGCGGACTACCAAACGTCGGCGTAAGGTCGCGCACTCGAAGCTTGAAGGTCACCGTGGACCCATCGGGAGAAAGGATGACTTTGAATTCCTGAATGTCGAAGGCACCTGGGCGAAAATCCGCTGCAGTTGGATACGCGTAGTTTCCTGGTCCGTTGTCGTCGCCACTCGGATCCGTTACGTCAAGAAGTACCGTTCCAGGCGTGAAATCGAAGACGATCGCCCGCTTGTCGTGCGCGGTCGCGCCGCTTTGGCTCACGGCAACGGTATTGATGACGGTCGTTCCTCCGCTGATCGAAACGGGGATGTCAAAGCTCCCTCCCCCGGCTATACCCGAGGCTGTTGTGGTTTCGAATGTGTCAATGTTGGTTGCGGCGATGTAAACAGAGTTACCGGGCGCGGTCGTACCACTAATGGTAACCGTGGAGGTGTTTACCGCCGATTCGTCCGGGGGGCTCGTCACGGTCAGGTTGGTGGCCCCTTGGGTGTTCGCGACGTAGCGGGAGAACGTGGCGCTCGGTTGCTCGACAATCCTTCCGGCTCCGAGATCGCTAAGGATACGAACGAATGTGGCAGCAGAGCGAACGAGGGGCGCAGCCGAGCCATCTGGTTGCCCGTTGGTGAATCCAATCGACGCCACCGTAGGATCGGTTCCAAATGGCGAAGCTGCCAGATCGGGGAGTTCCCAGTCCTGTTCAGGGATCAACCCAACGCCGCCCGCAAGCCTTGCCATTGCATCGATGATGCTCGCAGCACTCGCGAGATCGCCGACCTGCACGAGATTGGCCGCGCGCTCTGCGGACAACTCCGGCCACACGTGGCCGCTGCCCGAGGCCGTCGGTGCCCACGGACGACCGTCCGTCGCCCGGTCACCGTAACCGTCGCCGCTGTATCGGTGCCAGGCCGGTCCGGCGGCGGTGACACTCCTGAGCTTGTTGTCCACGATAGGCAGCGTGTTGACGATCACAGGAAGAGTCGCCGAAAAAACGCCCAAGCGCGATAGCTCAAGGAACCCAGGATCAATCACCGCTCGTTGATCGAGCGTGGGCCCGCCATTCCCGAGGTTGTAGCTGATCGCAGCGTCTGGGTCTCCCGTCTTGGAAAGACGAATGAAATACGGACTCGAAGCGAGCGGACCATTCGTGGTGGCCGTCCAGCCGATGACCGAGCGTTGATAGTCGTCCGCAACGCCAAGGAACACGTTGGACGAGACCGTATCGCCGTTCAACTGCGCGAGATGACCGGCGGCGACTAGCCCGGCAATTTCGGCCGCTATGGTCGACGGGGAATACCCTGCCTGCTCCTCCCACCGTTCAGGACCGAATGATGGACCGTGCGCGACCAGGAATGCGGCAGCCGGCTTGATGTGATTTGCATAGGACGCGGCATCCGACACGCCAAGCTGATCGGCCGCCAGGATCGCGAAGGCAGTTTCATCAAGCTGCGTATTGAATGAATCTGGGGCAGCCTTCGCGTTCAGCAAGCTACTGCGAGGCATGGAACCATCGGCCAGCTGTTGAGCGAAGAGGAAACGCGTCGCGTCTCGCGCAGTTGCGACATCGCCGGCCAACAGCAAGGACGTGGCGGCCGAGTACAGATCGCGCGGACGTACTTCGCGATACGAGCCGAAGAACGTGTTAGCGGGGTCAGCGGCTGAGACCGCCTGTCCCCATGGCGCTGCAGGGCTCGCGACAATGGCCCCGGGGAACGTCTTGTCCTCGGCTGCCTTGATCACGTTCGCGCTGAAGTAATAGAGATCACCAAGTTCTTTTGCACGCTTTTTCGTCAACCCCGCGATCGACGAAGGCGGTGGGTTCAGCGAGGCGTCGTACGTAGCCCATTCCCGCTCATAGCTTTTGCGGGCAGCAGGAAACCCATCTGCCAGTGAAGCCTCCGCTACATTCACCGCCTCGCTTTGGGAGGAGCCAAAACCCAGAGCAAGCGTGAATGTGTTGTCCCGCGACAGCACCACTTCCGCTGTCTCGACCACATTGCCCGGTCCCGCTTGCGTGTACGCGGCGGTGAGGGTGTGAGCAAGGTCGAGCTGCACGAGTCCGTCGCTGCCGGCTCCCGCAAATCCAACGGTCACCGCACCCATCGGCGTCGATGCGTCGAGGGCGACATATACCGGCTGCGCGTAGTCGCGATTAGTGGCATTCGTCGCGGTCGCCGGATCGAACGCGACAAGGACAGGGTGACCATTGGAGGTGTCGATCACTGCCCCGTCGGGGCCTCCATTCGCTGCACCGCCGCCGCCATTGCCATTGACGGATGGATCGAATCGCACATAAAGGTGCAATCCCTTGACCTGAGGTTCGAAACTAACCCGCGCCAGGAGCGCGTTGCGTGCAGGATCGGTCACATAATCGGTGATGATTTGATACTTGCCGCTTTTTGCACTCGTCGTGACCCGGCATTCTATGCCACCGGGGTCCAGCGCGCGCACCGTGTAACTCATATCGCGCGCCTGCAAATCGGTAAATGTCGACCCGTCGGTAACGATGTACTGCAATGTCTCGACGTTTGAATTGTCGATGGTCGGATAGTAGACATCGCTTAGAACGCCGCCAGCGACGGTGTACCAGACCTTAGAAATCGTGTTGCGTGCGGTTCCGAAGCAATCCTTGCGAGCCACGGCGTGATGGGAGACCGAGCCGGGTCCGTCCGGAGCCGGTTGCGCTCGCGCGTCGCCGATCGCTACAACCCACAGCAGAGAGACGACGATGGCGAGGAGCGCGTACGCACAAGTCGAATGTGACTCCGCGTGCGGCGAGGCGACGAAACGGCGGCTGGATTGACGGTATGCCTGTCGCTTCATTGTCCCTCCTTCGCTGCCAATGCGTGCCGCACGTGCTCGGCGTCACTCGGGCACACGCCCCATTAGGCTACATCCAGGTTGGTCGCGGCTCAAGCCTGTCTCGAGGCGTCGGCCAGTTGAATCCGCAACCCAAAGCAGACCAACGCCGTGTGTTTGGGCGTGAATTTACTGTCGCCGAAAGCATAGTTCGCCGAGTCTTACGAGTCACTGCCGAGGGCAATGCGACACGAGGCGGCCAGATTGGCTCCATTCTGACGGCGAACAGAAGGCCAGGATGGACGTCGGTACGCCAATCGGCGTAGCCTTTCCCTAGGGTTGGTCCAGCAATGGCCCAGGAGGCGCGAATGAAACGACGCGGCTTTGCCTGCGCACGCGGGCTCAGTCGGTTGCGCGTGATCGCGATAGCGCTCGTCGGCGGCATTTGGATCTCGGCCACCGTACCGACGGCGCAAGGAGCGCCGTGCCTCATCGTGACCCTGACTGGCACCGGGCCTGGCCCGGGAGTCTTCAATGGTCTGGCCGGTCCTGGAACGCTGGTCCGCTACGGAGAGGACAGCAACAACTGTGCCGCCGTGAACCTGCAGTTCGATGTCGGTCGCGGGACAACGATCAGGTTGTCGGAGCTCGGCGTGTCACCTGCACAACTCAACGGTATCTTCTTTACCCACATGCATACCGATCACACGGAGGGTCTCGCAGATCTCGTGACACTGCGCTGGTTCTTTAACGGCTCGGGGCCGAAGATCGATGTCATCTGCAGTGCCGATAGCGTTTCGCCGCTAGGATTCACCGTAAGCTGCAAGAACTTCACCGCGCATATCGGCGACGCTTTCATCTATTCCGGCGAGGTTGCCCAGCGCCACTCCGAGGACCCCCCGAACCGCACAGCAGGCGGGCCAGCCGACATGATCCATACGATCACCTTCGAGCCGAAGGACGAGTCACAGGTCGTCTGGTCTTCCGGGGATGTGAAGGTCAGTGCCATTCGATCAACGCACATCGTGGGGCACGCCTCCTATCGTGTTGACACACCCGCTGGCAGCGTTGTGATCGGAGGTGACGCAGGCAATGATGCGCTGGCGCCGCCGCGACCTTTCTCGACCTCAACTCAAGTGGAGAAATTGGCCAAGGGAGCCGACATCATCGTGCACTCGACGATCCACCCCATTATGGGACCGGACAACGGCAGCGGAATGTATGCGTACGCCTACTATCGCCAGAGCACCGCCACAGATCTTGGGGCGATGGCGAAACGTGCAGACGCGAAGTACCTCATGCTTACGCATCTGATCCCTGCGATCGGAGCGGACAAGCAAGGCCCCTGGAAGATTCCAGGCGGGCCACTGACGAAAGCGGATTACAGCAAAGCGGTCGAGGAGAGCGGATTTCGGGGTACTATCGTTGTAGGAACCGACCTCGCGAGCATCCGACTTCCGGCGAAATGAACCTGTTCGCAACCAACCTACGCTGACCAACGACGTTCCGACGGCGCGATGCCGATGACGCCCCGCTTGGCAAGGTCCTTGAGCCCCTTATCGCGGAAGCCTAGACGCTCCCGCAGCACCGCCGCAGTATGCTCGCCGAGGAGCGGCGGCGCCCGACTGTAGCCAACCGGGGTCATAGAGAAATGCAATGGGTTGCCAACCTGCGGTACCGTTCCGGACAGCGGATGCGGCAAGTCTAGGCGCATTCCGCGTGATAAAACCTGGGGATCAGCGAACACCTGATCGAGCAGATTGATCGGTCCGCAAGGTACGCCAACTGCCTCGAGCGCTTCGAGCCATTCGCTCTGCGTTCGGGTGCGCACCACGGCGGCGACCAGCGGAACAAGCTCATCACGCCGTTTGACGCGCTCCGCATTGGCGGCATAGCGGGAATCACATGCCCATTCGGGCTCCCCTGCGACTTCGCAGAAGCGCGCGAACTGAGCGTCATTGCCAACCGCAAGGATCAGATGTCCATCGGCGCAGGCAAACACCTGATACGGGACGATGTTCTGATGCGCGTTGCCGGCGCGAACTGGCGGTACGCCGGACACGAGGTAGTTCATGTTCATGGCCGCCATCATCGAGACAGCACTGTCGAGCAGGCTCAGCTCGATGTACTGTCCGCGTCCTCCCGCGTCGCGGTGCGCGATGGCAGCAAGGATCGCGCTGCAGGCGTACATGCCGGTCATCAGATCCGAAATCGCGATGCCCGCCTTCTGCGGTCCGCCGCCAGGTAGATCGTCGCGCTCGCCGGTAACGCTCATGAACCCGCTCATCCCCTGGATGATGAAATCGTAGCCCGCGCGCTCTGCGTAGGGTCCGGTCTGACCGAAGCCGGTGATCGAGCAGTACACGAGCCGTGGATTGATTTCAGCGAGGCTCGAATAGTCGAGGCGATACTTGGCGAGACCACCAACCTTGAAGTTCTCGATGACGATATCCACGCTCCGCGCGAGATCGAGTACGATCGCGCGACCGTCCGCTTGAGTGAAATCGATGGCGACCGACTTTTTGCCGCGGTTGCACCCTAGGTAGTACGCGGACTCGGCCGTGTCACGGCCTTTCTCGTCCTTGAGAAACGGCGGGCCCCAGGTGCGCGTATCGTCGCCAGTGCCGGGCTTCTCGACCTTGATCACCTCGGCGCCGAGATCGGCGAGTAGCTGCGTGCACCATGGGCCGGCGAGCACGCGGGAGAGATCGAGAACAGTGAGATGAGAGAGAGGGCCGGCCATTACCGCGGGCGTCAATGACAGATGAAGGCACCAAAGAACTTGACTCGCAGCGGCGCCATTCTAGCCTAGCGGCGGCGATCAAATTGGCCGGAGATGGTCCTACGCCCGAGGCTTCCGCAAGCGGACACCCATTTAGCCGGCCGATGTCAAGGGCAACACTAAGTCATCGCAGACTGATTGCGTTGGTGCAACGCGAGCCCGGCTTTATTCCTACAGACTCCGAACCGCGCCCGTTTCCTCTCTCTGTTGGTTGCGAACTGCAATCGCACCAGACACCCATTGGGATCAAGCGCCGCGATGCTTGGCGAGCGCCCTGGTGGCTTAAGCCACCCCAGAGAAACGTTGGTGCCAAGCCAAGTCCAAGGGATAGCTTGCATTCTCCATGGCTATCGCCAGCATGACGACGCCAGTCCTTTG
>DATFSE010000064.1:0-61376 GCA_035262745.1 Casimicrobiaceae bacterium | reverse complement strand
CGCTCGCTACACCGGCCGAAACAACGTCGTGCTGGTTGAGCAGCCGCAGGATCTCAGCGCGCCAAGAATCGAAAGTCTTGCCGACGCCGCCAAGAGAGCCACGCCCTCCGTGGTGAGCATCGTCACCAGCAAGGAAGTCGTTCGGCGAAGTCCACTAGCCAATGATCCGACCGTTCGCCGTTTCTTCCCGGGCTTGTCCGACAGCGAACGCCGCCACGTGAATGGGCTGGGTTCAGGTGTTATCGTCAGCAGCGATGGCTATGTGCTCACCAACAATCACGTCATCGAAGACGCGGACGACATTCAGATCGTTCTGCTCGACGGCCGGCAGATGCATGCCTCGGTTCGCGGAAGCGACCCGGAGTCGGATCTCGCCGTGCTGAAAGCCGATGGAAAAGATCTTCCGGTGATCACGCTGGGGAGGCTGGACAACGTGCAGGTCGGTGACCCGGTGCTCGCCATAGGAAACCCGTACGGTCTGGGCAACACGGTCACCCATGGGATTGTGAGCGCGCTCGGCCGCAATCAACTTGGTGCCAATACTTTCGAAGACTTCATTCAAACCGACGCGGCAATCAATCTCGGCAACTCGGGCGGGGCCCTGGTCGACTACGGTGGAAACCTGATCGGCATCAACAGCCTCATCTTTTCGCCGAGCGGAGGCTCTCAGGGTCTCGGCTTCGCGATTCCGGTATCCATCGCCAAGAACGTCCTCGAGCAGATCATCCGCGACGGCGAAGTGACCAGGGGTTGGCTGGGCATCGAGCCGCAGGAGATCACGCCCGAGCTCGCCACGGCGCTGGCATTGCCGTCGCCTGACGGCGTGCTCATCCGCATGGTGCTCAAGAGCAGCCCTGCCGACCGCGCCGGCATGCTGGCGCGCGATGTCGTGCTCGAAATCGACGGAAGACCGACTCGCGACGTTCCGGGGCTGCTCGCGCAGATTGCCGCGATGACGCCCGGCACTCAGGCAAAGCTCAAGGTGCTACGGGAAAACAAGGCGGTCGAATTCGACGTCACCGTGGGCAAGCGCCCGAAGGCGCGCGCGTCGTAGCAACCGGCCAGGAGTTAGCTCGCTTTCTGCTCTGCGGGAGCGTTGCCTTCGCTTTTGTTCACGCTGACAAAGCGCGCGACGAAAAGACCCAGCTCGAACAGCAGCCACAGCGGCACGGCCAGCATCACCTGCGACAGGATGTCCGGTGGCGTGAAGATCGCGCCGACGACGAACGAACCCACGATGACGTAACCCCGCAGTGAGCGCAGCTTTTCCAGGCTCACCACGCCGAAGCGCACCAGCACGATGACGACCACCGGCGTCTCGAACGTGACTCCGAAGGCGATGAACATGGTGAGCACGAAGGACAGGTACTTGTCGATGTCGGTCATCATCTGCACGCCGGCCGGCGCGTAGCCCGCGAAAAAGCCGAACGCGATGGGAAAGACGATGAAATAGGCGAAAGCCATACCGAGCGCGAAGAAAAACACGCTGGAAACGATGACCGGCAGCGCCAGTCGCTTCTCGTGCTGATAGAGACCCGGCGCGACGAACGCCCACATCTGATAGAGGACATAGGGTAGCGCCAGCAGGAATGCCGCCATCAGCGTCACCTTGAGCGGCACCAGGAATGTGCCGGTGACGTCGGTGGCGATCATGTGGCTCCCACTGGGCAACGCCTTCAGTAGCGGCGCGGCGAGCGCGGCGTATATCTCTTTCGTCCAGGGAAATAGGCACAGCAGCACCACGACAACGGCTATGATCGACCGCAGCAGGCGGCTGCGGAGTTCGATCAGATGCGAGATGAAGGTTTCCTGGGTGCCGTCGGGACCGGAAGCCGAATCGTTCATCGTCAGGAGCTGAGCCTAGATGCGATCGATGCCCGGCAGCGTGGCTTGGCGCTGGGCTTCTTCGGTTGCCTGTGCGGCCGAAGGCGCTGCCGCCGCCGGGGTCGCTGAGGCTTCTGTGGTCGGCGTACTCGCGGACATATTGGCGCCTGCACCCGTGCCGGCGGCGTTGAGCTCCGACTCCACTGAGCGCACGCCGGTTTCGACGTCGTGTGCCGCCTGTGTGACCGAGCGGTGGAAGTCCTGCGCGGCAGTCTGCACCTGGTTCTGCAGCTTGCGCAGCTCGTCGAGCTCCATCTCCCGGTTGATGTCTGCTTTAACTTCGGCGACGTAGCGCTGCAGGCGACCGAACATGTGACCGAGGGTGCGCGCGACCTTGGGTAGCCGCTCGGGGCCGATAACGATCAGCGCCACGACGGCGATGACAACGATCTCACTGAAGGCGACGTCGAACATCAGGAAAGGTGCATCGAGCGTTCAGGCTGCATGGATGCGCGGTCGATGCTCAACGCGCAAGCGGGCGAGCTACGGCGTCTTTTCTTTTTTGGCTTCGCCCTCGATCGTACGGCCCGCGATCTGATCCGGCTCGCTTGCAGGTTTTTCGGCATCGGCAGACTCGTCGCTCTTCATTCCTTCCTTGAAGCCCTTCACCGCGCCGCCCAGGTCCTGACCGATATTGCGCAGCTTCTTGGTTCCGAAGATAAGCACGACCACCAGCAGTACGATCAGCCAGTGCCAGATGCTTAATCCGCCCATGATCGTCCTCCTTTAGCCGGCCGCTTTAGGCAGCATCCTGCCCAGCGGCTCAGGCCCGCCGATGATGTGGATATGCAGATGCATGACGTCCTGGCGGCCGATGCGTCCGGTGTTGATAATAGTTCGATATCCGTCGGGCGAACCTTGTTCCCGCGCCAGCCGTCCCGACATCGCGAGCATGCGGCCAATGACGCCGGCATCCTCGCTCTTAGCGTCGGCAAGCGATGCAATATGCCTTTTGGGCATCAGCATGAAATGCACCGGCGCTTGAGGGTTAATGTCGTGAAAAGCGAGGATCTCTGAGTCCTCGTAGACTTTCCGCGACGGAATGTCGCCTTTCGCGATCCGGCAGAAGATGCAATCGTCCATGGCGTCGGTAGTTCGCTAGCTCGGCTAAGCGGCGCCAGTGATCGGAGGCCACGATTTCAGTGGCGGGATGCCTTCTCCTCCAATCCGGAGACGCCCTCACGCCGCTCCAGTTCGGCCAGCACCTCCTCGGGACCCATGCCGTGGCGCACCAGCAGCACCAGACAGTGGAACCAGAGGTCGGCCAGCTCGGCCGTCAGCCGAATCTTATCACCATCCTTGGCGGCCATGACCGCTTCGGTGGCCTCTTCGCCGATCTTCTTGATAATTGCATCGTCGCCTTTGGCGAACAGCGTTGCGACGTAGGATTGCACGGGATCCGCGTCGCGATGCGCGCCGATGGTCGCGGCGAGCCTTCGAAGGATGTCCTCATTCTTCGCCATAGATCGCTTTCGGGTCCTCGAGCACCGGCTCGACTACGCGCCAGACGCCATCCTCGAGCCGTTGAAAAAAACACCGTTGCCGGCCGGTATGACAGGCGATGCCTCCTGCCTGTTCCACGATCAGCAGAATCGCATCGTTGTCGCAGTCGAGCCGGATTTCGCGAACCTTCTGCACGTGGCCTGATTGCTCACCCTTTTGCCAGAGTTTCCCGCGCGAGCGCGACCAGTAGTGCGCGAACCCCGTTTTCGCCGTACGCGCAAGGGCCTCTCGATTCATCCATGCCAGCGTGAGCACCTCTTTCCCGGAAACATCCTGGGCAATAGCCGTTACAAGGCCCTCGCCGTTCCATTTCACCGTGTCGAGCCAATCGTCCATGGTTGAGCAGGCTAGTCCGCGTTGCGTACTTCGATGCCGGCAGCGGCCATCGCTGCCTTGGCTTGACCGACCGTGAACTCGCCGTAGTGGAATATCGAGGCCGCGAGCACCGCGTCGGCGCCTCCCTGCACGATGCCCTCCACCAGGTGGGCAAGCATGCCCACTCCACCGGACGCGATCACCGGAACATCGACTGCGTCGACGACGGCGCGGGTGAGCTCGATGTCAAAGCCGCTTTTCACACCGTCACGGTCCATGCTGGTCAGGAGAATTTCGCCGGCGCCTAAGCTCACCACGCGCCGCGCCCACTCGACCGCGTCGAGACCGCTCGCGTTGCGGCCTCCGTGCGTGTACACCTCCCATCGGTTCGGTCCCGTACAGCGCGCGTCGATGGCGGACACGATGCATTGCGCGCCATAGTGGCTGGCGGCGTCCTTGATGAGCGACGGATCCTTGACGGCGGCCGTATTGATGCTCACCTTGTCGGCGCCTGCATTGAGCAGGGCGCGGATGTCGTCGATATGCGTCACGCCGCCGCCGACCGTAAGCGGGATGAAAACCTGATCCGCCACCGCCTCGATCATCTCGTAGAGCAGCCCGCGTGTTTCCACGCTCGCCTGGATGTCGAGAAAGGCAAGCTCGTCGGCTCCCTGCTCATCGTAGCGGCGGGCGACCTCGACCGGGTCCCCGGCGTCGCGCAGGTTTACGAAGTTCACGCCCTTGACGACGCGCCCCCTGGCCACGTCAAGGCAGGGAATGATTCGTTTGGCGAGTCCCATCGATGAATAAGCGACCGCAGCCGCGAGTTCCTTGCACTGGAGCGATCATATAGCCAGTCGCGACCGACTCGCTGCTCGCCGCGGCGGCCTCCTAGGAACGTCTGCGCTAAACCGTACGTTACATGTCGGCCGCTGCGGGGATTCGCGGGCGTTCGCATCCCCGTTCACGGGGGCCCTGCTCACCGCTCACCCCGCTACTTCCCCTTCGCCGCCTTGAGCGCCGCCTTGAAGTCCAGCGTTCCCTCGTAGAGCGCACGGCCGGCGATGGCTCCGGATACACCGTCGGCTTCGAAGGCAGCCAGTTCTTTGATGTCCTTCAGGCTGCTGATGCCGCCACTGGCGATGACAGGGATTTTGAGCTCGCGGGCGAGCTTGACGGTGGCGTCAATGTTCACCCCGGTCAGCATGCCGTCGCGCCCGATGTCGGTATAGACCACCGCTTCGACGCCGTAGTCTTCGAACTTGCGCGCAAGATCGACAACGTCGTGTCCGGTCAGCTTCGACCACCCGTCGGTTGCCACCTTGCCCTCGCGCGCGTCCAAACCGACGATGATGTGTCCGGGAAAGGCGTAGCACGCGTCGTGCAGGAAGCCGGGATTCTTGACCGCGGCCGTGCCGATGATCACGTAGGTGATGCCGTCGTCGAGATAGCGCTCGATGATGTCGAGATCGCGGATGCCACCACCCAGCTGCACCGGGATTTCCTCACCGATGACGCTAACAACCTCCCGGATCGCCAGCTCGTTCTTGGGCTTCCCGGCGAACGCCCCGTTCAAATCAACCAGGTGGAGGCGCTCCGCGCCCAGCTCGAGCCAGTGCTGGGCCATCGCCGCCGGATCCTCGGAGAAAATTGTTGCCGATTGCATTTCGCCTTGTTTCAGACGAACGCAATGTCCGTCCTTAATGTCGATCGCGGGAATAATCTGCATGGCGGCGTGGTGCGACTCGTGTCGCTGCCGTGGGAACCTGCGCTAAGCTTTCAGACGCGACCGTTCCAGGCGACGAAGTTGGCGAGCAACTGGAGACCGGCGCGGTGACTCTTCTCTGGATGGAACTGCACGGCAAAGATAGTATCGCTTGCTATCGAGCAAGTAAACGCCATTGGATACTCGACGGTCGCCGATGTCAACGCGGTGTCACGGGGCGACGGGTAATAGCTGTGCGCAAAATAAAACCTCGTGCCGTCTTCGATGCCGCGCCACAGCGGATGTTCCCTCGATTGCTTGACGGGACTCCAGCCCATATGCGGAACCTTGAGCCTCGCGCCGTCCGCGCCGACCATCGCCTCGTCGCGAAATCGAACGACGCGGCCCTGCAACGCGCCGAGGCACGGAGTGGGCCCTTCCTCGCTCGATTCGAACAACATCTGCAGACCCAGGCATATGCCAAGAAAAGGACGGTCGCGAACGACCTGCAGTACGACCTCGCGCAGACCGCTCTGGTTCAGGCTGCGCATGCAATCCGGCATGGCGCTCTGTCCCGGCAGGACCACGCGTGACGCGCTGGCGATGGTCCCAGGGTCGGCGCTCACCACGATGGTGCGCTGCGGAGCGACGTGACGCAATGCCTTGGCCACCGACCGGAGATTGCCCATGCCATAGTCGATGACGGCGATGTCGGGCATGTTCGTTGCTATTGGACAAAGGGACGCTCGCGGCAGTCGGTTCGTTGACGTCCTGTCGGTGGCTCGCTGCAGGCCCGATTCGCCTAGAGTGTCCCCTTGGTCGACGGTACTGCGCCGCTTGCGCGCGGATCCACCGC
This sequence comes from Casimicrobiaceae bacterium, assembly GCA_035262745.1. Taxonomy (GTDB): domain Bacteria; phylum Pseudomonadota; class Gammaproteobacteria; order Burkholderiales; family Casimicrobiaceae; genus PALSA-1003. The sequence goes on along the minus strand of DATFSE010000064.1, from coordinate 55,113 downwards.
GACCGCCATCCGTAGCGCCTTGGCAAACGCCTTGAACACGGTTTCCGCCTGGTGATGGGCATTCTGGCCGCGCAGGTTGTCGATGTGCAGCGTCGCCAGCGCATGGTTGACAAAGCCCTGGAAGAACTCGCGCATGAGATCGACGTCAAAAGCGCCGATCATCGGCCGCGTGAACTCCACGTGGTATTCGAGCCCCGGCCGGCCTGAAAGGTCGATGACGACACGCGACAATGCCTCGTCGAGAGGGACGTAGGCGAATCCGTAGCGCGCGAGTCCGGCCTTGTCGCCGACCGCCTGCTTGAGCGCCTGCCCCAGCGTAATGCCCACGTCCTCGACGGTGTGGTGGGCATCGATGTGCAGGTCCCCCTTCGCCTTGATGGTGAGATCGAGCGCACCGTGACGCGCAACCTGGTCGAGCATGTGATCGAGAAAGGGCACGCCGGTCGCGATTTCCACATGGCCGCGCCCGTCCAGATTCAGGTTGACGGCGATGGTGGTCTCACGCGTAGCGCGCTCGACACGCGCCGAGCGACCGCGAGCGCTGCCTTTGGCGGAATCGTTCATTTCAAGTCGGCTTGAGCGAGAGCGGCGAGCAAGCGGTTGTTTTCCTCGGGTGTCCCGACCGTGATGCGAAGGCAACCTGCGAGAAGCGGATGCCAGCCGTCGAGGTTTTTCACAAGTATGCGCTTCGCTTTCAATCCTTCGAATACCCGCACCGCGTCGGCGACGCGCACCACCAGGAAGTTGGTCTGCGTCGGATAAACCTGCGCGCCGGCGAGCCGCGTAAGGGCAGTCTTGAGCCTTTCGCGCTCGCCACGTATCGCCGCGGCCTGTTCCGCAATCCAGGCGGTGTCGGCGAGCAACGCGCCGACCGCGGCTTGCGTCCACGCGTTCACATTATACGGGCCGCGCAGTTTGTTGAACTCCGCGATCCACTCCGGCGCCGCTACGGCGTAGCCCAGGCGTATGCCTGCCATGCCGACTTTCGACAACGTGCGCAACACCAGCAGGTTCGGGAACTCCCCGACCCTTGGCAGAAAGCTCGCGTCGGCGAACGCGTAGTACGCCTCGTCGACGACAACCAAACCCGGCGTGGCGCGCAGAAGGGCCTCGACATTCGCCGCTGAAAAAATGTTCCCGGTCGGATTGTTTGGATACGCGATGAAAACAAGCGAGGGCCGTTCGCGCTCGATCGCGTCCAGCATGGCGGGCAGGTCGAGGCTGAAGTCGGGCTTGAGCGACACTCCGACGAAGCGTAAGCCGGCGTTGAGCGCGCTCAAGCGGTACATGACGAAGGAAGGGTCGGGGACGAGCATGGTCGCCCCCGGCCGTGCCAGGGTCGAAGCGATGATCTGGATCAGCTCGTCGGAGCCGTTGCCCAGAAGCATGCCGTATGCATCGGGAATGCCCAATGCGTCGCGCAGTGCTCGCTTGGCACTTTCGCCGGCGCCGTCGGGATAGCGATTGATGGGAACTTGCGCCAGCGCATCCGCCAACCGCCCCGCGACATCGGGCGGCAGTGCGTACGGATTCTCCATGGCGTCGAGCTTGATCATCCCCTCGGCGTGGGCGACAGCATACGCTGTCAGCGCTCGCACCTCCGGCCGCACGATCGCCGCGATGAGATCGGCGATGGCCGCGTCCTGTGCTCGGTCGTTCACGGTTCAGCCCTGCAATCGGTATTCCGCACTCTGGGCGTGCGCGGGAAGGCCTTCGCCACGCGCCAGCGTAGATGCGATCCGGCCAAGCGTCCGCGCGCCTGCGCCCGAAACCGCGACGATACTCGTGCGTTTCTGAAAATCGTACACACCGAGCGGCGAGGAGAAGCGCGCGCTTCTGGCAGTCGGCAGGACGTGGTTGGGGCCAGCGCAATAATCGCCGACCGCCTCGGAGCTGTAGTGCCCGACAAAAATGGCTCCGGCATTCCTGATACTCGCCAGTAGCGCTTCGGCGTCGGCGACAGCAAGCTCGAGATGCTCAGGCGCGATGCGGTTGGCAATCTCGCAGGCCTGAGCGAGGTCACGTACAAGGATGAGCGCGCCTCGCAGCCGCAAGGCCTTGGCAACGATGTCGCGTCGCGGCTGCGCCGGGAGTTGCTGCTGGATGCTTGCCGCGACCGCATCGATCAGCGCCGCATCGGGTGTCAGCAGCATCGCTCGCGCGGCCTCGTCGTGCTCGGCCTGGGCGAACAGATCCATGGCGATCCAGTCAGGATTGGCCGAGGCATCGGCAATGACAAGCACTTCCGACGGCCCTGCAATCATGTCGATGCCGACCGTGCCGTAGACCCGGCGCTTGGCGGCAGCAACGTAGGCGTTGCCGGGACCGACGATCTTGTCTACCGGGGAAATCGTCGCGGTGCCGTAAGCGAGCGCAGCGATGGCTTGCGCACCGCCGATCGCGAATGCACGCGTGACGCCCGCGAGCTGTGCGGCGGCGAGCAGCAGCGAATGCTTCACACCGCCCGGGGTGGGCACGACCATCACGATCTCGCCGACGCCGGCCACGTGGGCCGGTATCGCATTCATGAGAACCGTCGAGGGATACGCGGCTTTTCCGCCCGGGACGTAGATGCCGACGCGGTCGAGCGGCGTGACGATCTGTCCCAAGCGGGTCCCGTCCGCTTCAGTGAACGACCACGATTCCGCGCGCTGGCGTTGGTGAAACTCGCGGATGCGCGCCGCCGCCGTCGTCAGCGCCGCGCGCTCGGCGGCCGGAATAGTGTCGAGCGCTGTTTTGAACTCGCCGCTTTTGATCTCCAGCGCGGCAACGCTGGGCGCTTTGACCCGGTCGAACAGCGTCGTGTATTCGAGCACGGCCGTGTCGCCGCGAGCGCGTACATCGGCAATGATCGCCGCGACCGAGGTTTCGATCGCCTCGTCCTGCGCGGTGTCGACGGCAATCAGTCGCTCCAGCGCCGATTCGAAATCGGGAGCCGCTGCATCGAGCCTTCGGATCAGCGCGTCAGCCATCGACCTTTTCCTTCAGAGCCGCGGCCGTGGCGATCGCCTCCAGCAGCGGCTGCACCGCGTCGCGCTTGAGCTTGAGCGAAGCTGGATTGACGATGAGGCGTGCGCTGATTGGAAGTATCTCCTCGACCGCGACGAGATCGTTAGCCTTGAGAGTATTGCCGCTGCTGACCAGATCGACGATCGCTTCGGCGAGCCCCACCAAAGGCGCCAGCTCCATCGATCCGTACAGCCGGATGAGATCGACATGCATGCCTTTGGCTGCGAAATGCTCGCGCGCCGTCGAGACGTATTTGGTGGCCACGCGCAGCCGTGCTCCGCGCTGAATGGCTCCAGCGTAGTCGAAGTCGCGGCGGGCAGCGACGACCATTCTGCAGCGGCCGATGCCGAGATCGATGGGCTGGTAGAGGCCTTCACCACCATGCTCGAGCAGCACGTCCTTGCCGGCAATGCCCAAATCGGCGGCGCCATGCTGCACGTACGTAGGGACGTCGGTCGCGCGGACGATGATAAAGCGGACGTCAGGCCGGCCGCTGTCGATGATCAACTTGCGCGAGGTTTCCGGATCCTCGCTGGGGACGACGCCTGCCGCACGCAGAAGCGACAACGCTTCTTCGAAAATACGTCCCTTGGAGAGCGCGAGGCTGAGCATGGCGTCAACAAATGCATTCTAGCAGTCCATCACCCGGCGGCCGCCGGATCAGGCGACGCGTCGGATGCGTGCGCCCAGCGCCGACAGTTTCTGTTCGATGCGCTCGTAGCCGCGGTCGAGATGGTAGATGCGGTCGATCACGGTCTCGCCTTCGGCGATCAAGCCGGCAACGACCAGACAGGCCGAAGCCCGGAGGTCGGTCGCCATCACCGTGGCTCCGGTCAGCCCCGATACTCCGCGGACGATGGCGGTGTTGCTTTCGACCTCGATATCGGCGCCCATGCGCCTTAATTCCTGAACGTGCATCATGCGGTTTTCGAAGATCGTTTCGGTGACAACCGCTGTGCCCTCAGCTGTGGTCATCAACGCCATGAGCTGCGCCTGCATGTCGGTCGGAAACCCCGGATAGGGGGCGGTGCGCAGCGTGACCGACTTGAGCGCGCCGGTGCGCGACAGCCGGATGGAGTCTGCGTCGATGGCGAGCTCCGCCCCTGCTTCGGAGAGCTTATCGACCACGGCGTCGAGCGTTCCGGGCCGTGTGCCGGAGAGGCGGATGCCGCCGCCCGTTGCCGCCGCAGCGGCGAGAAACGTTGCCGTCTCGATGCGGTCGGGCATGATGCGATGCCGGGCGCCATGAAGCGCGGAGACGCCCTCGACGACGATGCGATCGGTTCCCGCACCGGAAATTCTTGCGCCCATCGCGTTCAGGCAGTCGGCGAGATCGCTCACTTCCGGCTCGCGCGCGGCATTCTCCAGCACCGTCGTTCCCGATGCGAGCGTAGCCGCCATCATGAGATTCTCGGTGCCGGTTACGGTAACGACGTCGAACACGAAGCGGGTGCCGATGAGCTGCTTCGCCTTGGCGTCGATGTAGCCGTGGTCGAGATTGATCTCCGCACCCATCGCCTGCAGTCCCTTGATGTGCTGATCGACCGGTCGCAAGCCGATGGCGCATCCGCCCGGCAGCGACACGCGGGCCTCGCCGCAGCGCGAGAGCAGCGGCCCCAGCGCAAGGATCGACGCGCGCATCGTCTTGACCAATTCGTAGGGGGCAAGCGGCCACTCAATCGACGCTGCGGCGAGCGTGGTTCCCCCATCGCAGGATTCGGAACGCACGCCCATCTGCGACAACAGCTTGCTCATGGTGCGCACATCGTTGAGCTCGGGGACGTTTTCGAGCACCAGAGGCTCGCGGGTGAGCAACGCTGCGCACAGGATGGGCAGCGCGGCGTTCTTTGCGCCGGAGACACGGACTTCTCCGCTCAAGCGTACGCCGCCCTCGATGGCGAGCTTATCCACGGGTCACCTCGGTGAACCGCGCAAGCCAGCTGGCTGGCATCGGCGAGCGCACGCTAGCGTGTCGACCGACCACGGTGAGGATCATCACTCGGATCATCGCGCGGCTTCCCACTCCGCAGGCGTCAGCGTCTGCATCGACAGCGCGTGAATCTCCTGGCGCATCCTGTCTCCAAGCGCGGCATAGACAAGCTGGTGGCGCTTGATCCGGGTGAGACCTTCGAACGCTGTGCTGACGATCAGCGCCTGAAAATGCTGGCCGTCGCCGGCAACCTCGATGCGCTCGCAGGCGAACCCGGCTTCGATAGCGCGTTTGATTTCGTCGGGAACGGTCACGGAGCGCGAGCCTCAAGCGACTAATGCCGAAGCTTGTAGCCGTTCTTGAGTATCCACAGGGTCAATCCGCCGAGCACCGCGGTGCAGGTGGCAACGAAAGCGAGGCTAATTGCCGGGGCGACGTCGGAAAGGCCGAAGAAGCCATAGCGAAAGCCGTCGATCATATAAAAGAACGGATTGAAGTGCGACAGAGCCTGCCAGAAAGGCGGCAAGGTGTGGATCGAGTAGAAAACGCCCGAGAGAAAGGTCAGGGGCATGATCAGAAAATTCTGGAACGCCGCCAGCTGGTCGAACTTGTCGGCCACGATACCGGCGATAAGCCCCAGCGTGCCGAGAATGGCGCTGCCGAGCAAGGCGAACGCCAACGCCCACAACGGATGCTCCAGAGCGAGCGGCGCGAACCACACGGTGACCAGCAGCACGCCGAACCCGACGACGATGCCGCGAACCACGGCACCCAGCACGTAAGCACCGAAAATTTCGAGCGGGGAGAGCGGAGGCAGCAATACGAAAATGAGATTGCCGGTGATCTTCGACTGGATCATTGAGGACGAACTGTTGGCGAACGCGTTCTGCAGCACTGACATCATCACCAGACCTGGAACCAAGAACGCGGTGTAGCGTACGCGCCCGTCGAAGACAGAGACGTGCGACTCGAGCACGTGAGAGAAGATCAGCAAGTACAGAAGCGCAGTGAGAATCGGTGCGAGGATCGTCTGGAAGCTCACTTTCCAGAACCTCAGCAGCTCCTTGTACAGCAGTGTGAGCCACCCCGAACCCGTTACCGGAGCCACGTTCATGCGGCACGCTTCATGATGCGCAGGAACACCTGCTCCAGATCGGCTTCCTGCAGTGACAACTCGTCGATGCTCGTGCCCTGGGCGCGCAACGCGGCGAGCAACGTTTCGAGCTCCGAGTAGTCAGCGAGCGACAACAGATACGTTTGTCCGTCCTGTCGCTGCACCTTGGAGCGCCAAGCCTCCGGCAAAGCCGCTGCGGTAAGGCGCACGGTGAGTCCAGCAAAGCTCGAAAGCAGGTTTTGCGTGGTGTCCAGCGCAACGATCTTTCCCGCCTTGAGCATGGCGATGCGGCTGCACAGCGCCTCGGCTTCCTCCAGGTAATGCGTCGTCAGAATGATGGTGTGGCCATCGCGGTTCAACTTGCGGATGAACGCCCACAGGCTTTGTCGCAGCTCCACGTCGACGCCCGCGGTTGGCTCGTCGAGGACGATCACCGGCGGCTTGTGCACCAGAGCTTGCCCCACCAGCACGCGGCGCTTCATTCCGCCGGAGAGCGCACGCATGTTGGCGTCGGCTCTGGCCGTCAGGTCGAGGTGATGCAGGATCTCATCGATCCAGTCATCGTTGTCGCGGATGCCGAAATAGCCTGCCTGGATTTTCAGCGTTTCGCGCGCCGTGAAAAACGGATCGAATACCAGCTCCTGCGGCACCACTCCGAGCATGCGCCGGGCCATGCGGTAATCGGCGACCACGTCGTGCCCAAGCACGCGTGCCGAGCCTCGGTCGGCACGCGTGAGCCCGGCGAGGATGGAGATCAACGTTGTCTTGCCGGCACCATTGGGACCGAGCAGACCGAAGAATTCGCCGGGCTCGACAGCGAGATCGACGCCCGAGAGCGCCCGCACCGCGCCAAAGCGGCGCGCGACATCGACGATCTCCACCGCCGGGATCATGGGCGAATCGACTGTAACGGGTGCGAGACTAAAGCGTTCCCGCTCGAATCACTGAGCCAGCAATTCCTGGACGCCGTAGAGCGCGGCGAGCGAAGCCATGCTCGACGGCACGCTGGAGAATACCAGCCGGCGCTCTTCGGCGGCAGCCCGGCGCTGCCACGCCAGGAGCAACGCGACGCCAGCGGAGTCGACGCGATCCACGCCTGCGAGATCGACGATGCCGGCACCCGGCAGCGCCTGTGCAGCGCTCGCATGCAGCAGCGCGGAGACGCTGTCCATGATCAGCGAGCCGGTCACTGCCCAGCGCTCACCATTCGCGTCGAGCTCGGCCTTCTGTCCGCTCACTTGGCAGCGCTCGGCGCGGGTGCAGGGCCGCGGTTCTTGTTCTGCAGCGTCTTGATCAGGCCATCGACGCCGGAGGCCTTGACCGTGTCGTTGAACTCGTCGCGGTAAGTGGTGACGAGGCTCACGCCGGCGACGACGACGTCGTAGGCTTTCCAGCTGTCGCCCACCTTTTCCATGCTGTAGTCGATCTGCACCGGTGCCTGACCCGAGCGCTTGACCTCGGTGCGCACGACAACTTCGGTGTCCCCGGGATTCATCCGCAGCGGCTTATACTCCATGGTGTTGTCACGGTAGTTAGCCAGCGCGCCCGAATAGGTACGCACCAGCAGCGAACGGAATTCGTCGGTGAGTTGCTTTTGCTGTTCGGGGGTCGCCGACCGCCAGTTCCGTCCCATGGCGAGCGCGGTCATGCGCGGAAAGTCGAAGTTGGGGACGAGCTTGCTTTCCATCACCTGCCTGATCTTGGCCTGGTTCCCGGCCTGGATGTCCTTGTCGGCGCGAATCGTCGCGAGGACGTCTTCGGCCACACGCTTGACCAGAGCGTCGGGTGCCTCCTGCGCCAGGGCCGGCGGCGCCACAAGCGCGAAAAGCAGAAGTACAGATGCAACGGTGCGCGTCATTGCTTGTCCTTGAGCTTGGCGGGCAATTCGCCCTCGAAGCGACAGACACCGCGCCAAGTGCGCAGGTTCCGGCGGTATGGAGGGAGAGTCATTGCCCTTCGTCGTTTTCCTCAGGCGGCGGCTTTCCTTCGTAAACCTGATAGCGCCGCGCCCGCAGATAGGCATTGCGTATGAAGGTGTACTTGTCGAGCGCCGCCGTGCTCACGACGCTCTCCGCTTCCAACGCCTGCGCGCGCACATTGAGATAGCCGACGCCGTAGAGGATGTTGCGTACCGGGACGTCCTCGATGATGTAGGTAATCGGACCGAGATAGTATCGGATCAGGGTTCCGGTGCCGTCGCGCACGGTGGTTGGACCGAACAGCGGAATGAACAGGTACGGCCCCGGCTCGATTCCCCATTTGCCGAAGGTGATGCCGAAGTCCTGATTGTGCTTTTCGATTCCCATCATCGACGCCAGATCGAAGATGCCGCCCAGCCCGAAGGTAGTATTGAGCAGCACGCGGCCGAAGTCATCGCCGGCCCGATTGCCGTTGCCTTCGAGCACGTTGTTGATCCCGATGAAAAGGTCGTCGATATTGCCGAAGAAGTTGGCGACGCCGGTGCGGATCGGATCCGGTACATACTTGACGTATCCTTCGGCGATCGGCTTCACGAAGTGCCCGTCGACCACTTCATTGACCTCGAACATCGCCCGGTTCCATGGCTCGAACGGGTCGATGCGCGACGGCGTTGCGGCGCAGCCCGCTAGCAGCAGCATTGTCAACGCCAGCGATGTCCGGCGGGTACGCAACCAGAGTCTCATTTCTTGTTTCCTCCGGCGTCGGACGCTTTGTCGAAAAGGAACTGGCTGATCAGCTTTTCCATAACCACTGCGGATTGAGTTTTGGCGATCCGCTCGCCATCCCTGAGCATGGCAGTATCGCCACCGGCATCGAGGCTGATGTAAACCTCTCCCAGGAGGCCGGAGGTGTTGATCGACGCAATCGTGTCTTTGGTGAACTCGTAGCCACGGTCGACGCGCACGGTGACCACTGCCTCGTAGCTTTTCGCATCGAGCTTTATCGATTCGACGCGCCCGACGACGACGCCGGCAGCCTTCACGGGAGCGCGTAGCTTGAGGCCCCCAATGTTGTCGAAGCGAGCTTCGAGTCGGTAGCCGGGCTCGTTGCCGATAGTCACCAGATTGCCAACCTTGAGGGCCAGAAACACGATCGCTCCCAGCCCGATGGCGACAAAAATGCCGACCCAGAGATCGATTGCGGAGCGGTTCACGTCCCGGCTCCGCGGAACATGAACACGGTCATCACAAAGTCCAGCGCCAGGATTGCCAGCGACGAAATGACGACGGTTCGGGTCGTGGCGGTGGATACGCCTTCTGCGGTCGGCTTGGAATCGTAGCCCTCGAACACAGCAATCAACGACACCGCGACCGCGAACACCACGCTCTTGATGATGCCGTTGGTCACGTCGGGCCAGAAATCCACTCCCGCCTGCATCTGACCCCAGAAGGCGCCTGAGTCGATGCCGATCAGCCGCACGCCGACAATGTAGCCGCCAAAGATGCCGAAGGCCGAGAACAGCGCGGCGAGCAGCGGAAGCGAAATGATGCCGCCCCAGAAACGCGGTGCGATCACCCGCGCCAACGGATCGACCGCCATCATCTCCATTGCAGCGAGCTGCTCGGTCGTTTTCATCAAACCGATCTCCGCGGTAATCGCCGAGCCGGCGCGGGAGGCGAAAAGCAGCCCCGCGATCACTGGTCCCAATTCGCGCACTAGTGCCAGCGCCACCAGGATGCCGAGCTGCTCATCCGCCCCATAGCGCTTGAGCGTCTCGTAGCCCTGCAGCGAAAGCACCATGCCCACGAACATCCCCGACATCAGAATGATCACCAGCGACAGCACGCCCGCGAAGTAGATCTCGCGCAGCGTAAGCTGGATGCGCCGGAAGGCCTGGGGCGAATGCCACAGGACCGCGAACAGGAATCGGCTGGCGTACCCGAGCTTGCTGATGCCGCCAGTGACCGCACCGCCCAGGCGCCGCAGACCGTGCGCCAGGCCACCCAAAACTTCACCGTACATGCGTCAACAGTTCCTTAGCATAGGGCTGTGCCGGATAGTGGAACGGGACCGGGCCGTCGGGCTCGCCGCCGACGAACTGCCGCACGTACGAGTCCGCGGAAGCGCGCACTTCATCCGCGGTGCCGCTGGCGACGATTTTTCCTTCGGACACGAAGTAGAGATAATCGACGATCTTGAGCGACTCGTAGACGTCGTGCGTCACGACGACCGACGTGATGCCCAGAGCGTCGTTCAATTTGCGAATCAGCTGACCGATGACTCCCAGCGAGATCGGATCCAGGCCGGCGAAGGGCTCATCGTACATCACGACCATGGGATCGAGCGCGATGGCACGCGCCAGCGCGACCCGGCGCGCCATCCCGCCCGACAGCTCGGCGGGCATCAAGCTCGCAGCGCCGCGCAGGCCGACCGCGTGCAGCTTCATCAACACCAGATCCCGGATCAGTTCCTCGGACAAGTCGGTGTGCTCGCGCATCGGGAAGGCGATGTTCTCGAACACGCTCATATCGGTGAACAGAGCGCCGAACTGGAAGAGCATTCCGAACTTGCGCCGCAAGTGGTAAAGCGCGTCGGCATCAAGATCGGGCACCGACTGGCCCGCGACGAACACCTTTCCGCTGTCGGGCTTGAGCTGACCGCCGATCAAGCGCAGGATGGTCGTCTTGCCGCAACCGCTGCCGCCCATGATCGCGACAATCTTGCCGCGAGGAACGCGCATGGTGATGCCGCGCAGCACCGGTCTTACATCGTACGCGAACGAAACGTCGATCAGCTCGACCGCCGGCCCACGGCGATCGCCAGTCGGGTTCTGCAATACGTGGGACACAGCGCTCGGTGCGTCAGGCATCGGCGGGGAAGTTCTTGTCTTGCGCGGGAAGGAGAGCGATTGTAGCGGGTTCAGCTTGGCGCCACAAATCGGCGACTGCTCGGCGGCGCCTCAGCGCCGCGAGTTTCGTTCGTCAACGCTGGAGAAGTTTTTGTTCAGCGAGCGAGAGCTGTTCCGGGCGTCCGAGAAGCACGATCACATCACCTGCTTCGAAAGCGTAGTGCGGCTCGGGCTCTCTCGAGCGAGCGCCGCGCCGGCGCACGCCCGTGACTGTCACGTCGCCGAGATCGACTTCCGACAGCGACTTGCCGATGGCGGCAGAGCGCTCGGTCAGCAGAACCGAATGCAGCCGTGGCTGCAGATTTTCCGCCGCGTCGGCGGCGTCGGTAACGCCGTGGAAGAAGCCGCGGAACAAGCTGTATCGCTCCTCGCGAATCGCGCGAATGCGCGCAAGTACCCGATTGAGCGGAACCCCAAGCACCAGTAGCGAATGCGACGCGAGCATGAGGCTGCCTTCGAGCACCTCGGGAACGACTTCGGCCGCGCCCGCCTCGAGCAGCCGATCGAGCTCGGTGTCATCGACCGTTCGCACGATCACCGGAAGGTCGGGGCGCTCCTGATGAGCGTGATGCAGGATCTTCAAGGCAGTCGGCGTGTCGGCGAAAGTCACGGCGATTGCCCGGGCTTTCGCGAGCCCCGCTGCAATCAGCGTTTCGCGCCGCCCCGCGTCGCCATAAACCACGCCGCCACCGTCCGCTGCTTCGCGCACGCGTTGCGGATCGGAATCGAGCGCGATGTAGCCGATGTCCTCGGCTTCGAGCAGCCGCACCAGATTCTGGCCGCTGCGACCATAGCCGCAGACGATCACATGGTTCTGCCGCGCCATTGACCGCGCAGCAATCTGCGTGACCTGCGCGGCGCGAGCCAGCCAGTCGTTGGCAGTCAATCGTTTTACGACCGACTCCGAGAACTGAATGAGAAACGGCGCCGCGAGCATTGACAGCACCATTGCCGCCAGCACCGGCTGAGTGAGCTCGCGTCCGACAATTCCCAAGTCGGCGGAAAGCGCGAGCAGGACGAGCGCGAACTCGCCGGCCTGCGCCAGGTAGAACCCCGTGCGCAGCGCAACGCCGAGTGGCGAGCCGAAGAGACGAGCCAGCAAGACGACGAGACAAAGTTTGACGAATACCGGACCGATCAGCAGGAGCAATACCCACCCCAGGCTCGACACGACGGCGTTAAGGTCGAGGTACATGCCGACGCTGACGAAGAACACACCGACCAGCACATCGCGAAACGGCTTGATGTCCTCCTCGACCTGATAGCGGTATTCGGTCTCGGCGATGAGCATCCCGGCGAGAAAGGCGCCCAGCGCAAAGGAGAGTCCGAACAGCTCGGTGAGTCCGGCGAGGCCCAGCGTCACTAGCAGCACGTTGAGCACGAACAGCTCGGAGGAGCGCTGGCGCGCTACCAGATTGAACCAGGCTCGCATCGGCTTCTGGCCCCATCCCGTGATCAGCGCCAGCACGACCGCAGCTTTCAGACCGGCGACGCCGAGCGCCTGCCACAGATCGTCGCCGCCGTGGGCCAGCGTCGGGACCGCGATCAGAAACGCGACCACGGCGAGATCCTGGAACAGCAGAATAGCCATGATGTCGCGGCCGTGCGGCGACCCCAGCTCCATGCGTTCAACGAGCATCTTCGATCCAATCGCCGTCGAGCTCATGGCGAGCGCGCCACCCAAAGCGAATCCGGTGAGCCAACCGTAGTGAAAGAGATGCAGGCCGATCATGGCCAGAATGGTGGTAATCGCTACTTGCGCCAACCCCAGACCGAATAACGCGCGACGCATGGCTTTCAACTGCGGCAGGCTGAATTCGAGACCGATCGAGAACATCAGGAACACGACGCCGAACTCGGCGATGCTGCGCACGTTGGCGGTATCGGGCACGAGCCCTAGCGCGCGCGGTCCTACCGCGGTGCCGACGGCGAGGTAGCCAAGGATCGGCGGCAACCGCAGCAGCCGACAGGCAACCACCACTACGACCACGGCGGCGAGGACGACAAGAATCAGCTGTAGCGTTTGCGGCATCACTTCAATTTAGCATGCGCGAGAGACGGGTGCAGGAGCCGAAAGGGTATACTTTCCGCATGACTGCCGAGGCTGTGCAAAGCGTCTCCGCCGCACGTGATATCGACCCGCAACGCGCCCTCGCGCTGGGCAAACGCGTGCTCGCCACCGAAGCAGCGGCCATCTCGTCGCTCGAGGGGCGGCTCGGTGGCGCATTTCTCGCCGCGGCGCGGGCGCTGCTTTCATGCCGCGGGCGCGTCGTGGTCATCGGTATCGGCAAATCGGGACACATCGCGCGCAAGTTCGCCGCGACGCTCGCCTCCACCGGCACGCCGGCTTTTTTCGTGCACGCTGCGGAGGCAAGCCACGGCGATCTCGGCATGATCACCAGCGACGACGTCGTCGTCTTGCTTTCGAATTCCGGCGAGACGGACGAGCTGGTGTCGCTCGTTCCGCATCTCAAGCGACAGGGAGCCAAGTTGATTGCACTGACCGGCAGCGAGCAATCTTCGCTGGCTCAGGCGGCCGACGTGCACCTCGACGCGAGCGTCGATAACGAGGCCTGTCCTCTCGGTCTCGCGCCGACGGCGAGCACAACCGCTGCGCTCGCTCTCGGCGACGCGCTGGCACTTGCATTGCTCGACGCCCGGGGCTTTTCGGTGGAAGATTTCGCCCGCTCGCATCCGGGTGGATCGCTGGGACGAAGGCTGCTCACTCACGTCGCCGACGTGATGCGCACCGGTACTGCGGTGCCTTCCGTGCATTTGACAGCCACGCTAGCAGAAGCCGTCGTCGAAATGAGCAGCAAAGGGATGGGTATGACTGCAGTGGTCGATGCTAACGGACAGGTCCTGGGAATATTCACTGACGGCGATCTGCGGCGCTGCCTGTCGCGCGTCACCGATTTCAGCGCAGTTCGGGTCGAAAAGCTGATGACGCGCAACCCGAGATCCATCGAAGCGGATCGGCTCGCCATCGACTGCGTCGAGCTGATGGAGACGCCTCCCAAGGTGAGTCAGCTTCTCGTGCTCGACGATCGGCGCAGGCTCGTCGGAGCGCTGCATCTGCACGACCTGTTCCGCGCCAAGGTCGTATGAGCCCGCCGCGGCGTAGCCGAGGCCCGAAGGGCGCGACGGCAGGCGAATACGGCGCGAGGCCGACGCACCTGATGGCATTTTCGCGACAACAGGTGCAAGGAGGCTGAGGCATGAGCCAGCCTAGCGCGCACCCATGAACAGCGCCGAATTACTGGAACGCGCCCGTCGGGTTCGCCTCCTTTCGTGCGATGTCGACGGCGTGCTTACCGACGGCAAGCTCTATTACGCCGACGACGGCAGCGAGCTCAAGGCTTTTTCGACGCTCGACGGTCTCGGGCTCAAGATGCTCCATGAGTCGGGCGTAGTAGTTGCCTGGATCACCGGCAGCTCGACTCCGGCAGTGACGCGACGCGCGCGGCATCTCGGCGTCGCGCACGTCATCCTCGGCGCGGAGAACAAGTTGGCACCCTGGGAGCGGCTGCGCGGCGAGCTGGGTTTCGCCGCCGACGAATGCGCGCACATCGGCGACGATCTTCCCGATCTCGCGCTGCTCGCACGCTGCGGACTTGCTGTCACCGTCCCTCATGCCCCCGAAACGATTCGCCGCCAGGCGCATTATGTGACTCGCGCCGACGCAGGCGCCGGTGCCGTGCGCGAGACATGCGAGTTGATTCTTACCGCTCGCGGAGCGCTCCAGCCGATGCTCAAAGCATTCGCGCAATGAAGCTCAGGCGCGCCACCTTCGACCGTTTGATCGCATGGTCGCCAGTCTTCCTACTCGGCTCGCTCGCCGCGCTCACGTACTGGCTGAACGCGCAGATACAGGCCGGCGGCCCCGCATTCGACGGCAGCGGACGCCACGATCCGGACGTCTACATCGAGGACGTCAAAGCGGAAAGCCTGGACGCCGAGGGTCGCGTTCGGCAATCGTTGATCGCCAAGGTCGCCCGCCACTATCCCGACGACGACACGACTCACTTCGAAGATCCGGTGATCACGTTCAGCGACCCGGGGAAGCCGAAGCTTTCGATCACCGCCGATCGCGCGACCGTCACCGGCGATCGCGAACATGCCTATTTCTCCGGCCACGTGCGAGGCGTGCGCGACGCCACCTCGGAAGATGCGCATGACGGCCCGGTGGTGCTCACCAGCGAGTATCTTCACGTCATTCCCAAGGAGGACCGCGTCGTCACCGACAAGCCAGTGACGATCGAAGACCCGCGTGGGATAATTCGTGCTACGGGCATGGAGTTCGACAATCGCACCAGAATAGTGAAGTTCGGATCGCATGTGAGCGGCAGCTTTCAGCCGCAGAAGTAATCCCATGCGCCGCCGTCGCCCGTATCGCTCATTCGCGTCGCCGCCCCGATATGCTCGTCTGCAGGCGGTCCGATTCTTAAGTCTGCCGTTCGCGCTCGCTTGTGCCGCGCTCGCCCTGCCGCCGCTTGCCTACGCCGAAAAATCCGACCGCGACAAGCCGATCTTCTATCAGGGCGATACGGGAGGCGCGAATCTCTCGAGCAAAGACGGCGAGCTCACCGGCAACGTGGTCGTTACCCAGGGGACGATGACTATTCATGCCGATCGCATCGTTTTCCATCAGAACCCGGACAACTCGCTGTCGGCGACGGCTTACGGCAATCCGGTGAGCTTTCGCGAAAAGCGCGACGGCGTCGACGAATACTACGAAGGCTACGCACAGCGAGCGGTGTACGACGGCCAGAAGCGCCTGCTCGAACTGTTCGACCGGGCGCTGCTCAAGAAAAGCGGTGACGAGATCCGCAGCAATTACATTTCCTACAACGCCGGAACCGAGGTGTTCAAAGCCGAGGGACGCCCCGACTCGCGGACCCCTGAAGCCGGCGAGGCGCCGCTGGGCGCCCGCGTCCGAGGCGTATTCCAGCCGCAGCCGAAGGAGGAAAAGGCCGCGCCGCCCAAGGATGACAAGGGCGCTTCACCCAAGGACGACAAGGCCGCTCAGCCGAAGGACGAAACGGCCACGCAGTCCAAGGACAGGAGCGCTGCTGCGCCCAAGGCCGGCAATCCACTGCCGCTCAAGGCCGACGACTCACTCTCCCAGCCCTCCGGCAAATGACGTCGCTCTAGCGCGCGATGAGCACACTGTCGGTCGAGGCGCTCAACAAGCGCTACAAGTCGCGCATCGTCGTCCACGACGTCTCCCTTTCCGTCGACAGCGGCGAAGTGATCGGTTTGTTGGGACCCAACGGCGCAGGAAAAACCACCTGCTTTTATATGATCGTTGGGTTGGTCGCGACCGACGGCGGAACCATCCAGCTCGACGGCGAGGACTTGACGCGCATGCCCATTCACGTTCGCGCGCGACTCGGTCTTTCGTACTTGCCGCAGGAAGCGTCCATCTTCCGCAAGCTGTCGGTCGCGGAGAACGTCCTTTCGATCCTCGAGCTCCAGGGCATCGACGGCGACGAAATCGCCAACCGCCTTGATGCATTGTTGGAGGACTTGTCGATTTCACACCTGCGCGATGCTTCGGCGCTGAGTCTCTCCGGAGGCGAGCGCCGCCGCGTGGAAATCGCCCGCGCGCTGGCAACGCGCCCGCGCTTCATCCTTCTCGACGAGCCGTTTGCGGGCATCGATCCGATCGCCGTGCTCGACATCCAGAAAATCATCGGCTTCCTCAAGGAACGCGGGATCGGAGTGATGATCACGGACCACAACGTGCGGGAGACGCTCGGCATCTGCGACCGCGCCTACATCATCAACGAGGGCCGGGTACTGGCCTCGGGAACACCGGACGAAATTGTTTATAATGAAAGCGTGAGAAAGGTCTACTTAGGGGAGCACTTCCGGCTCTGATGTTGGCTACAGAGCGTTACGGCCATGAAACCGACGCTACAGCTCAAGCTATCCCAGCACTTGACGCTGACGCCGCAGCTGCAGCAGTCGATCCGGCTGCTTCAGCTCTCCACGCTCGAGCTCAATGCCGAGGTCGAGCGGTTGCTGCAGGAGAACCCTCTCCTCGAGAAGGCCGAAGAGGAGGACGCAGCTTCGCTGCCTGCCGCCTTCACCCCGGGTCTTTCGACTTCCGCTGCGACAGACACTCCGGGCGACGGACTCGACACGTCGTCCGCGGCTGACCTGGATCTCACCTCGGGCGCCGCAAGCGACGGCAGCGACTGGGGTTCTGCATCCGGCGCTGGCGACGACGACGATGAGAGATTCATTCCTCAGCAAGTAGCGACCAGCTCGCTGCGCGATCACTTGAACGAACAAGTTGCACTGCTCAACTTGCCGTTGCGCGACCGGCAGATCGTCTCGGCACTGATCGACGCCGTCGACGAGGACGGCTACCTCACGACGTCCCTCGAGGAGCTGCTCGAGCTTTTCCCCGAGGAGCTCGGAATCGACGGCGACGAGCTATCGATCGGCTTGAAGCATCTGCAGCACCTGGAGCCGGCAGGTGTCGGCGCACGTGATGCCGCCGAATGTCTTGCACTTCAACTCAAGGGCATGCCCGAATGCACCCCCTTCCGCTCGGAGGCGCTCAAACTGGTCGAGCATCACCTGCCTTTGCTCGCGGCGCGAGACTTCGGCAAGTTGAAGCGGCTGCTGCACACTGACGACGACGGCTTGAGAGGCGTACGCGCGCTGATCATGAGCTTGAACCCGCGGCCAGGTGCAGAATTCGCAACGACCGAAGCGAACTACGTCATCCCCGATGTCGTCGTGCGCAAGCTGAGAGGACGCTGGGTGGCCGCGCTCAACGAAGCGGCGATGCCCAAGCTGCGTCTGAATCGCATCTACGCCGACATCCTGACCAGAAATCGCGAGTCTTCGAACCAGCAGCTCGCCGCCCAACTTCAGGAGGCGAAGTGGCTCATTCGCAACGTCCAGCAGCGCTTCGAAACCATCCTGCGGGTCTCGCAGGCCATCGTTGACCGGCAGCGCCACTTCTTCGACCACGGCGAAGTTGCGATGCGCCCCATGGTCTTGCGCGAAATCGCGGAGATATTGAACTTGCACGAGTCGACCATCTCCCGGGTGACCACGCAGAAGTACATGCTAACGTCGCGCGGCACCTACGAGCTCAAGTATTTCTTCGGCAGCCACGTCGCAACCGACACCGGGGGCGCGGCATCGGCGACGGCGATTCGCGCGCTGATCAAGCAGTTGATCGGCGCCGAGGACCCCAAGGCGCCGCTGACTGACAGCCGCATCGCCGATCTGCTCGGCGACCAGGGGATCGTGGTCGCACGGCGCACCATCGCCAAGTACCGCGAGTCGCTGCAGATTCCGCCAGTGAACCTACGCAAGGCGATTTAGACTCGCCAAGGAGGCTGGATGAACCTGAACCTGACCGGTCATCATCTCGCGATTACTCCCGCCATCCGCCGCTATGTCACCACCAAGCTGGACCGCGTCACGCGGCACTTCGACCACGTCATCGACGTGAGCGTGGTTCTCTCCGTCGACAAGTTGAGACAGCAGATCACCGCCAATCTGCACATTCGCGGCAAAGATATCCATGCCGAATGCGTGGAGCCGGACATGTATGCCGCGATCGACGCACTTGCCGACAAGCTCGACAGGCAGGTGTTGCGCTACAAGGAAAAAAGAAACGGTCATCGCCACCAGCCCGCGTCCGCCAAGCACGTGGGGGCGGCTCGCACGCGCAAGCAGCGCTCGCGCTAGCGGCATCGCGCCGCGGTCAAACCCGTTCACCCGATGAACCGGATTGCGCCGCTGTTGCCAGAGACGAATATCATGCTCGACGTCGACGCCGGGACGAAAAAGCGGCTCTTCGAGCAAATCGCGCTGTTGTTTGAACGGCAGGCGCAATTGCCGCAGGGCGCCGTGCTGGCGAGCCTTTCCGCGCGCGAGCGTCTCGGTTCGACCGGGCTCGGCCAAGGCATCGCCATTCCGCACGGCCGCCTGAAGGGGCTCAAGCATGCACTCGGTGCGTTCGTGCGCCCGCATCAGCCGATCCCTTTCGACGCGCCCGACGGCAAGCCCGTGGCGCAGGTTTTTGCGCTGCTCGTCCCCGAACAAGCGACCGACGAGCACCTGCAGCTGCTCTCCGAGCTTGCCGAGATGTTCAGCGAACAGGATTTCCGCGAGCGCATCGCTGCAGCGATCGATGCCGCTGATGTGCATCGCTTGTTCCAGAGCTGGGTTCCGGAGCCGCAATGAACGATAGCGGCGCCATCCGTCAAGTCAGCATCGAGCGCCTGTTCGGCGACAATCACGAGCGACTGAGCCTCACTTGGCTCGCGGGTCGCCAGGGCGGCAGCCGCGTCCTGACCGGGGAGGCGGACCTCAAGCCGACCGTCGGCCAGGTGGGACACATGAACTTCATTCATCCGTTCCGGGTGCAGCTCATCGGAGCGGCGGAAGCGAGCTACATGCGCGGACTGCCCGAGGACGCGCTTCAAGCATCGATCGGGCGACTGTTCACCACCGAGCTGGCGGCCATCATCGTCGCCAACGGCGAGGACGCGCCAGCGCACCTGCTTGACGAGTGCAACCGGCACCACATCGCCCTGCTCACATCGCCGCAGCCCTCGCCGCATGTGGTCGACGTGCTGCGCCTATATCTGTCGCGCGTTCTAGCCGAATCGACGACGCTGCATGGGGTTTTCTTGGATGTGCTGGAGATGGGTGTGCTCATCACCGGCGCTTCCGCAATCGGCAAGAGCGAGCTTGCGCTTGAGTTGATCTCCCGTGGCAACGGCCTGGTCGCCGACGATATCGTCGAGCTCTATCGCATTTCTCCCGATACCATCGAGGGACGCTGCCCGGCGGTGCTCAAGGATTTTCTCGAAGTGCGCGGCATAGGCGTGCTCAACATCCGGACTATTTTCGGCGAAACCGCGGTGCGGCCGCGCAAGCTGCTGAAGCTCATGGTGCATCTGGAAGACCATAGCAACGAGCAGTTCTCGGATCTCGACCGGCTCCAAGTCAGCGCGACCTTTCAGGAAATCCTGTCGGTACCGATTCGCAAGGTGACGATTCCGGTCGCGGCAGGCCGCAACCTCGCCGTTCTGGTCGAAGCCGCGGTGCGCAACTTCGTGCTCAACCAGCGGGGAATCGACAGCACCAAGGAGTTCATCGAGCGGCAGCAGAAGCTCATGGAAGACGGCGGCTAGGCCGTAAGCTCCCATGGACCTGCTGCTGATCGTCGGCGTCTCGGGATCGGGCAAAAGCGTCGCAATCGCCGCGCTGGAGGACAGCGGCTACTACGGTGTTTCCAATCTACCGGTATCGCAGCTCGCCGGGCTGCTCGCTCATCTCAAGTCCGCCCAGCAGGACCGCGTAGCCATCGTTCTAGACGTCAAGACAGAAGGTATCGCAGGCATCGCGCCAGCGATCGCGGCGGCGCGCCGGGACGGCTGGACCGTACGCTTTCTCTATCTCGATGCGAAGACAGAGACCTTGGTCAAGCGTTTCTCCGAGACGCGCCGACGGCATCCGTTTTCGAATGAGCAGCGCACGCTCACCGAGGCGATCGAGTTCGAGCGCGAACGACTCGCCGACGTGCGATCGCTCGGCTATCGCTTCGATACGAGCGAGCTTTCGGCGGCGGCGTTGCGTTTGTGGATCAAGGATTTCATCAGCGTGGATCCGTCCCGGCTCACGCTGCTGTTCCAGTCCTTCGGGTACAAGCACGGCGTCCCGCTCGACGCCGACCTCGTGTTCGACGTCCGTTGCTTGCCCAATCCCTATTGGGAGCCGGAACTCGCCCCGAAGAGCGGTGTCGATCCGGAAGTCATCGAGTACCTTGAACGCCAACCCGAGTCGGAAAGGATGTATCGCGACATCTATCATTTCGTGGCGAGCTGGCTTCCGGACTACGCTCGCGACAATCGCATCTATTTGACTGTCGCGATCGGCTGCACGGGCGGTAGGCATCGCTCGGTCTACCTGGTCGAGCGACTGGCGCGCGCGTTCGCCGGCCGCTACCAGGTGCTCATTCGCCATCGCGAGCTCGAGCAATCGGCGAACGCTTCAATGGCCTCAGCCAAGATGACGGCATGAGTGGGCCACGCACGATCGCGCT
Source organism: Casimicrobiaceae bacterium (assembly GCA_035262745.1). Taxonomy (GTDB): domain Bacteria; phylum Pseudomonadota; class Gammaproteobacteria; order Burkholderiales; family Casimicrobiaceae; genus PALSA-1003. The sequence continues at coordinate 34,148 of DATFSE010000064.1, read as the reverse complement.
GGCGTTCACCGGTGCATCCGGTCTTCCCTATGGGCTGCGCCTGCTCGAGTGCCTGCTTGCGGCGAGAGTGCGAGTGTATCTGCTCTATTCGCCGGCCGCGCAGATCGTGGCGCGCCACGAGCTCGATCTGACATTCCCGACCCAGCCTGCTGCGGCTGCAGCGTTTTTCTCCGAGCGCTACGGAGCGCAGCCCGGCCAGCTCACCGTGTTCGGACGCGAGGATTGGTTCTCACCGGTCGCCTCCGGATCGAACCCTGCCGACGCGATGGCGATCTGTCCATGCAGCATGGGAACGCTGGGAGCGATCGCGTCGGGCCTCGCCGACACGCTCATTGAACGCGCCTCCGACGTAATGCTCAAGGAGCGTCGGCCGTTAGTGCTGGTGCCGCGCGAAACACCTCTGTCGGCGATTCACCTGGAAAACATGCTCAAACTGTCGCGCGCCGGGGCGGTCATCTTGCCTCCCGCGCCGGGCTTTTACGGCCGTCCGCAAACCATCGACGATCTGGTCGACTTTATCGTCGCACGCATTCTCGACCAGCTCGGCGTCGATCATGCCCTGGGTCCGCGCTGGGGCGCAGCCAGGGCCGCCGCTCCGTCGATCGAGCGCACCTGACGCGAACCCACCTCATGTTTTCGCTGCTTCGCGGGGCTGCATCACGATCGCCCTCCACAGTCCCGTTGTTCCCGCTCAAGACCGTGCTGTTTCCCGGCGGAATGCTGCCGCTCAAGATTTTCGAGCAACGCTATATCGAGATGACCAAGGCGTGTCTCAAGGATGAAAAGCCGTTTGGCGTGTGCCTGCTCAAGGACGGCGAGGAAGTCGCCCGCCCCGGACCGCAGACCAAGCCGCCGGATTTCGCGCCGATCGGAACACTGGCGCGCATCACATCATGCGACGTTCCGCAGCTGGGCATTCTCCACCTGAAAACCGAAGGTGGTGACCGCTTTCAGGTGCATTCGCACAGCATCGGTGGAGATGGCCTCGTCGTCGGCCAGGTAACGGCGATTCCGCCCGAGCCGGCGATTGCGCTGGCCGATGACTATCGTCCGCTGGCGGGGTTGCTCGAGTTGCTGATCGCTCGCGTCGGGCGCGAGAATTTCGCCGCTGAACCGGACTTGGGAGACGCCTCCTGGGTGGGCTATCGCCTCGCCGAGCTGCTGCCACTGCCCTTGGCTATCAAGCAGAGCATGCTCGAAATCAACGACAGCCAGGTTCGCCTCAAGGTGCTCGCCCAGTTTCTGAAGCAGCAAGGCCTTCTCTAAACCGCGCTCGATCGAGGAGCCGCGGCCTGCCATTGCCGTGCACGCAAGGAGCGCTCCGTGAGCCCTCGCACGGACTCTCGCGTCGTTGCCTCTCTCGAGCGGCGCGTATAATTCCAACTTTTCGACATGGGTTTTTTCGTCCATGGCCGGCCACAGCAAGTGGGCCAACATCAAGCATCGCAAGGCCGCCAGCGATGCCAAGCGCGGCAAGATCTTCACCCGCCTCATTCGCGAGATCACCGTCGCCGCAAAACTCGGCGGCCCCGATGCGTCTAGCAATCCCCGCCTGCGCCTCGCTGTCGACAAGGCGGTCGACAACAACATGCCCAAGGACACGATCGAGCGCGCGATCAAGCGCGGTGCCGGTGGACTGGAAAATGCCAGCTACGAGCAGGTGCGTTATGAGGGTTACGGCATCCACGGCGCGGCGGTGATGGTCGATTGCCTCACCGACAATCGGACGCGTACGGTCGCCGACGTGCGCCATGCATTTTCCAAGCACGGAGGCAATCTCGGAACCGACGGCTCGGTCTCATTTCTATTCAAGCAGTGCGGACAGCTCGTGTTCGCGCCGGGAACCGATGAGAACCAGCTCATGGATGCTGCGCTCGAGGCGGGCGCAGAGGATGTGGTGAGCAACGACGATGGCTCGCTGGAGGTGATCACCGCGCCCAACGACTTCGTCGCAGTCAAGGACGCGCTCACCCGGGCGGGCTTGAAGCCCGAGTTTGCCGAGCTCACGATGAAGCCTTCGACCGAGGTTTCTTTCACCGGCGAAAGCGCGGTCACCATGCAAAAGCTGCTCGACGCGCTGGAAAGCATCGACGACGTGCAGGAAGTCTATACCAACGCCGTGATAGCAGACTGATGCAAGGCGTGACCACCCGCCGCATTCTGGGCATCGATCCCGGGCTGCGCGTCACCGGGTTCGGAATGATTGTCGCCGATCGCGGCCGCCTGCACTACGTCACCAGCGGTTGCATTCGCAATACATCAGGCGAGCTGCCGTTGCGGCTGGCAACCATCCTGCGCGATCTGGGAAGCGTCATTGTCGCGCACCACCCGACCGAAGTCGTAGTCGAAAAAGTCTTCGTCAACGCCAATCCGCAATCCACACTCATGCTCGGCCAGGCGCGCGGCGCTGCGATCTCGGCAGCGGTTCTCGCAGAGCTCCCCGTCATCGAGTACACAGCGCTGCAGGTAAAGCAGGCCGTCGTCGGCCATGGCAAGGCCGCCAAGGAGCAGGTGCAGGAAATGGTCCGGCGGCTGCTCGTGCTGCCGGCGGTTCCGTCCACTGACGCCGCCGACGCCCTCGCCTGCGCCATCTGCCATGCGCACGGCGGCGAAGGTCTGGGTGCGCTGCTCCGCAACGGTCGTCGCGTGCGCCGCGGACGAGTCCTCTGAACTCCCGTGCGATAATGCGCCGATTCATTTTCATGTGCTCCCATGATCGGCCGACTCTCCGGCACGCTGGTCGAGAAAAATCCGCCGCAGATACTGCTCGACGTGCAAGGGGTCGCTTACGAGGTCGACGTGCCGATGAGCACGTTCTACAACCTTCCTCAAGTCGGCGAGGCGGTGACATTGTTCACGCACCTGGTCGTGCGCGAGGACGCCCATCTGCTGTTCGGTTTCGGCTCCGAAAGCGAGCGCCGTGCGTTTCGTCAGTTGATCAAGATCAGCGGCATCGGCGCGCGAACGGCGCTCTCGGTACTGTCGGGACTTTCCGTGGCGGAGCTCGCTCAGGCCGTTACTCTGCAGGAGTCGGGACGGCTTACACGAATTCCGGGCATCGGAAAGAAAACCGCGGAGCGTCTGTTGCTCGAGCTCAAGGACAAGCTCGGAGCGGACGTCACCACGACCGTCGGCGTGCATCGCCCAGCGCCGGTCGCAGCAGACGTACTCAATGCTCTGGTATCGCTGGGCTACAGCGACAAGGAAGCGGCGCACGCGGTGAAAGAACTGCCCGAGGGCATCGCCGTTACCGATGGGATCCGGCATGCGCTGAAGGTGCTGGCGAAGGCATGAAAAGCTATTGACCATGATCGAAACCGACAGGCTGATCGCCGCCGCGCCCGCCAGCCCGCAGGAGGAAGCAGTCGAGAGAACGCTGCGTCCGCGCGTGCTGGACGAATACATCGGTCAGGAGAAGATCCGGAGTCAGTTCTCGATTTTTATCGAGGCGGCGAAAAAGCGGCGTGAAGCCCTCGATCACGTCCTGTTGTTCGGCCCACCCGGGCTTGGCAAGACGACGCTGTCGCACATCATCGCCCACGAACTTGGCGTCAACCTGCGCCAGACATCGGGTCCCGTGCTCGAGCGCGCCGGCGATCTCGCTGCGCTGCTCACCAACCTCGAGCCCAATGACGTATTGTTCATCGACGAAATCCATCGCCTGTCGCCGGTGGTCGAAGAAATTCTCTATCCGGCGCTGGAGGATTTCCAGATCGACATCATGATCGGCGAAGGCCCCGCCGCGCGGAGCGTCAAGCTCGACTTGCCGCCGTTCACCCTGGTCGGGGCGACGACTCGGGCAGGGATGCTCACCAATCCCCTGCGCGATCGTTTCGGCATCGTCGCCCGGCTGGAGTTTTATTCGCCGGAGGAACTTACCCGCATCGTCAGCCGCTCGGCGAAACTGCTGGCCATTGCGATCGAGCCCGAAGGCGCGCTCGAAATCGCTCGCCGCTCGCGCGGCACGCCGCGGGTGGCCAACCGCCTGCTTCGCCGCGTGCGCGACTACGCCGAGGTTCGTGCGACGGGGAACATCACCCGCGCCGTCGCGGATGATGCGCTAAAGATGCTCGACGTCGATGCCTCCGGGCTCGACGTCATGGACCGCAAGCTCCTTCGCTGCGTGCTCGACAAATTCTCCGGGGGACCAGTCGGTATAGACAATCTGTCGGCGGCGATCGGAGAGGAGCGCGACACCATCGAAGACGTGCTCGAACCTTTTTTGATCCAGCAGGGGTTTCTCCAGCGCACCAATCGCGGGCGCGTGGCCACCGCATTGTCGTACCGCCACTTTGGGCTTGCGCCTCCTGCAAGTGCCGGGCAACTGTTTTCGGAATGACGTCTGCATTTCGCGAACCCTTTCGCTGGCCGGTTCGCGTTTACTACGAAGACACCGATGCCGGCGGCGTCGTCTATTACGCCAACTATCTGCGCTTTCTCGAGCGCGCCCGGACCGAGTGGCTCGCCGCGATGGGATTTCCGCTAACGGTGCTCGAGCGCGAACATAAGGCCATATTTGTTGTCCACCGCCTGGAAATCGAATACACGCAACCGGCGCGACTGGGTGAAGTGCTCGAAGTGACCTTCTCGGTCGCCGAGCGGGGCCGTAGCCGCCTCATCGCCCTGCAGGACGTGACGCGCCAGGGCGCCCGGCTGGTTCACGCACGAGTGACCCTGGCGTGTCTCGATCGGCAAAGCTGGCGACCTGCCCGCATCCCGCCATCGCTCGCCGCCAAGATCAACGAACGAGCTCCTGAGGAGATTGCTTGAACCTGCATCCGGATCTTTCATTCGTCGCGATGGTGGCCCACGCGAGCTTCGTGGTGCAGACCATCCTGGTGCTGCTTCTGCTGCTCTCGCTGTGGTCGTGGTGGCAGATTTTTCTTAAGCTGTTCGCGTTGAGGGGCGCAGCGTCATCCACCGATTCCTTCGAGGACGAGTTCTGGAAGGGCGGCGACCTGACCGCGCTGTATCAGCGCGCGAGCCAGGCGCGCGAAGGCGGCGCGCTGGAGCGCATTTTCTCGGCCGGCTTCCGCGAATACTCCAAGCATCGCAAGCAGGGCTCCTCCTCGGCTGCGACCATGGATAGCGCGCGCCGTGCCATGCGTGCCTCGTACCAGCGCGAGATCGATCTCTTAGAGGCCAATCTGGCAGGGCTCGCCACCGTCGGATCGGTGAGCCCGTACATCGGCCTGTTCGGAACGGTGTGGGGCATCATGAATTCGTTCCGCGGCTTGTCGAACGTAAGTCAGGCGACGCTGGCGCAGGTCGCGCCCGGAATTGCCGAGGCGTTGATCGCCACCGCGATCGGCCTGTTCGCAGCGATACCCGCGGTCGTCGCGTACAACCGCTACACCCACGACGTCGACCGGCTGGCAACGCGATTCGAGACCTTCATCGAGGAATTCTCGAACATCCTGCAGCGGCAGGGGTGAAGTCCGGGGACTACCAGATGCCTAGACCGCGCAAGCAGATCAATCAGATTAACGTCGTGCCCTACATCGACGTGATGCTAGTGCTGCTCGTGATTTTCATGATCACCGCACCGCTGATCAATCCTGGGGTGATCGAGCTTCCGAGCGTGGGGACCAAGCTGGCGGCGCCAGTGCTGCCCCTTGAAATAACGCTGAGAAAAGATCAATCGCTATGGCTGAAAGAAGGGGCGACACCTCCACAGCGCGTCTCGCGCGACGAGCTGATCAGTCGCATCAAAGACCGGCAGGCAAAGAATCCCGAGCAGGCGGTGGTGATTTCTGCAGACAAATCGGCACGCTACGAGGAAGTGATGGGCGTGCTCGACATGCTGCAGCAAAACGGCGTGCGCAAAGTCGGGCTGCTGGCGAAGCCGCCGCAAAGCTGAAGAGTCATGCGCGAGCAGCGAACGACGGAGAGGTCGGCCGGCAAGTGGTTTGCCGCGATTCTCGCCGCCGTCGTCAACCTCGGCTTTATCGCCTTCCTGATATTCAGCGTCACTTGGCAGAACCGCAAGCTCGAGCCGGTCACCGTCGAGCTCTACGCGCCGCCCTCACCCGCGAAGACAGAATCCGCGCCGCAACCACAGCCGCTGCCGGAGCCACCGAAGCCGCAGCCCGAGCCCCCGAAGCCACCACCTGAACCGCCCAAGCCGCAACCTGAACCGCCCAAGCCGCAACCCGAACCGCCCAAGCCTGCACCCAGGGTCGAGCCTCCCGCGCCGAGCAGGGCCGAGATCGAGCTCAAGGCGAAACAGGAACAAGCAGAGCGCGAACGCAAGGAAAAGGAGCGCAAGGAAGCGGAAAAGCGCGAAGCAGACAAGCGCGAGGCAGAAAAGAAGAAGCAGGAGGAAAAGCGGCTCGCAGAGGTACGCGAGCGTCAGGCGCGGGAGGAGGCGGCTCTCAGGGCACAGGCCGAGCGTGAGCGTGTTGCCATGGCGCAGGTCGCCGCTGCAGCTCAGGCAAAAGCGATCGACGAGTACATCCGCAGGATTCAGGCGAAAATCAAGGGCAACGTCATCGTGCCTCCCGACATCGCCGGCAACCCCGAGGCGATCTTCGACGTCGTACAACTCCCGACGGGAGAGATCATCGACGTGCAGCTCAAGAAATCGAGTGGGGTGCGCGCCTACGACGAGGCGGTACAGCGAGCGATCATCAAGGCCTCACCGCTGCCGCGGCCCGACTCCCCGGATTTGTTCCGCCGCAATCTCACATTGAAGTTCAGACCGCTGGACTAGCGAAGTCGCTGGCGGCGAAAGCCCAAGATTCCGGTCTTACCACTGCTGCGTTTAGAAGGCAGCACGGACGCGTGCAACACGGACGAACCCGGGAACAGGCCGATCGAGCGCGAAAGTCTAGCTGTCGTCCCGCGCCTTTTTCTCGACGATCTGAATGGTCGCCCAGCTCCATTCTGGGCGCTGCTCGACCAGGTGGCGCAGCGATACCGTATAAACCGAGTTAGTAGTGGTAAGCAGTACGTTGCGACCTTCCTGGTATTCGGAGGTCGGAACGATCACGGTTTTCATCGCCAGAGGCTTGTCCGGTCGCGACGGAGGCGGTAGATACAGGCCTGCGAACCGCTCGCCCATGGTCGACATGTCCAACCCATCGACGACGTAACCCATGTCTTCGTTGGCGCGACGCTTCGCCGCCAGCGTGACCGCGACCATGCGCTCGGCGATGATGTTGACCCCCGCCTCGACCTCCTCGTTGGACAGTTTGTTCAAGCGGCGCACGACGCCGAGCAGCCAGCCATCGGAGTCCGACTGGCGCACCGCGACCAACGCGCCGAGCGTAAGGCTCTGGCCGATGCCGCCGCTCGCGGCGATGCGAAGGCCGGCGACGCTGCGATCCTTCACTTCCCACATCGGATCGCTCCACGACGACAGGCTCGCCGAAAGTGAATCGTCTTCCACCGGTGCCTTGCGCCTCACGCGCGGCGCGCCGGCGACAGGAAAAACTTCGATCTGCTCGGTGCCGGAGGAGCTTGCTTCGGGCGCCTCTTCCGTTGCCTTCGCCGAAAGGTCCTGACAGATGCGCGAGAGACCGATGCGCACTCGCGCCGAGACTGCGACCGCGACGCGCGGGTCTCTGCGCAGCTCCGGATGCGACGACGGCGACATCGCAGGCTGAATCTTGCGCAGTACTGCAAGCCGTTGCTGGTTGATCACCGCCACCGGCCCTTGATCGGTCATTTCGGCATCACGCAGCGCGTTGATCGCGCGTTCCATGCCGTCGGCGAGCGGCGTTGTGTCGAGATAGCGCAGCATCGAGCCGCGATCGTTGCCGGTGCGCCTCACCATGCCCTCGCGGCCCGCCAGATCGACAAAGAATCCTTCAACCGATCTGGGAATCTGCTCCAGCGACAAACGCCTGCTCCAGGCGCGCAGCTGAGAGCTGGCCCAGTCAATCTCGGTGGGCGACAGGTTGCCGGTGTTGAGCTGGTGCACCAGGAGCACGTAGAGGTATTCCTGCTCGGCAGACCAGGGCTGCGCCGCGGACCCCGCGGCAGGCAGCGCGACGGACTGACGATCGCACTGCATCTCGCAGGCGCGAAGGTACGTCTGATGCAATTCCAGCCACTTCGCGGGAATCCATCGCTCGTATTTGAAAACGCGTAGCTTGGCATCCGTGCCGTAGAAGTGCACCAGACGCACGAACAGCAAAGGCAGCGCCGACCGCCAGCGCGCGTTCTCCCCCTGTGCCGTCGCCGCTTCGAGCGCCATCTGGTAGGCGAGCATGAACGACTGGCTCATCTCCCACAGCGCCTGCCAGATGCGATCTGCCAGCTTGGGCGAGTTGTCGACGTTTTCGATATATTGCTTGATGAGCTGTCGCCGATCGGCGCCGAGGGCTGCATCGACAAACTGGATGCCGGCGATTCGATTTGGATCGATGGCGCGCTGCGCTTTGCGCATCGTATCGAGCGCCTGGATCACGTGCTGTTGCCGGCCGATGACGTCGAGCGCCGGAAGCTGCCGCAGCCAGGCAGCTGCCGACTTGGCGTTCTGCAGCGGATCGCCCGCGTCTTTAGCCTGCGGACTCAGGAATCCAAGCATGGATTTCACCGATGCCGATGATCTGCTCTGGGCCGGGCGACGATCCGGGCGAGGCTGGCCTGCACGAGTAATCGTGCTCATCGGGACTCCATCGAACGCCGCGCCGGACGGATGCGGCGGAACGTTGACTTATAGCCCAAAACTTTCCCCAGCGCAAAAGCCCATGGCGAACTCGTGCTACCCTTCGTCCCACGCGATTTTCCACGCGTATGCGCGCCGCTGGTATCGGCAGAAAGGATGACATGGATCGCGCTGACTCCTCTACGCGCCTATTCACGCTTGCGCTCATTGCGGGCATTTGCTGCTTGAGCCCAACTGAAAACGCCATAGGCCAAGCTCCCGAAAAGGGCGCTGCACCAATACAAAGCAAGATGGATGCCAAAATGAAAGAATTGCAGAAGATCGACGTTAAGCCCGGCACGGGCCGCGAGGCGGCCAAAGGTCAAACGGTCGTTGTCCACTACACGGGATGGCTCTACGATCCAGCCGCCCCAGGTCAAAAAGGCGCCAAGTTTGATTCGTCGCGCGACCGCTCCGAACCGTTCACATTCCCCTTGGGCGGAGGGCGCGTGATCCGTGGCTGGGACGAGGGAGTCGCCGGGATGAAGGTCGGAGGCCAACGGACGCTGATCATTCCTCCGGACATGGCGTATGGAAGTCGCGGCGCCGGTGGCGTGATACCGCCCGATGCGACGCTGATCTTCGACGTCGTGCTGCTCGAGATCAAGGGCTGAGCGGCCTCTAGACTGCGTTGAGCAGTTGAAACGTCGAGTGTCGGCGGCAAGCCGTGACTCGCAATTCCCCGTCGATCCCGCGCTTCGCGCGGGGGCTGGCGACGCCGGGCTCTCGCACGGCTACCAATACGTCTCCAGCGTGAAGTGGCCTGGTTCGCGGCGCCGGTGGCGACGCATGCCACGATTCTCGAGCACCACCTGGGTATCGCGCACCATGTCGGGATTGCCGCAGAGCATCGCGTGCGAATTGGCGGCGGTCAGCGGAGCTCCGGTCCACGCTTCCAGCCGTCCGTCGACGATCGCCTCCGGAATGCGGCCGGGCAAGGCGCCGCGATGCGACTCGCGGCTCACGAATGGAACAAAGCTGAAGCGCCCCGCATACCTGGTCGCGAGCGCAGCGATCACCTCGCTGTAAGAGAGGTCCTGAGCGAAACGCACCGCGTGCACGAGGACCACCCTCTCGAATCTTTCCCATGGTTCATCGGTGCGCAGCATCGACAGGTATGGACCCAGCCCGGTTCCGGTCGCGAGGCACCAGAGCGCTTCCGATGCAGGAAGCTCGGCGATGGTGAAAAAGCCGTTGGCGCGATCGAGCAGCCACACGGGTTCACCCGGATTGAGCCGCGCCAGGCGCGGACTCAACGGTCCCTCGGGAAGCACGTTGAAGTAGAACTCGTGCGGCGCTTGCATGGGAGGATTCACGAAGGAATAAGGGCGACCGAGCATGGCCTCCCTGGATCCTGGCAGCGCCGGCAGCGCAAGCCTCGCGAATTGTCCGGCGATAAAACCGACTTCGGGCGCTGCGATCTGTAGAGAAACGAGCCGGTCGGTCCATTGGCGGTTGCCGACGATCCTTCCCTCAACCCATTTACTCATCGCAGTCCTGTTCCGTCGATCATCACATCAGGCGCCTTGTTAGAATCGGCATTATGCCAGCGCCAAACTCCGCGCTCGTCGACGGGACCGCTGTGTACTTGCGCAGGCCAGTGCCCGGAGATGCCAAGGTGTTTTGCGCGGCAGTGCGGGCGAGTCGCGCCATCCACCGACAGTGGACGCGTCCGCCGGCGACGACCCGAGCGTACGCAGCGATGCTCGCGCGCTGCCGTGGTCTGGCGTTCAAGACGCTTCTGGTTTGCCGACTTGAGGATCACGCAATCGCCGGCGTTTTCGATCTGTCGCAGATTTTCTACGGCATCATGCGCAGCGCCTATCTGGGCTACTACGCGCTGGCGCCGCACTCGGGCCGCGGCTACATGCACGAAGGGCTCGAGCTCACGCTGCGCTACGCCTTTGTCAGCCTTCGCCTGCATCGCGTCGAGTGCAACATCCAGCCGGCGAACCATCGCTCTATCGAACTGGTACGCCGCGGCGGATTCGTCCGCGAAGGTTTTTCGCGACGGTATCTCAAGATCGACGCCCGCTGGCGTGATCACGAGCGCTGGGCGCTGCTGGTCGAGGATTGGCGCGTGCGCCGGCGCGGCGATGGCCGCCGCGCCCGATGATCCCCGCTCGTGCGCTGCTGCTCGTCGCGCTCTACGGTTGCTCCAGCGAGATCCAGCGGCTCGAAACAGCGAGGGTCATCTCCGGTGTAGAGCTGGGAGGCTACGCGATACACGAAGAATGCATGGCGCTCGAGCGTGACGAGCGCATCTCGTATCGATTCAACGCGCAGCCGCCGGTGTCCTTCAACATTCATTACCACGAAGGTAACGCCGTAATCCTTCCGATCGACGTCGCGTCAACCACTGAAGAGTCGGGCGTATTCGTTGCGGATAGTGCGCGGGGCTACTGTCTGATGTGGGAAGCCGGGGCCCAGGGCAGCCGCCTGGACTACCGAGTTCAGCCTTTGCGCCGCCAATAGCGCGGTCTTCCCCGCGGCACCAGCTTTCGCTGCGAGCGTCGCTACAGTTCCTTGTAGAGATAGGTGCGCCCCTGGTCGACGTCCCCGAGCACGAGCTTGTCGGCGATTTTCGCGGCGACGACATCGGGGGCGACGAGCTGCCCCGACTCGTGAAAATCCTTGAACATGGCCACACTAGGTAGCACGTCGTGCGACTGGCTGCGTGCGAACTGCTGCATTGGGGTGTCTATGATTCCCGGTCGTATGGTGATCGCCCTGAACGTCGCTGCATCGTGCTCCGCAGCGAGCTGCTTGGTGAGCATTTCCAGGCCTGCTTTGGCGATCGAGTAAAGGCCTCCGCCGAGCAGCGCTGACTGCGCGGCACCCGAAGACACGTTGATGATCCGGCGTTGCAGCGTCGCGTCGTTGAACACGCGACAGAACAAATTCGCCAGAAGCACCGGCGCCACGAGGTTGGGAGTCAGCGAAGCCGCGACGCCCTCGGCTGGGATGGCTCCGAACACGCCCAGCGGCTCGACGGTCGCCGCGTTGTTGACGAGGCACACGTATTGGGGGCGCGAACCAGCGATCTCCCGCAGCACCGGAGCAACTCCGGGATCGATGTTCCCCGCGCGCGCGAGATCGCAGGACACGTATCGGTAGCGCTCGCCGCCAAGCTTGTTGCTGTTGTTGCGGCCAATCCCGGTGACAGAGAAACCGCGCTGCAACAGTGTGAGCGCGAGCGCTTCGCCAAGCCCGCGCGAGACGCCGGTGATGATCGCGTTCTTCATTGCCGTCGATTTCTCCACGAGGTCAACGATGACTGCCCAGGGAAATCGCGATTGCCAAGACGATCAGGATGCCGATGATGAGCAGCGTGACCTTGATCCAGCTCTTCGGATACTCGCCCTGAATTGCTCCGGTCACACCGTTCATTGCCGCCTGGAATGCGCGCGCACCATAGTTGTACGTTAGCAGCCATACCGGAGCGAGGATGTGCTTGAAGGTCTGCGCCGAATAGTCCGCCCGCACGTTGAGATTGCGATAGGTGTCGCCGGGTATCTGCGCGGCGCACATCTGCCGCAGCTTGGCGTCCATCGCTTCGCGCGACCCCCTGGCCGCGGAAACGAGATCGATCTGATAGCGTTCTACCACCCATCCAGCGACGTAGCCGGCATCGTAGGGCACGAGCTCCTTGGTTGGGAAGGGCTCGATCCCGCGCATCAGCGCAGAGTGCACGCCAACCGAAGCGCAGATCAGGTCGTCGTCGAAAAAATGCTGCAGCCGCCCTGCGGCAGGCTCCCAACGCACGTGCTGAACCTGCCGAGTCTGGGTGCGTCCGCTGCCGTCGGTATACGTCTCGGTAGTGTAGTAGTAATGCCCCGCTTCCGCCGTCCACGAAGCGTCAACGTGAGCGTCAAAAGTCCAGTATGGAAGGTAGAGGCCCTTGACCGTGTCGGTGAGCGCGCGTCGCTTGAGCGCGTTCGGCGCGAGCCACAGCCGGCCGTACCATGCGCGAATTCCGTCGCGCGCGCGATCCTCGCCGACCTTGAACGGCAACACGCTCTCGGGACGGAAAGCATCCTTGGTTTGCTCGTAGGGCACCAGTTGCGCCGAGCCGCAGAACTCGCAGCGTTGCGCCTGGCGTTGCGGATCGAGCACCGAAATCGCCTGGCAGCTCTGGCACTTGATGTAGCGCTTTTCCGCCTGCCAGCCGCGCTTATCATCGCCGATGCCGCGAAGCGCGGCCACCAGATCATGCTCGACGACACGACCGGTGTCGGCGTCCAGCTTGGCCGGGGACGTAGTGCCGCAGAAGGGACAGACCAGAGCCTGCTTGCCAGGATTCCAGATCGCCTCGGCACCGCACGCTGGACACGCGAACTTCTGCTGGGCGATCGTTTCGTCCATCGAATGCGCCGATCAGCGAATGGAATAGCCTATAACTCTCCACACGCCGTCGGCCTCGCGCTCGACTGTCAACGTCTCACGGGCCCTGGTTCGCTTGGCGAAGCTCGCCCGAAACTCTAGCAACGCATACTCTCCAGTCGCGGATGAGCCAGGGAATTTGTCGGTGAACCGGGTTGACAACAACGTGCGCCCGACTGTCGGACCCAGCGGCCCTCGCAAGTCGTTGAGCGCTTCCTTCCAACGTTCCGGCGTGATCGCTTTCTGAAACTGCTTGCCGGCAGCTTCCCAGCTTGCTTTGGCATCGTTCTTGTCGGTCAGCGCAAGAAACTGAAGCGCCGCCTTCTGCGCCAGACTGGCGCGCGGATCCTGCGCGTATGCGACACCGCTCGCGAGCAACACGACCAAGAAAAGCCCGAGCGCGAAGCGCGCCGTCAGCGCAAAACGAGACATAGTTGTTTCAGGTGTGCAGGAACTGGTCGACAGCGGCTCGAGCCACGCGCCACTGCGTGCCGATCTGCTTGCCTTTGATGTCGCCTTTTTCCAGGCTGGCGAGAACGTCGGATTCGGCGACGCCCAAAAGCTGCGCCACTTGCGCCGGCGTCAGCAGCTCAGGCGCGGCTCCGCCGGCGGCAGCAACACCGATGCCCGGCGTCGCCTGTCCGCCGAGAATCCCGCCGGATTGGTTCATCATCTGTTGCGCCATCGCCATGCCCACCGCCATTTGCGCCGCCATGCCTCCCGGACCACCGTCGCCCTTTTCCAGTCCCTGCGCCATCTGGAATTTGACGTAGTCGTTGAGGTTACCGACAGCGGCCATGCTCGAGCGCTTGTCGATCGCCTGCTCGACCTCCGGGGGCACGGAGACATTTTCGACCACGAAACTCGCGACCTCCAACCCGTATTTCGCCGTGGTCTGCGGGTTGATCAAGGGCAGCAGCGCCTGGCCGAGCTCAGCATAGCGTGCGGCGACGTCGAGCGCGGGTATCTTCGATTGCGCCAGCGCTTCCGAGAAAACGCTCACGATGCGCGAGCGCATGGTGTCGTTGAACTCGTCCAGCCGGAAGTGATCGTCGGTGCCGGCCACTTCCTTCAGAAACAGCTTGGGATCGACGATCTTGAAGTCGTAGATGCCGTAGGCGCGCAGCCGTACGATGCCGAAGTCCTGATCGCGCATCATCACCGGATTCGCCGTGCCCCACTTGTTACCGGTGAATAACCGCGTGACGACGTAGTAGACGTCGGCCTTGAACGGCGATTCCAGACCGTATTTCCACCCCTTGAGGTCCGTCAGAATCGGGATGTTGTCGGTCGTCAGCTCATACTTGCCTGGGGTGAAGGTGTCTCCGAACTGGCCCAGATAGACGAATTGCGCGGTCTGCGATTCGCGGACGATTAGCTGGGCACCGCGCTTGATCTCCTTGTCCTCGTCGGGGAAGCGGTACGAAAGCGTGTCGCGTGAGTCGTCCGTCCACTCGATGATGTCGATGAACTGTTTCTTGATGAAGTCGAGAATCGCCATGGAGTCTCCTCAGGTCTCCCTCGCGCGTCTTACTTCTGCGCCGCTGTCGCCGGCTTCTTCATGTCGGCATCGGCCCGCTTCATCTCCGCCTCGATCTGTGCCAGCGGCAGCGCCCCGGGAGTCACCGAACCGTCCGCGAAGATGAGCGTCGGAGTCGCGTTGACGCGGTACTTCTCACCTAGCTTTGCGGTCTGCGCGATCGGCGTTGGACAGTCGCCCTTGTTATCCGGAAGCTTGCCCGACTCGAACCAATCGTCCCACGCCTTGGTCCGATCGGGCGCACACCAGATCTGCGCCGATTTCTTCGCCGCCTCGGGATGCAGCGAATCGATCGGAAAGAGGAAGGTGTATATGGTGACGTTGTCGAGGCCTTTCATCTCGGTCTCAAGCCTCTTGCAAAACGGGCAATCGGCGTCGGCGAAAATCGCCAGCTTGCGCGAGCCGTCGCCCTTGACTTTTTTGATTGCCAGATCAAGCGGCAGCGAATCCCACGCCACCTTGTTCAACTCGCGCAGGCGCTTGTCCGTGAGGTTGGTTCGGGTCGCCGTGTCGTACACCGAGCCGACCAGGACGTAGTTGACCTTGGCATCGGTGTAGATCATCCGATCGTCGAGCTGAGCCTCGTACAGGCCGAAATAGGCTGAGCGCGAGACGTTAGTTATCGGCGCGCCGGGGAACCTCGCCTCCAGAAGCTTTTTGACCGAAGCCAGCTCGCTCTTCGCGGTATCGCCTTTCGCGGTATCGCCTTTCGCAGCCTCGCTCTTTGCCGTATCACTCTTCGCGGGGTCGCTCTTTGCCGCATCCTGGGCTTGCGCGAGCGGCGTGAGCCCGACGGACAAGACGACGAGCAGTGGTAACAATCGTGGCGGTAGCATCAACATGCTCCAGAGACCAAAGGGTTAAGTTTACCGCAGTGCCGGTTGCGCCAGCATCCTCTTGAGCGGTCCGAGGGCATCGACCATGCTCATGCCGCGGTTGCGCAATGCACTCAGCCACCTCGCTCGCTCGCCGAACAGGCGGTTCAGGCCGTCGGTTGCGACCTGCATCGCCAGTACCTGCGCTGCGCGCCGTCGCACGTAGCTCTCGAGCAAGATCGGCGCGCCAGGATCTCCAACCGCGTCGCCGAATCCTGCGAGCGCCGCCGAAAGTGCGGCGGCGTCGCCGAAGCCGAGATTCATGCCCTGGCCCGCGAGCGGATGCACGCCATGCGCTGCGTCTCCGACCAGCGCCAAGCGATGCGCGACCACGGTGGGTAGCTTGAGGAACGACAACGGAAACGCGGCGGGCGGCGTGAGGAGCTCGAGCTTGCCGAGTTCCGAATGGCCCTGCATCTCGACCCGCTGCGAGAGCTTTCCGGCCTCGGCCGCAAGCAGATCGGCAGCCAGCGTCTCCGGTGCAGACCACACCATCGACATGTGCCGGCCTGGCAGCGGCAGCCACGCGAGAACTCCCTCTTCGCAATCGAACCATTGGAAGGCGCGGCCGCGGTGCGCATGCTCGATGTCGAAATTGGCCACGACCGCGGTTTGGCCATACGGCCGAGGCGCATGCAGCAGTCCTGCTTGCGCGCGCACCCACGAATGAACTCCATCGGCGCCAACGATAAGACGCGCCGTCAGCGGGCTGCCTTCGGCGAAACGCAACTCGGCTGAATCGGCACTCCAGGAGATTGCTGTCGGAACGCAGGGCGCCACCACCTCGATGTTGGGATCGGTGCGCATTGCTGCGACCAGCGCGGCGTTGAGCTCGCGATGCTCGACTATCCAGGCGAGCGCCCGCTCGCCGAGCTCATAGGCCGAGAAGTGGAGTCGTCCGCCGGCATCACCGAAAATTTCCATTGCTTCGATGGCTTCGATGCGATCGCTCGATAGCTGCTGCCAGACGCCGAGCGCGCGGAGGAACTCTGCGCTTCCCGGGCTCACTGCGTAGACACGCGCGTCCCATGGCATGTCCGAGCGGGCTTCGCCGGCAGCGATGCCGTTGCGATCAACGATCGTCACCGAGCGCCCCGCTCGAGCGAGCGAGACGGCAAGCGCAAGGCCGACCAGCCCGGCGCCGACGACGGTTACATCGGGATCGTTGCTGCTCATCCGAGTGTTTCGATCACGTGATGCTGGTTGGTATAAATACAGATATCGCCAGCGATGGTGAGCGCCTGTCTGACGATGTCGACGGCGGCAAGCTCGGTGTGCTCGAGCAGAGCTCGGGCCGCGGCCTGTGCGTAGGCGCCCCCGGACCCGATCGCGACGATGCCGTGCTCGGGCTCGAGCACGTCGCCGTTGCCGGAGATGACGAGCGACGAAGATGTGTCAGCCACCGCGAGCATCGCTTCGAGTCGCCGCAGCACGCGGTCTGACCGCCAATCCTTGGCCAGCTCGACCGCGGCGCGCTGCAACTGACCCTGATGCTTGTCGAGCTTCGCTTCGAAGCGCTCGAAAAGCGTGAATGCATCCGCCGTCGCTCCGGCGAATCCGGCGAGCACGCGATCGCCATACAAACGCCGCACCTTGCGCGCGGTCGCCTTGACCACCACGCTGCCCAAAGTCACCTGGCCGTCGCCGCCGAGGGCGACGCTTTGGCCTCGACGAACGGAAAGAATGGTAGTGCCGTGGAAAGGTTCCATGAGCGCGGTTGGGTTCGACGCTGGCTGTGTGACGTCTTTGGCTTTAGCCGGCGCAGCGCAAACAGACGGTATCCGGGGTTCGCATACGGCTATCCACGACGCGCCGCGTTCAACGCCGGTTAGCCGACGTCAGGCGGCCCGGGCCTACGCGTGTGTTCCTACTGCGCCTTCTTGATGAAGTGTCTGGGCGATATTCCGATGAGCAACAGCAGCGCGCGAATGATCGGCGAGGCGCCGATGATCTGTACCGTCTTGCGTTGCGCCTCCGTGCGCGAAACAGAGTTGAGCAGCGCTCCCGCACAAACAAAATCGATGCGATCGACCGCCGTCATGTCGATCGCGATGGCATACCGTCCCTCGCGAAACTGGGCGAGCTTGGCGAGTTGCGGATCGGACGACCCGATCAGCGTTCCGCTCCACACGAGCATTTCGGAATCGTCCGAATTCGCGGGCGCTGCAGCTCCCTCGCTGGGTTGGGCCGGCACTTCGGCAGCGGGAGGTGGCTCCCATGACGGCGGCGACACCTCGAACGCGATGGCAAATTCGAGCGCGCGGTCGTCGAAAGCCTTGTAATCGTTCTGCCACTGCAGCAGTTCGAGCAGCAGAGTCCAGTATCCTTCTCCCGCGCTCCTGCCCTTGGTGACCGACTGGTCCAGCGCGCGGCGAATTTTTTCCGGATGCTGCAAGACCAGCGGATAGCGGCGCTTGCGCAACTGCGCGAGCGCATCCGCCAGCAGCTTCGCTCCGGTATCGTCGGCGCCGGTCAGCGAGCCGAGATCGAGCCTTACCTGCGGCTGCTTCTGTGCAGCGGCCATAAGATTCGCGATCTGCTGCGCGTGATTCGCGCTTAACTTGCCGGTAAATCCTACGTAACCGCCGGCCGCCGGACGCGCGTCGGGACGCGAGCGCGGACCCCCTTCTTCCCAACCGGGCGCCGAACGCTCGAATGCGACTACGTATTGCAACGCGAGACGATCGAAGGCGACCCGGTCGCCTTCGCGCTGCAGCAGATCGAACAAAGCCAGCCAAGCGAGCGGCGAGCTCTTCGCCTGATCATCGTTGACGATACCCTGCTCGAGCATCTCACGCGCCGGCTGTCCCTGGCCGGCGCCATAAAGCAGCGCGGCATTCTCCAGTACCGGGCACAGATCGGGATTGGCTTCGGCGACAAGAATGCTTTGCTGCAGTCCCACCGTCCATTCCATCATGCTGTGAGGACCGGTGAGGGTGATGTCACGCTCGCGCGTGTCGGTCTGTCCCTCCGCCGGGGTGGCGGGAGTAACCTGACGGTTTTTTACCGCAGCGGCGACCTCCCGCGCGGATGCCGGAGCACGCGCAACCTGCTGGCGCGCGTCGTGTCGCGGCGAAATTTCAGGCCGCGCCTTTGCATCGCCGGGCTTGCCCTTCCCCGGCGGCTTGGGGAAAAGGTTAAACGCCATCGCGCTTCTGACTTGGGGCCTCGAAGTACTTGGGACGTGCATTATGGGCCGATCGTCATCGGCCAACAAGTCGCCCGCGCGGCGCCGGCGCCTTGCCGAAACCTTAGCTCGACATGGCCGGAACGAAACTGTGATCGGCCGCCGCACGCTCGAAGTTGCTTGCGGCGAAATCCCAGTTGATCAGCTTGTCGATCACTGCCCGTACATAGTCGGCGCGCCGGTTCTGGTAATCCAGATAGTAGGCGTGTTCCCACACATCGATGGTCAGGAGCGGCGTCAGGCCCATGGTAAAGGGAACCGCCGCATTTCCTGTGCGGGCGATCGCCAGCGAATCACCGTCGGCGACGAGCCACGCCCAGCCGCTTCCGAACTGTTCGACCGCGGTGTTGATCCATTCGGCACGGAACCTGTCGAATCCGCCGAACGCGCCGTCGATCCGCTCGGCGAATTCACGCGGAGGCTTGCCGCCGCCGCCGGGCTTCATGCAGTTCCAGTAGAACGTATGGTTCCAGGTCTGTGCTGCGTTGTTGAACAGACTGGCCTGATCGGTCTTGCTCGCGGTGCCGCGAATGATGTCCTCGAGCGATCGTCCCTCGAAATCGGTTCCGGCCAGCAGCTTGTTCAGGGTCTCGACATACGTCTTGTGATGCTTGCCGTAGTGGAAAGAGACGGTCTGCGCGGAAATGACCGGGGCGAGCGCGTTCTCGTCGTACGGAAGCGGCGGGAGGTGAAATGATTTTGTCATGGAAGTAAAGTCCTCGGCTGTTCGTGAAAAGAAGCGCGGGATCGATGGCTTACAACGCCACTTGTCGCCGTGCTCTGGCCAAGCTCCCGAGCCCTAAGCGCGGCGAACGGGCACCAAGGTTTCCCTGATGCGCCCGCGCTTGCTACAATGACGACGACAGCTTCGGCGGGCCGAAGTTTCAGTCCGTCTCAAGATCCGCCGCTCCGGTGGTCATCGCGCAAAGGAGGGACGTCGATGAAGAATCCGCTTGATTCGCTTTGGGGAACTTTTATTTCCGGCTTGGTACTGACGGCGATTTTGTATTTTGTCGTCAAGAGCATTCTCGCCTCCGCGGGAGCCTGAACATGGATTACGTCCCGGCATTCGCACGGTGGATACATTTCATGGCCGGCGTGATGTGGATCGGCCTATTGTATTACTTCAATTTCGTTCAGGTGGCGGCACTCAAGGCGGCGACGGCGGACGGCACGGCCGCGGGCATCAGCAAGCACGTGGCGCCGCGTGCGCTGCTTTTCTTCCGCTGGGCCGCCGTTGTCACTTGGCTTGCGGGCGCGGCATTGCTCGGCGACAAGTTCGTCGATGCGTTTCTGCTCCGGCGAGGCATGGCCGGTATCGGCGTCGGCGCATGGCTGGGGACCATCATGCTGTTCAATGTCTGGGCGCTGATCTGGCCCAATCAGCAGAAGATCCTGGGCATGAAGCCAGCGACGGACGAGGAAAAGAACAAGGCGCGGCGGGTGGCCTTTCTTGCATCGCGCACCAACACCATGCTATCCGTTCCGATGTTGTTTTTCATGGCCGCCGGCTGGTCGCACCGCGCGATCTTCGGACTCTGAGCGGAGTCACCGTGCCGGCATTGTAAGAAATGCAAACGGCCCGGTTGTTCCGGGCCGTTTTGTTTTGCATTGCAAGCGTGAGGTCAGTCGCCGTAGAGCTTCTGAACCCGTTCGCGTCGTTCCTGAGCTTCGAGTGAAAGAGTTGCGGTCGGACGTGCCAGCAGACGCGGAATTCCGATCGGTTCTCCGGTCTCTTCGCAATATCCGTAGGTGCCGTCCTCGATCATCCTGAGCGACTTTTCGATTTTCTTGAGAAGCTTGCGTTCGCGGTCCCGTGTACGCAGCTCCAGGGTGTATTCCTCTTCGAGCGTGGCCCGGTCCGAAGGATCGGTCGTGACTTCGTTTTCCCGCAGATGCTGACCCGTGTCATCGGCGTTGTTCAGAAGCTGCGAACGCAGTTCGAGCAGGCGTTGCTTGAAGAAGCCGAGCTGCGCCTCGTTCATATAGTCCCGCTCAGGCGCCTTGATCAGGTCCTGATCGGTCAGTTCCTTGACCTTCTTGACTGCGCTCTTTGTTGCCACGCTCCGCCTTCCGCCACTTTTGCAGCGGCCTGGTCTGGGAACCAGCACTCGCTGCTTGCGGCTCCGGACCCCCGGGTCCCGTAAGAAACCAAGAATTATATATCGAACCGGCTGGTGCAAGCCAGCGCTGAATGGACCGCGGCCCGAGGGCCGTATAATCACACAAAAAACATGCGTGTCAAATGACGGCTTCGACGCTAACGATCACGCGTCCCGATGATTGGCACCTGCATCTGCGCGACGGTGAGCTGATGCGTTCGGTCGTCGGCGCAACCGCCAGAGTGTTCGGGCGCGCCGTGGTCATGCCCAATCTCACGCCGCCGATCACCACTGTCGCAGCGGCTGCCGCCTACAGAGAACGAATCGCTGCGGCACTTCCACCCGAGTCGCACTTCGCGCCGCTCATGACGCTTTATCTTACCGAAGCCACGTCTACAGAAGAGATTGCGCGCGCTCGTGCTTCCGGTTTCATCATCGGCGTGAAGTACTATCCGGCCGGCGCGACGACCAATTCTGAGTCGGGCGTCACGAATCCGTCACACGCGTGGCCCGCGCTTTCGGCGATGGAAAAGCACGGAATGCCGCTACTGGTGCACGGCGAGGTCACCGATCCCGACGTCGACGTGTTCGATCGCGAGCAGGTTTTCATCGATCGCGTTCTCGTCCGCGTCGTGCGCGATTTCCCAAGCCTTAGGATCGTCGTCGAGCACATCACCACGCAGGAGGCTGCGGATTTCGTCGCCGCGGCTCCTGCCACCGTCGCGGCAACGATCACGCCTCAGCATCTCACCTGGTCGCGCAATGCGCTCTTCGCCGGTGGCATCCGGCCGCATATGTATTGCCTGCCTGTTCTCAAGCGTGACGTACATCGCGATGCACTGATCAAGGCTGCGACGAGCGGAAGCGCCAAATACTTTCTCGGCACCGACTCGGCGCCGCACCCGCGGCATCTCAAAGAAGCGGCGTGCGGCTGCGCGGGTTGTTACTCGGCACACGCCGCGATCGAGCTATACGCAGAAGCTTTCGAAGCCGCCGATGCGCTGTCGCGCCTGGAAGCTTTCGCCGGTTTCCACGGCGCGGATTTCTACGGGCTGCCTCGCAATGCCGACACCATCACGCTGCGCCGCGAGCCCTGGACCGTCCCCGGCGAGTATGCGTTCGGACGGCATACGGTGGTGCCGCTCAAGTCCGGCGAGCAGATCAACTGGCGCGTCGACGACTGAGTAGACGCGCTTCTGAGCGCAAGCGGCAACGCACCGCGGCTTGCCTGCAGCCCGAAGCGGCAGGCGCACAATGTTAGAATGCGCATCGAAGTCAGCCAGACCGTCGCTGCCCGTTCCGGTGAAAATCGAATCGGGGAGAGGAAAGTCCGGGCTCCGCAGAGCGGGATGCTGGGTAACGCCCAGACGCTACTAAGCTCACGCGCGAAAGCGCTAAGCGAAGGCGGGAACAGGGCCACAGAGACGAGTCGCCCCCGGTCACACGGGAGCGGGTGAAACGCGGCAACCTCCATCCGGAGCAACACCAAGTAAGCGGGCAATGACGCTGCTCGTCGAGTCCGCGGGTAGGTGGCTCGAGCGCCGCGGCAACGTGGCGCCTAGATGAATGACGGCCATAGGACGTGCTGCAAGCGCGCCCCGTAACAGAACCCGGCTTATCGGCTGGCTTCGACGGCTTGTTTGACCATGGCGCCCCGCGGCGATCGAGTCGCGGGGCGTCGCCTTTTCTTGCGACGGTTCGCGAACCGATCACGCGCGCCGGCGGCGAGCATCGCGCAGGATCTCCCGGGCAGCGTTGTGTCCCGGGACGCCGGTGACGCCGCCGCCTGGATGCGTTCCCGCGCCGCACATGTACAGTCCTTTGAGCGGTCCGCGGTAGTTGCCGTGTCCGAGCACCGGTCGCGCTGAGAACAGTTGATCCAGCGTCAGAGCGCCGTGGAAGATGTCGCCGCCGGCGAGACCGAATTCGCGCTCGAGATCGAGCGGCGAGAGCACCTTGCGGGCAATAACGCTAGACGCGAAATTGGGAGCGTGTCGGTCGACCGTTGCGATCATCAGGTCCGCGACTTCGGCCTTGACTTCGTCCCATGACCGTTCGTCCGGCAGTTGCGGGTTCGCATGCTGGCAGAAGAGACTCGCAACATGCTTTCCCGCGGGCGCAAGCGAATCGTCCACGGTCGACGGTATCAAAAGCTCGACGATCGGTTCGATCGACCAGCCGCTCGATCGCGCGTCGAAGTATGCGCGTTCCATATATCCGAGCGAAGGAGCGATGATGATCCCCGATTTGAGATGCGCTGCGTCGTCGCGCGGCGAGCGGAATTGCGGGAGCGCGTCGAGCGCGACATTCATCCGGAACGTACCGGAGACGCACCTGTAACTCTGGATGCGGCGGCGGAAATCCGCATCGAGTGCGTTCGCTTCGATCATCTCCAAGTAGAGTTGCCTGGGGTTGACGTTGGCGACGACGCGGCTCGCCGCGACTTCGCGGCCGTCACTGAGGGCGACGCCGGCGGCGCGCCCGCTGCGCGTCAAGACGCGCGCGACTGAAGCGTCGCCGAACAATTCGACTCCGCGTACCCGCGCTTCCGCCGCCATGGCGTCGCTGATCGCACCCATGCCTCCAACTGCGTGGCCCCACGTGCCCCGCTTGCCGTTGACCTCGCCGATCACGTGATGAAGGAGCACGTAACCCGACCCGGGCGTATACGGGCTGGCGAAATTGCCGACGACGGAGTCGAAACCGAATGCCGCCTTGATTGGATCGGATTCGAACCAGCGATCGAGCATGTCGCCGGCGCTCTTCGTGAACAGATCGAGCAGGTCGCGGCGCTCGGGCAGTGTGAGCCGCTTCAGCCGCGCGCCGACTTTCCATGCCTGGAGGATCTCGTGAATGCCGCCGCCGACGTTGGGTGGAGTCTCGAGCAACAATGCACGCATAACATCGGAGACACGCTCGAGCATGGCGTAGTACGCCGGCAGGGCTTGAGCGTCCTTGGGCGAGAACCGTGCAACCTCGGCCTGGGTCGCAGCGATGCCGCCGCCGATCTTGAGATGATTATCGTCGGGCAGCGGCAGAAAGTTGGCAATCGGCCGCTCGACGATGCGCAAACCGTGCTGTGCGAGTTTTAGATCGCGAATGACCTTCGGATTGAGCAGGCTGACCGTGTAGCTCGCGGTCGAGTTGCGAAAGCCCGGATGAAATTCCTCGGTGACTGCGGCCCCGCCGAGCACGCGCCGGCGCTCGAACACAGCGACCGACATTCCCGCTGCCGCGAGATAGCAGGCGCAGACAAGGCCGTTGTGGCCTCCGCCGATGATCACAGCATCGTAGCGAGTCTTCATCCTGACGCGAGGCCTCTTCGACTAAGCGAAAGGCGCCAACTGCAGACTCGCGGACGAGGCTACCTAGGGCGGGCCCTAGTCCTCGGTCATTCCCGCGGCGACAGTCGAAAAGCCGCAGTCGACATAGGTGATCTCACCGGTGATCGCACTCGCCAGGTCGGACAGCAGAAATGCGGCGGCGTTACCTACTTCCTCGATGGTGACGTTACGCCGCAGCGGCGCGGTCTTCTCCACGAAATGAAGAATCTTGGAAAAGCCGCTGATGCCTGCCGCGGCGAGCGTCTTGATCGGACCGGCGGAAATCGCGTTGACGCGAATACCTTCGGGGCCGAGTGTCTGGGCCAGATAACGCACATTGGCTTCGAGACTCGCCTTGGCAAGCCCCATCACGTTGTAGTTGGGGACCGCGCGAGTTGCGCCGAGGTAGGTGAGCGTGAGCAGCGCAGCGCGGCGTCCCTGCATCAGCGGGCGCGCCGCCTTGGCGAGCGCGGATAAACTATAGCTGCTCACGTCATGCGCCATGGCAAAGCCTTCGCGCGTGATTCCGCCCAGGAAATCGCCGGCGAGCGCCTCGCGCGGCGCGAAAGCGATGGCATGAACCACGCCGTCCACTGCACCCCATTCGCCGCTGAGCGCGTCGAACAGCGCGGAGATCTGATCGTCCTTGGTGACATCGCAGGGCAGAACAGGCGTCGTGCCGAATTCGGCGGCGAGCTTAACGACGCGGTCCTTGAGATCGTCGTTGACGTAGGTAAAGGCGAGCGTGGCTCCCTCGCGCTTGCAGGCACGGGCGATACCGTAAGCGATCGAGCGATTCGATAAGAGACCGGTGACCAGGATCTTCTTGTCGTCAAGCATCCCCATGGCGTCAACAGGCCCTCTTAGCCGCCCTGAGTGATCACGCCGCAAGCGAGCCAGCCGTTGGGGACTCCCCCAAATTGGGGTTTGGGATCGCGGTCGATGCCGCTATGGACAACAACGGCACGGCCGACGATATCGGTGGGCTTGCCATCACCGACAGTGAGACCGCTCAAGGTGGCCTGCATAGCGGCGTTGCTTTCGGTTCCGGCCCATAACTCCGGCAGATCACCGGCACGCTTGGCACCCGGTGGCGCACCCGGAATCTGCCATACCGGCCCTGCGCTCGCGGCGTTGGGGGAACTGCAGTTCCCGTTTTCATGAATGTAGATGCTGTGCGCCCCGACATTCATCATATTGAAGACGGTCACAGCAACACCGACCTTGTCTCCGTTCTGTTTGAACGTGACGAGGCCGTAAACCCTGCTATTGCTCTTGGGCAAGAGTTGCGCGCTCGCCTGCTTGGGACCGGGCTTAAAGAAACCTGGCGTTTGGATATCCACGCTTGTGTCGCCGGTCGTGGTGCATGCCGAGACAATCAGACCAGTGACAAGCGCCAACGCTAGACGAAGCGCGGAGTCATTGACTTCACTCGAATGGTCGCACGACCAGCGCATCAAGTCTTGCGGATCACGCCACACGCAACGCGCGCGCCGGAATTGCCGGTGGGCTGAGTCTTGTAGTCGTCCGCACCCTTATGGATGATGACCGCCTTGCCGACAATATCTGCGGCTCCGCCACCGATGGTCATCGGATCGAGCTCAGCGGTCAACGTGGCCGCGCCAGTGCCGTCGGCGTTCAACATGGGCATGTCGCCAGCGTGGTGCTCGCCGCTTGTGGGATTGCCATGCGGCTTGCCGAACGGATTGAAGTGGCCGCCCGCGCTCATCCCGTCGTCGGCGCTGCAATCTCCCTTTTCGTGAACATGGAACCCATGCTGTCCAGGGGAGAGTCCGGCCACGTTGGCGGACACGACGACCTTGTCGCCTTTTTGAGTGAAAGTCACCGTGCCGCCCGCAGTGTTGCCCTTGGTCGGCTCCAAGCGCGCAATCGCAGCGGGACCCGACGGTGTCATCGTAGTGCATGCGACCGCGAGTACAGCCAGGACCATCAAAGCTGTCGTTTTCATCTCCCTCCTCAGGCGCTTCTGGCGCATTCTCGTGCTTGCTGTATCGGGACAGCCGCGCCGATGAATCATAAGGCAAGCACGTGGCATTGCCAACCGACCGCGAGATGTCGATTCGCGGTGTCGTTCGCAGTCAAATCGCCCACACATCTACGAATCGGCCGAGTCGGCGCGCGCGAACCAATGCGATCTGTCGCCGGAGAAAGCAGCTGCGTGAGCACACGAACTGCCGAGTGCGCTTGGCGCTCTTCACAGTATCGCAACTGTGTCGGACATATTATTGGCTTTGGTTTACTCCAATGTGGGCGCCTTTTATGGACTTCGAGCGGTCATCGTTGTGCAGGAAGCAGAAAATCGTCGCTGAGCCAGCAGCTCCAGGCATTCCTCTTTCCCTGTCCGAGCGGCCTGTAGGCTGCAGGCGTGGCACGAGAAGAGCAGAAACGCCTACGAGATCGCAGGCGAAGCGCCGCCGAGGCCAATCTTGAGAAAACAAAAGCAGAGAAATCGACATCGGTACAATTTATACTTCGCAGTTCAAAAAACCGGTCAGATCGCAAGAAGGAGATTCATCGCATGTCATTCGTCTAGTTGGCAAGCTACTCAAGTGCCCGAGCCGGCCAAGGAACACAGTGCTTCAATATCCAAACGGCTGCGAGCAGAAGAGATACCTCAAGGTCTATCAGAATCCGAGGAGATTCCAATGAACTGCAGTTCGACAAAACTATCTTGGCTCGCGCTCGCCGGGGCGTTCCTGGCGATGCCCGCGCTTGCCGGCGACGATCAATTGAACGTCGGCATGGCCAACAATCGCAACGTCCTTCCAGGCTTTATCGTCCCCAGCTCGATCAGCGCGAAATACTACGACGGCATCACGGATGACCTTCTCACTGCGGGTCTCGGCAAGACCGGACTTCAATCGGCGGTCGCGCCTGTGGTCAGCGATCCGCTGGACGTTTCACAGTTGCGCCGCCTGGCGATCTACACCAATTATCGCGCATTGGTCGACCCCAATCCCGCCGGTGGCTACGGAACGCTGTACGGACCGAATGTCACCAATGCCGGCGTCATTACGTCAAGCGAAGGAAAAATCCCGGGATGGGAGTACATCGCGGTGGTTGACGACGGCAGCGGTCGGCAGAACGTGACCGTAATGGTGCAGATTCCGGACAGCTTCGACCCGGACAATGCCTGCGTCGTCACCGCCACCTCTTCCGGCTCGCGTGGCGTCTACGGCGCGATCAGTGCTGTCGGCGAATGGAGCTTGAAGCAGGCTTGTGCCGTCGCCTACACCGACAAGGGCAGTGGCAATGGTCTCGACGACCTGCAGGCAAACCTGGTGAATCTTATCGAGGGTCAGCTGACCGGCGCTGCCGTCGCCGGGAAGAATTCTCTGTTTACCGCCAATCTGACCGACGCGCAGCGAGCAGCCTTCAACGCCGCGTGGCCGAATCGAGTCGCCTACAAGCACGCTCACTCACAACAGAATCCGGAAGCGGACTGGGGCACCAACACGCTGCAGGCGATCGTGTTCGCGTTTTACGAGCTCAACGAAAAGTTCGGCACGCCCGCTCCCCAGGGTGGAAAGCGCATCACGCTTGATCGGAAGAACACCCTGGTCATCGCGTCGGGCGCCTCCAACGGAGGCGGCGCGGCGGTACACGCAGCCGAGCAGGATCAGCACAATTTGATCGACGGGGTCGCTGTTAGCGAGCCTAACGTGAATACGCCTCCTGATCCGCGGCTGACCATCCAGCAGGGCGCGACCACGTTCCCGATCTTCGGGCGCACGTTGATCGACTACTTCACTTTCGCCAACCTCTACCAACCCTGCGCACGGATGGATCCGCGCGCGGCGGTGGGACCGTCAGCCGCATTCCTCTCGGCAGTGACGGCAACCAACCGTTGCACGAGCCTGCATCAGGCGGGACTGCTCTCCAGCGCGACGCTCGCCGGACAAGCCGCCGAGTCGCTCGACAAGTTGCGCGCTTACGGCTATCTGCCTGAAAGCGATCTCATCCAGGCCGCGATGTATCGCTTCGCCACCAACGCCATCGTCGTGACCTACAGCAACACCTACGCCCGCACCGGCGTCGCCGACAGTCTCTGCGCGTTCAGCTTCGCCAACACCGACGCCGCCGGCCATGTGATTCCACAAGTACTTTCGGGCGAGCAGAGAATCTTCGGTACCGGGAACGGCGTCCCCCCGAGCACCGGCGGCAACCCGGCCACCACCGCGATCAATATCGTGTACAACAACGCAGTCTCGGTGCCGACTCTGGACCTCCTGGCTGTTTCGCCGTCATCGAACCTCGCGGATCTCGCAGCCGACGGAGCGTTCTGCGACCGCAGTCTGTTCGAAGGCAAGGACATTGTCACGGCGCAGCCCCTTACCGGCACCATGCAGGCGTTCTCGAACCGGCTCCTGCAAGGCGTCTCGGAAGTGCAGCTCACTGCGCGGCTCAAGAACACTCCTGCGATCATCGTGCAGGGACGCTCCGACACACTGTTGCCGGTGAACGAGACATCGCGTGCGTACTACGGCAAGAATCAGCTCACGGCGATCGGCGCAAGCCAATTGCGCTACATCGAGGTGACCAACGGCCAGCACTTCGATGCGTTCATTGATGTGCTCCCCGGTTTCAGCCAGCTGTACATTCCGGTTCATGTGTACTTGTTGCAGGCACTGAACACGATGTACGACCACCTCAAGCATGGCGCGCCGCTGCCGCCAAGCCAGGTTGTGCACACGACGCCGCGACAGCCTACGCCGCCGTTTACGACCGTGGTCGCCACGCCGATCACGGCGGCCAACGTGCCGCCGTTCTCGGCCAACCCGCCGGCGAGCAACTTGATCCTGATGATAAAGGCGACGCTGGTTATTCCCGACTGACCGGCACTCTCGCCGGACAGGGTAAAATGACGCGGCCGCTCCACACGGGGCGGCCGTTTTCATTGGCAAGGTTCTTTGGCAAGGTCCGCTCCCATGTCGTTCATGATGACGCCGTCGGAAATCGTGCACGAACTCAACAAGCACATCGTCGGCCAGCATGCGGCGAAGCGGGCAGTGGCGATCGCGCTGCGAAACCGCTGGCGACGACAACAGGTCGCCGAGCCGCTGCGTCAGGAAATCACGCCGAAAAACATCCTGATGATCGGACCCACGGGTGTGGGCAAGACCGAGATCGCGCGGCGACTCGCCCGCCTCGCCGATGCGCCGTTCATCAAGATCGAGGCGACCAAGTTCACCGAGGTCGGCTACGTCGGCCGCGACGTCGATACCATCATCCGCGATCTCGCCGAGACCGCGATCAAGCAAACGCGCGAAGCCGAAACGCGCAAGGTGCGCGATCGCGCCGCAGACGCCGCCGAGGAAAGGATTCTGGACGTGTTGCTGCCTCCGGCGCGCGAAGTGAACTTCCAGGACATGCAGCCCACCGATACGGCCGCGCGGCAAAAATTCCGCAAGATGCTGCGCGAAGGCAAGCTCGACGAAAAGGAAGTCGACGTCGAAGTGTCGATCATGCCGACACAGATGGAGATCCTCGCGCCGCCGGGGATGGAGGACCTCACCAGCCAGATCCAGGGCATGTTCCAGCAGATGTCGGGCGGACGGCGCAAGGTCAAGCGCATGAAAGTATCCGAGGCGTTGAAGACGCTGATCGACGAGGAGGCGGCGAAGCTCATCAACGACGACGATCTCAAGGCCAAGGCGCTGGCCAATGTCGAGCAGAACGGCATCGTCTTTCTGGACGAGATCGACAAGATCGCCAGTCGCCAGGAGACCGTGGGCGCGGACGTATCGCGCCAGGGCGTGCAACGCGACCTTTTACCGCTGGTCGAGGGAACGACGGTTGCGACCAAGTACGGAATGATCAAGACCGACCATATTCTTTTCATTGCCAGTGGCGCTTTTCATCTGGCGAAGCCGTCCGACCTGATTCCGGAGCTTCAGGGGCGCTTTCCCATTCGAGTCGAACTATCGTCGTTGTCGGTGGCCGATTTCGAGCAGATCCTGACAGCCACAGACGCCTGCCTCACTCGCCAATACCAGGCGCTGCTTGCGACCGAGCGCGTCGAGCTCGACTTTCAAACCGATGGGATCAAGCGGCTGGCCGAGATCGCCTTCGCCGTCAACGAAAAACAGGAAAACATCGGCGCGCGACGTCTCTACACGGTGATGGAGCGACTGCTCGACGAAATCTCCTTCGATGCTGCCAAGCGCGAGGGCCATACCATCACCATCGACGCCAAGTACGTCGACGAGCGCCTCGCCGGCATCGCCGGCAACGACAACCTCTCGCAGTACATCCTTTAGCAGGCTAGGCCGTCTCCCGCCGTTCGATGCGCGACATCCTGTTCAAGAACGCGCTCGTGTTCGACGGCACCGGAAGTCCAGCTTCCGTCAACGATGTCGCAGTCGACGGCGGCCGCATCCAGGGCATTGGCAGCAACATCGGCGGCGGAGCCCGGGAAGTCGTGCGCGCCGACGGATTGGCGCTGATGCCTGGAATCATCGACAGCCACACTCACTACGACGCCCAGATCACGTGGGACCCCTGCGTGCGGCCCTCGCCTGCGCTCGGGGTGACGACCGCGGTCATCGGCAACTGCGGCTTCACCATCGCTCCGTGCAAGCCCAAAGACCGCGACACGACCATGCGCAACTTGACGCAGGTCGAAGGCATGTCGCTCGACGTGTTACGTCAGGGCATCGCCTGGGACTTCGAGACTTTTCCAGAGTACCTCGCTCAACTGCGCCGCAGGGGCTGCGTCGTCAATGTCGCCGCATATGTCGGACACAGCAGCGTGCGCACCTTCGTCATGGGCAGCGACGCGTCAAAGCGCGCCGCTACAGAAGACGAGATCGCCAGCATGCAGGCGGTCGTTCGCGAAGCCATGCACGCAGGCGCGGTCGGTTTCGCCAGCAGTACCTCACCCGCGCACAACGGCGAAGGCGGGCTGCCGATGCCCTCGCGCCTGGCGGAGGATCGCGAAATGCGGGCGCTGGTCCAGGCGATGGGCGAGTGTGGCCACGGCGTCTACATGCTCACCAAGGGTGGGCACACTCAAGTTTCGTTCCTCGAATCGCTCGCCGCCGACAGCGGTCGTCCGGTGATGATCGCAGCGTTGCTGCACAACAGCACCAATCCGCAGGTCGTGTTCGAAGAACTGGAGGCGATCGCCGCCGCGAACCAGCGCGGCCGCAAGTTGATCGGCCAGGTCTCGTGCTGCGCGCTGACCATGGATTTCACTTTGCTCTCGCCCTATCCGGTCGAAGGCCTCAAGAGCTGGAAGCCCGCGCTCAGTGTCAAGGGAGATGCGTTAAAAGCGCTGCTGGCCAGCCCGGAGTTTCGCAATGCGGTGCGTGCCGAGCTTGGCAGCCCCAGCAACTTTCGCCTGTTCAATGGCGAATGGGACAAGGTCCAAGTCGTAGAGACCGCAGTCGATGCCTCGTACGAGCAACAAAGCATCGCCGATATCGCGAAGCGCAAGCAGCGCGATCCTCTCGACGTCATGCTCGATCTGGCGCTCGCTGAAGATCTGCGTACTGTTTTCACGGCGCTGCTCCTCAATTCCGACGAGACCGCCGTCGGTCGCATGCTCAGGCATCCCCACAGTCTGGTCAGCCTGAGCGATGCGGGCGCGCACCTGACATTCTTCAACGACGCCGGATTCGGCCTTCATCTGATGGGCCACTGGGCGCGCGAGCTTGGGGCAATGCCCATGAACGAAGCGGTGCGGCGACTCACCAGCCAACCGGCACGAGCATTCGGCATGCGCAACCGAGGCGTGCTTAAGGAAGGACATCCGGCGGACCTTCTGCTGTTCGACCCGGCAACCGTCGGACGAGGGCCGAAGCGTCGCGTCTTCGACCTGCCCGGCGGCGCGGCGCGTCTGACCACCGATGCGGTGGGCGTGCACGGCGTGTGGGTCAACGGGCGGCTGGTGGCGGACGGGTTGGGGCTCCTTGACTCCGCGCCGCTCGCCGGAGAGCTGCTGACAGCGTTCTCGGCGTGAACGAGCGCCGGCGCTCCTCGGGTCCGCCGGTATAGAACAATGGTTGAGCGTCTCCTCGGCATCATCCTGCCGGTGTTCATGGTGATCGCGCTGGGCTACGTTTACGCGCGGCGGGCCAGGCCCGACATGACATGGGTGAATCGCATCAACATGAACGTGCTTGCGCCCGCCCTTATATTTTCTGCGCTGGCGAGCAAGGACTTCGACCTCTACGCCAATCGCGGGGTGATCCTCGGCGCGATAGGCGTCGTGGTTGGGTCCGGTCTTCTGGCGTGGCCCTTCGCCAGATTACTGCACGAGGACGTGCGCACCTTCGTCCCGCCGATGATGTTCAATAACTGCGGCAACATGGGACTCCCGCTCGCGGTGCTGGCATTCGGGCAGCAGGGCCTCTCGGCGATGGTGGCGATCTTCACCATCTCCAACCTGCTGCATTTCACTGTCGGTGTACACATCATCAACCGGCACGCCGCGTTCTGGCCGGTGTTTCGCAATCCGATGGTCATCGCGACCTTTGTCGGCTTCGCTTTCGCGATCCTGCATCCGCCGATTCCCGACTGGCTGATGCTGGCGATCAAGATGACCGGCGACGCGAATGATTCCGCTGATGCTCATCTCGCTTGGCGTGCGCATGGCGACGGTAAGCTGGGGAGGATGGAACTTAGGGATAATTGGAGCGCTGGTCTGTTCGCTTACCGGCATCGCCATGGCGGCGCTGCTCGCACCCGTGCTCGGCCTCAATCCGGATCAGCAGGGGCTCCTGATTCTGTTCGGCTGCTTGCCGCCTGCAGTGCTCAACTTCATGGTCGCCGAGCAATATAATCAGGAGCCGAGCAAAGTGGCGTCTATCGTTCTGGTCGGCAATCTCGCTTCCCTGGTCTTTGTTCCGCTCGGGTTGTCGCTCGCGCTGCGCTAGAGTGAAAAGCACGATGTCCTCCATCACCGAGAATGCTGCCGCTTTTCTCGTCGCCGCGCGCCGCATGCAGCGGCCGGGCGAGCGCCTGCCCGAAGCCTGGCGCCCGGGGGATGTCGACGCCGCGCTGGCCATCCAGCAGCGTGTCACCGAACTGCTGGCGTCGCCGATCGGAGGATGGAAGTGCTCGCTGCCGACGCCAGAGCGCCCGGTAGCGATGGCGCCCATCTACGCGCCAACCATATTCGAGCGCTCGCCGTGTCCGATCCTGCCCATCGCTGGCAAGGCACGCATCGAGCCGGAGATCGCCTTTGTGATGGCGCGCGATCTGCCGCCGCGTTCATCGCCCTACAGCGAAACGGAAATTCGGGCAGCCATACGCGAGCCCCGCATGGTGCTGGAGTTGATCGGCCCGCGTTACGCCGATCCGGCTGCGGCAAGCTTTGTTGAACTGCTCGCGGACGGCGTGGCCAATCAGGGCCTGTTCGCGGGACCCATCGTCGCCGACGCGCTCGAGCGTCAGCTCGATCGACTGCCGATCACGATCGATGCGGATGCAACGCAGCTACATGCTGTGCAGGGCAGGCATCCGGATGGTCACCCGCTCAAGCCGCTGGTGTGGCTCGCCAACTTCCTTGCGCAGCGAAGCGATGGCTTACGCGCCGGACAGATCGTGACCACCGGATCCTATTGCGGTGTGGTCGATGTGGCGTTGAATGTCGAACTGACGGTTCGCTTTGGAGACTTGGGCGCGCTGTCCTCGCGGTTCAGAGCGGCGAATTAGTCGCCGGCGAAGCGTAGTATGGAGTGCCGTGCACCTAACCGAGGTCGGCAAATGCCCTGATCGGCGATTGCCAATTGGGTTGGACGGGCGCTGCCAGTTCCGCTACCCACCGGTGCCAATTAAGTATCTACCGTTGCGAGGCCGACGGCACTATTGGCAAGTATCTGGCCAGCTGGGGCTGTGGTCGGATTCACGTCATTCGGACTGGCGCAATCGGCCAGGAGCTGTCGTTGTCTTTACCCGCCTACCTGATCGAATGACGCCTGCGTGAAGGCTCACTCGACGATCTTGTCGGCACGAAGCAAGATCGATTGCGGAATGGTGAGGCCGAGCGCCTTGGCTGTCTTCAAGTTCACCACGAGCTCGAACCGTTGCGGTTGTTCCACAGGGAGATCACCAGGCTT
>DATFSE010000063.1:0-4954 GCA_035262745.1 Casimicrobiaceae bacterium | reverse complement strand
CGAGATCCAGGCGAGGTTGATATTGTCGCTTATGTTTTCACCTGTGTCGCAGCCGAGCGGCGGGTGGCAATCGAGTCGTGTCGGCGAACGATCGCATATTTCGGCCGGCTGCCTCACTACAGCAGCCTCTTTGCTCGGGCCGGATTTCCCCGCGAGACGGAACGACTCAAGGACGCCTGGGCGCAGAATGACGAAGCGCGGGCGATGCGCGCCGTCACCGACAAGATGGTGTTGGCGCTGAGTGCCACCGGGACACCCGATGACATTGCGCTAAGGCTCGACGCGTTGCTCCAGGCAGGCCTGAAGCAGGCCGTCTTGTTTCCTCTCTCGACCGACGGCGACGCCAAGTCCGCCATCTTGCGGACGATCGAGTTTTTGGGTACTGGCCCCATTTAACCCCTACTGGCTCCTTTTGATTTCCGCAGTGGCCCCTTTTGGTTCCGGCGACAGTCGGGCGGTGAGAATGCAAAGATGAAGAGGACAACATGCCGAAGGGATATTGGGTTGGGCGCGTCGATGTCATTAAGCCGGAAGGGTACCAGGCCTACGGCGTCGCCCTCGCGGAGGTGCTTCGCAAATACGGCGCGAAATTTCTGGTGCGCGGCGGCACATTCGAGGCGGTGGAAGGCAAGGCGCGCGCCCGCAACATAGTGCTTGAGTTCAAGGACCATGCGACCGCGCTCGCCTGCTACCGCTCGCCCGAATATGCCAAGGCGAAGGCATTGCGCGCGGGCGCCGTGGACATCGACATCATTGTGATCGAAGGCTACGACGGGCCGCAGCCGACGGACTGAGGGCGACTCGGCTTTAGCAAGACACTGGATTGCCATCTCGCGGCAATCAGCTTTCGCGTCGCGTTCTACCATCTCTGCCGCACGCATGAGAACGGGGCTTTATGTCTCCTATGCTCACGAGCGGCTGGTCGGAGGCGGCTCGTCGAACCAGGCGAGATAATCACGATCGACTTTAGCGGCGGTCCTCAGCGAGGCGACACCGGGCCGAAAGATTTTTGGGTCATCTTCAACGAACGGGATGCCTACGTCGCTCGCTGGCGGCACGGCGAGGATCCCGGTGATCGATTTCGGATCATGGAAAACGAGAAGGGTTACGTAAGGGCTTGGGAGGTGGCTCGTACTGCGACTGGCATCCGGCCAGCGACAAGGCAAGAAGTCATAAAGTGGCTGCGGGGCCATCCCAAAGACGCTCGATTCGCAGGAGCGTGTCAGATCGGCAGCCAGACTATGCGGATCGTGCAGAGGAAAAACGACATCCGATTTGAGGTCGTTTCTCCTTCACCGTCAACGCGGTAGCCCGGCCGGTGTTTTAATCGATGGTCATGGACGTGTTGTGGCAGCCGGACCTGTTCTCCAGCCGCAGCGAGGTGACCGTCGACGCCGAGTTCCGGACCGGCCGGCGAACCCCGCTCGACGCGCGGTCGTGGGTCGAGGTGGTCCCCGGCTGGCTCGCCGGCGCCAACGAGTTGTTCCAGCGGCTCGCCGAGGTCGTGCCCTGGCAGGCGCACTACCGATGGCTCTTCCGTCAGCGGTTCCTCGAGCCCCGGCTGACGGCGGAGTACCGCCGGCTCGCCGACGCGCCCCACCCAGCGCTGGTTGCCGCTGGCGACGCGCTGTCGCGGCACTACGGGGTGCGCTACGACAATGTCTGGCTCAACCTCTACCGCGGCGGCGAGGACAGCACCGGCTGGCATCGCGACCGGTTCTCCTGCCGGCGGCCAGAATGCATCGTGCCCGTCCTCACGCTCGGGGCCACGCGCCGTTTCCTCCTCAAGCCGCGCGCCGGCGGTCCCGGTATCGCCTTCTATCCGTCGGCCGGAGACCTAGTGGTGATGGGCGGTCGCTGTCAGGAGGAATGGGTCCACTCGGTGCCCAAGGCGCCGGGCACACTGGGCGCACGGATCAGCGTCAACTTCCAGAGTTCCGAGCAGGCGCGCCGCCCGCGGCCCGACGGCGCCACATCCTTGACCTGAACCTTCTATCGGTGACCTGAACACCGATCACGGCGAGCGATGGCTCTCTCGCGGAGCAGCTAGTCGGAGTCGTCTGCGTCGAGGGTTCCTGGAGGGGTGGTGTCTGAGAATGGCAGATTACGTCAGGGGGCCGAAGGCCACTCGCGGGGCGAGCGTCGTGGGGAGGGGGCTAATGTTGACTAGCCTCTCGACCCGAAACCCCTCGTCGAACTTCAGACCTGCGTAGACGATGGGAACAGACACCTGCCTATCTACCTGCAAACCCCGCCGTCGAAGCTCGTGCGCAAGGATGACTTCATAGACTGACTCCAGCAGTCCGGGCCCGATTTCCCTGTGAATACGCACCGCAACTTCAACGACCACTTTGCCAATCTGATCCTCTTCCATGTTGCCCTTCCCTGGCTTCTTCCGTCTTGGCGATCCTGGCGATCTTGGCGAGAGTATTCCGGTTCCGGCTCCCTAAGACCTCAGCCCTGGCTTCAGCGCCCGTACGAGCGTCCGCGACAGGTCCCGGCCGCTAGCGCCGCTCTCGTCGAGCGAGGGATTGTAGATCGTGATTTCGATGCCGACGGCGCGGCCTGAGGCGAGCGCGACCTCGAGCGCTGTTCGTAGCTCGTCCCAGGTCAGGCCGTCGGGCATGCGGTAGTCGACGGCGGGCATCAAGTCGTCGCTGACCACGTCGGCGTCGAGGTGAATGAAGAAGCCGTGGGTCGGTCGGTCCGACGCAGTGAGATGCTCGACGGCGCGGTGCGCAGCGCGCTCGATGCCGAGGCGGCGGACTTCCTTGAGATCCATCGAGAGCATCTGCGGGGGAAGAGGCTGACTCCCGTACTGGCGCTGTTCCTCCGCGTCGCGGAAGCCAAAGAGGACGACATCTTCGTCGCGCACCAGCGGCCGCAGTCCTTCGAGATTCGTCAGCGGCTCCGGGCCGTGTCCGGTCGCGAACGCGAGATCCATGGAGGCGGCTTCGCCGTTCGGATTCGCTTCGGGTTGATAGAAGTCCGCGTGTCCGTCGATGAACAACAAGCCGTAGCGGCCGCGCCGGCGCAGTGCGAGCGAGCTGCCGAGGAGGATCGAGCAGTCGCCGCCGAGCAAGATCGGAAATTCGCCTCGACCGACGACCTCCGCGACTGTATCAGCGAGTTGCACGGAGTACTCAGCGATTGCGCGCGCGTTCAATGTGAGCGTTGCCGGATCGCGCTCGGTGTTGTACGCAGTTTTCGGCTCGACACGTCCGGCGTGACGAGCGTGCAACTCGTCCGCGAGACCGTGCTGGAGCAACACCGCCGGCAGCCGCTCGACGCCCGTCGGCTTGAGGCCGAGGATCGAAGGAGCTTCGACGATGGTGTATCTATTCACTGCGTTGCAAACAGGTGCAGCGCTGCGTATTGGAGCAGCATGATCGTCTTGCCGTCGCGGATTTCGCCGGACGCGATGCCGCGGAGCGCTTCGTCGAACGACAGTTCCATGACTTCGATGTCCTCTTCTTCCACCCCGCCGCCATCGTTGCGACGCTGACCGCGAGAGTACTCCGCGACGAAGAAGTGCAGGATCTCGGTGACCGAGCCGGGCGACATGTAGGCCTGCATGACTTTGCGCGGGCTGCGGATCTCGTAGCCGGTCTCCTCGAACGCTTCGCGCGCGATGGCGGTTTCCGGATCGTCGTGGTCGAGCAGTCCGGCGCACGCTTCGATGAGCATGCCGGAAGCGTTGCCGTTCACGTACGTCGGCAAGCGGAATTGGCGCGTCAGCACGACCGTACGGCGTGTTCGGTCATACAAGAGGATCGTCGCGCCGTTGCCGCGGTCGTAGGCCTCGCGACTCTGGGTTTCCCAGCTGCCGTCGCGCTTGCGCAGGCGGAACGTGACCTTGCGCAGCACGTACCAGTTGTCGGACAGCACTTCGGTTTTCAGCACTTCGATATGCGTGTTCATGCCTGCACGCTATCGTGCAAAAACGTGCAGAGTCAAGAACATTCGTGCATAGTGAGACGCAATGCTCGCCCGCCAGCGCAAGGACTACCTTCTCAAGGTTCTGCAGACGCAGGGCCAGATCGTCGCGCGCGACGTCAGCCAGGAGCTGAGCCTCTCGGAGGACACGATCCGCAGGGATCTGCGCGAGCTCGCGGCTGCCGGGAAGTTGCAGCGGGTGCACGGCGGCGCACTGCCCTCCTCGCCCGCGGTCGTCGACTTCGCCGGCCGGCAGCAGATCGCTTCGGATGCGAAAGTCGCCATCGGCCGCGCGGCAGCGAAAATGATTCGGCGCGGCCAGGTCGTGATCCTCGACGGCGGCACGACGACGCTGCAGATCGCGCGACATCTGCCGCACGATCTTCACGCAACGGTGGTCACGCATAGTCCGACGATCGCCGTTGCGCTCGTCGAGCATCCTTCGATCGAAGTCATCCTGCTCGGCGGCCGGCTCTTCAAGCATTCGGTTGTCACTGTCGGTGCCGCGGCGGTGGAAGCGGTCGCGCGCATTCGCGCGGATCTCTACTTCATGGGCGTCACCGGCATCCACGCGAACGCTGGGCTCAGCACCGGCGATCTCGAGGAATCGCACATGAAGCGCGCTCTCATGGCGAGCGCCGCCGAAACGCACGTGCTCGCGAGCGCCGAAAAGATCGGCGCGGCGTCGCCGTACGTGATCTGTCCGCTCACGGACATCGACGGCATCGTGGCGGAAGCCGGCATCCCGAAAAAAACGGTCGCCGCCTATCGCAAGCTGGGACTTTCGGTCATCCAGGCTTGAGTCCGGACGCTGCGCGGACACTTCGCAACGGACGGCGGACGCGTCCGGACATGTTCCGGTCAGCGCGCCTGCGCAGGCCTGCCAGTCATCGCGACCGCGCTAAACCGCGGATTTCCAGGGAAAACTCAGCTTCTTCTCGCGAACCGGCGAAGTTGGCACGCCGTTCGCACCATGGAGATCGAGTGTCCACACAGGCGTGGACACAGACGAGAGGAA
>DATFSE010000062.1:0-4096 GCA_035262745.1 Casimicrobiaceae bacterium | reverse complement strand
ACTCTAACGCGTATCGATGGCCGGATAGATACGGCGATCAACGACTTTCGCCGCCATTTGAATGAAGAAACAGCGCCATTGATCTCACAGCTTGAAACGCGGGATTTTATAGAAGCTAGACGCACTCTCACACGCGTGGATACGCTCCGCGACGAATTCAATCAAAAAATAGACATCGTTCGTGCCGATATGCTGAGCCAGGTCTATGCGAGCGCTACGACGGTTATGCGCGATCAGCAGCAAGCGATGCTGATCTCAGCAATTGTGACGGCGCTGGCTGCCATAGTCGGATTGATTTTCGCGATCCTCGTCAGCCTCGGCATCACCCGTCCGGTTCGGCAGTTACTGGAGGGCACCCGTGAGGTCGAAGCCGGCCGTCTGGATCGATCAATCGACGTAACCACGCGGGATGAGATAGGCCAGCTGTCGGCGGCGTTCAATCGGATGATCGAGCAGCTGCGGCACAAGGAAAAGATCCGAGAAACCTTCGGCAGATATCTCGATCCGAAGATCGTAGAGGACTTAACCTTAAAGGGAGAAGTCCGTTGAAAATCGTAGAAGTCGATGCGCTGTATCTGCGCCTCCCGGTCATCGAGCGACGCACAGACAGCTCTCAGGATGCCCTACTGGTAAAGGTGACGACGGATGCCGGGATCGTGGGTTGGGGCGAGGTCGACGGCTGTCCGCATGTCACGAAAGCCATCATCGATGCGCCCTTCTCCCACAACCTCGTCACCGGGTTGCGCGATCTGCTGATCGGCCAGGATCCGATGGACATC
Source organism: Casimicrobiaceae bacterium (assembly GCA_035262745.1). GTDB lineage: Bacteria > Pseudomonadota > Gammaproteobacteria > Burkholderiales > Casimicrobiaceae > PALSA-1003. The sequence continues at coordinate 3,317 of DATFSE010000062.1, read as the reverse complement.
TCGCGCATTTGGGAGCGCATGTATCAAGGCACCCTCTATTTCGGGCGCGATGGCGCCGCCATACAGGCGATGGCCGGCATCGATTTGGCGCTCTGGGACATCAAAGGGAAGGCGCTCAAGCAGCCGGTGCATCAACTTCTGGGCGGTGCCTTTCGTGACAGCGTTCGAGTCTATGCGAGCAACATGTTCCAGTTCACGCCCGAAGCTACGGCTGAAAGGGCCAAGAAAGCGGTCGACGAAGGCTTTACAGCAGTCAAGTTTGGCTGGGAGCCGTTCGGCAAGGACCCGAAAACCGATTTGACGTTTCTGACGGCGATAAGGAGAGCCGTAGGCGACGAGCGCGACGTCATCCTCGATGTCGGGCTGGTCTGGGACGTTAAGACCACGATTCGGCGCGCCAAGCTCTTCGAGCCGATGAAGTTACTTTGGATTGAAGAGCCCCTGCATCCGGACAACCTCGCGGGTTACGCGCGCGTCGTCGAAGCGGTCGATACGCCGATCGCAGCAGGGGAGGAAGAGTGCACCGTCGCCGGGTTCTCGCGCTTGATGGAGATCGGTAAAATTGACGTTGTCCAGATCGACATGACGCGCTGCGGCCTCACTCAAGCGATGAAAATCGCGGCGGCGGCGCAAGCTCGCGGGCTGCCCTGCATCAATCATAACTTCACAACCGACATCAACACGGCGGCATCCCTGCATTTCCTTGCGGCAATTCCGAATGCTTTCATCATGGAGTACTGTTTCGAGCCCAGCGAGATTTCTCGCCAACTTTCGCGAATACCGATCGAGATCAAAGACGGCATGGCACGGGTTCCACAGGAACCGGGTCTTGGAGTCGAGCCGCGCACGGACGTCATCGAAAAATACCTTGTGCGCAGATAAGCCTCGGGAGAACTCCAAATGTCATCGGGAAATGCACTCTGGATAGATCGATGAAAGTCGACACGCGCTGGTCATTCGAGGGCTTTCCGGTTCTGCGGCTCGAAAACGAGGCTCTGACCGTCGACGTCCTTCCGGATCTCGGCGGCAAGATCCTCCAGATCACCCACCGGACTCTCAGCCGATCATTTCTCTGGCACAACCCGCGGCAGCGCCTGCGCCGCCTGCCGCTGGGGGCGAGCTACGACGACCACTTCTTCGGCGGGTGGGACGAGCTCTTGCCCAACGATGTTGTCGAGTCAATCGGCGGCGAGACGCTGGTGGACCATGGCGAGCTGTGGACGACGCCCCTGTCGGCGGTGGTCGAGGGGACGACGGTCGTGCTCTCGGGCCTCTTGCCGATCACGCCGCTGCGCTTCGAGAAGCGGATCGCGCTCACCGGCGGCGAATCCATCGAGGTGCGCTACAAGCTGGAGAACATCGGGCGCCGGCGCCTCGACATCCTGTTCAAGCTGCACCCGGCGTTGCGCATCAGCCCGGGTGCCGAGATCCGCGTGGCAGCGGCGCGCGCCACGGTCGCCGATTCCGGGTTCAGCCGCTTCACGGGGTCGTTCGATTGGCCGGGCGAGGCGGGCGTGGTGCCCGCGCTCGACGGAAAATGTGAGTTCCTGTACCTCACGGGCTTGGCACGCGGCGCGTGCGGCCTGGCCCATCGGGGCGAAGATTGGCGCTTCGAGTTGAGGTTCGATCCAAAGGTCTTCCGGTCGGTGTGGCTGTTCGCGTCCTTCGGCGGGTGGCGTGAGCTCGAGATGCTGGTTCTCGAGCCGTGCACCGCGTGGCCGATGTCGCTGTTGGAGGCGGCCGCGGCGGGGCAGTGTCTCCGGCTTGACGCCCGAGAGCGGCTCGAGACGACGGTCGACTGCCACATCGGCAGCTACATGTGATTGCGAGGCTCTGTCATGAGCAGCTCCGCGCCCGCTTCCAAAAACGCCGCGTCCCGGTTTCCCGCGTGGCTCTGGCTCAGCATCCTGACCATGATCCTTTGGGGCGCTTGGGGGATTCAGTCGAAGCTGATCATGGAGACGATGACGCCGCTCGCGAACCAGATCGTGTTTGTGGTTGGCCTGGTGCCACCGGTGATCTGGTGCCTCCTTGCGCGACCGCGGATAGCGCCGACGCTGTCGCGCGAGCGCAGGTCGGGGAGCGTGTACGCCTTTCTGACCGGGATTCTGGGGGCGGTCGGGAACATCGCGTTTTTCGTCGCGCTAGCGACAGGGGGGCCTGCGTCGATCGTCGTCCCGCTGACGTCGCTGTTCCCATTGGTGACCGTGGTGCTCGCGGCGGTGTGGCTGCGTGAGCGGGTCGGCCGTGCGCAGATCGCGGGTGTTGGCTTTGCCCTGATGGCGATCGTGCTCTTGAGTCTCTGAGATGGGTACCTGGGTCGGTCTTTCGTGCGTCGCGCTCGCGCTTTGGGGGATCACGGGCGTCACGCAGAAGCTGTCGACGAACAAGATCTCGTCGCTGCATTCCTTCGTGTGGTTCAGCGGCGCCTTCGTGCTGGTGGCGGCGGTGCTTCTGGCGTTCGTGCCGCTCGGCGGGCAGCTGTCGGTCACGACGATCGCGCTCGCCGCGCTGGGCGGCCTCCTTAACGGAGGGGGCGCTCTCACCAGCTTCGCGGCGTTCGAGCGCGGCGGCAGGGCCTCCATCGTGATCCCGCTGGTCTCGCTGTATCCGCTGGTCACGATCGGCGGGGCGTGGCTGTACCTGCACGAGCGGGTGACGGCCGTGCAGGCGGCCGGCATCGCGTGCGCGCTGGTCGCGGTCATCTTGCTCTCGCGCGAGCCCGCGCCCCAGGAGACGGCCCGATGAGCGCTGCGCGCCGGGTGCTGGTGTCCGGGGCGTCTTCGGGGATCGGGGCGGCCACCGCAGCCCGCTTCGCACGCGAAGGATGGAGCGTCTGCCTCCTTGCCCGCGGCCGCGACAGGCTGGACGAGGTGTGGCGCGGGCTGCATCCGGGCGACCACTGGACGTTCGCGGCGGACTACAGCGCCTTGCCGTCGATCGAGGCGTTGCTGGCCGAACTCGGACGCAGATGGGACAGCCTCGACGCGCTCGTCAACTGCGCTGGTGTCTTCGCCGGCGCGCCGGCGATCGATTCGGCGCTGGCGGAGTGGCGCATCCCATTCGATACGATGATCAACGGCGCCATCTTCCTGACGCGCGGATGCGCACCGCTCATGAAGAGGGGTGGCCGCATCATCCATGTCACCTCCATTCACGGCGAGCGCGCCGAGGTCCGCGCGAGCGCCTACAGCATGGCGAAAGCCGCGCTCAACCAATACTGCCGCGCGCTCGCGCTCGAGCTGGCACCGGCGGGCATCCTGGTGAACGCCATCGCGCCGGGTTTCATCGACACACCGATGAGCGTGGTCGACGGC
>DATFSE010000061.1:0-3354 GCA_035262745.1 Casimicrobiaceae bacterium | reverse complement strand
CCTGTTGGCTCGTTCGCTCGGCAGCACCAGTCTCGGCGTGGCCGACGGCCTGGCGCGGTACGAGGCCAAGCGTAAAGAGCGGGCCGAGATGATCGTCGCAGCCTCGCGGCGGAAGGCCGAGGCACTTCTTGCCGAGGACCCAAAAGTGTACAGCGAAGCCTATGCGGCGATAAGGTCGTCCTCGATCACCGAGAGCATGCAGGCGCAGCAGGAACTACTCGAGGCGGGACCGTTTGGTTGAAACCGCGAGAGGCAGGAGCTCGGATCGACATGTTCGGAAATCTCACGACGGTCGAGGTGGCCGACCCGTATCGGGCAAGCCGCCTGATTTGGGAAAACCTGTCGCTTCAGGGGCGGGCCTTGCTCAACGAGCGCGAGGCCTGCTCGAGGCAATACGAAGCATTTGACTGGCGGCGCTTCAGAGCCGAACCGGAAAGCTTCCGCTCGAAGTTTTCATTCGCTCCGATCGGCGCAAAATGCGCGCTTCGCGTGTCGCCCATACCCGCGCCACTCGGGTGACCATTCGGGCGCCTGGGCTCGACGCGTATTGTGTGTGCCTGATGGAGCGGGGGACGAGCGAGCTGGTCCGACCCGGATTGCACGAGCCGGCGGTCGGGGACGCGGAGACCGGCATAATCTTTGCCGGCGAACTGGGCTCCCGGTTTGCCGCAAGTGATGACAGCCTACGGTTGGTTCTTTGGGTGTCCGGCAAGCTCCTCCACGAGAGGCTACAGGTTCTGCTGGATGGACGAGAGGTCAAATCGTTCGCGTTCCGACCCGCCTTCGACCAGATGCGCGGCCCCGGCGCGACGATCCGCCGGATGCTCGATTTTCTGTTTGTCGAGCTGGAACGTTCCGATTCGCTGCTCGCCAACGAGATTGCGACACGGACCTTCGAGGACAATCTGGCGCTCTGCCTGCTGCTGGGTTTGCCGCACAGCCATACGGAGCGGTTGCATCAACAAAAAAGCTCCGCCGCACCCGCGCATGTTCGCAGGGCCGAGCAATTCATGCGCGCCAATGCCGGCGCGCCGCTGACGATCGCCGACATTGCGCAGGCTGCGGGATGCAGCGCCCGCGCTCTGCAGATGGCGTTTGAACGCTTCCGGAGCACGACGCCAATGGCCGCCCTGCGCCGCATCCGGCTCGAGGAGGCCCGGGCCGAGATATTGCGCGAGGGCCATCCAGAGTCGCTCGTCCGCATTGCCGCCGGTCACGGCTTCAGCAATCCGGGCCGGTTCGCCAACTCTTTCGGCGCACCTACGGCGTCTATCCGTCGGAGGCACTGCGTACAGGACCTCAAAGCCCCTGCATAAACCATCGGCGCATGGCGTCAGCTGCGGTCAATTAATCCCGCGGTGCGGACAAAGGCTGGTCTCGCCCCGCTTGCGGGGAGAGGGTTGGGGTGAGGGGCAAACGCGCTCAACATGCGGATTGGGTATTGCCTGCGCACAGCGCCGACTGACAAATCGCAGTTAGCCGCGTCGTGACGGCGGTCTCGGCTCTCTGGCTCAATAGCAAATTCACATCCAATCTCAATCCGACCAGGCGGGCTCGCTCCCGCCGCCGGCTTCGGTGCAGGCCGGCTATCGTCGGTACACATTTTGCAGCCCAATTGCAGAAGATTGCGTTTTTCGGCTGCGGTCTGCGCATCGCGTATCGCATCGCAGTCGCTGCCCCGACTACCTTCAGTGCGGATCGGACGAACGCCGGAGAAGGCAGTTGGGCATCGGATCTCGAAACTATTGTCCGCAATCGCGGTCTTTGCTGCGACTTGCCTTCTCGGCGGCGCGCAGAGCCCGATTCCGCTGCAACCCGAACCTTCGTTCCCAATAACGGCTGCCTATGGCAGCCAACTCGAAAGGGTGGAGCATGGTGCGAGGCATCGATAATATCGGCATCTGCGCCAGCGACCTGGCGAGATCCGTTGCGTTCTACGAAACACTGGGCTTTTCCGAGGCATACCGCAACGACCGCGGCGTCATGCTGGCGGCGGGGACAGTGCAGCTGTTCCTGTTCGCGGCGCAGCCGTCGGATGCAATGCCGGTCGGCCGCGAGCTCGGCCTCTTCGGCAATCCGCCGGGCATCGATCACATCAGCCTCGCGGTCAGCGATGTCGACGCGCTCTACACCACGCTGCGCGGGGTCGGCGTGGTCTTCGGTGGCTCGCCCGCGGACCAGTCCTGGGGTGCGCGCATGGTCGGCCTCAAGGACCCCGACGGCAACAACCTCTACCTGCTCCAGCGGTTGCAGAAGCCATCTCACGACAATGTCCCCCGCAACTGAGCGGGTCGGCCGCGCAGCCGGCAGACCTGCCTGTCCAAAAGAGGATGTCATGAAGCGTTCGACTTCTATGTTTGCTGCGGTTCCCGCGTTCGTCGTTGCCGCAACCACTGGCATGCGAAATCAACGGTTCTGTACGTGTGTATCCATTCCGGGCCTGGCCTTGAGGGGCCGTCCCGGAATGACGACGGGATTTTTCCGCAGGCTGCTGATGCAATATCCGGATCGAAGATCAAAAATCCTTCGGGCCCGGGCCAGTCTGCGCAAACCCAAAAGACTCGGCGCGTCCGCGAGGTTGCGTCTGATGGTGGCGTTGATGGTGTGTATGGGTTTTGCGTCCTCCAGTAAAATCGCTTTGGCTGCAGGAGCCACCGGCAGCCAGCCGTGGACGAAGCCCGTTCCCACGCTCCAGATTTTTACCTTTCTTTTTCTGATGCTCGGACCTTTCAAGGTAGTTGGTCCCTTCGCAAAAATAACGGAGCGGGCTGAGCCGAGGTTGGCTCGCAGCATAGCAGTGCGGGCAACGCTGGTTTCGAGTTTGGCGCTGGTATTGGCTGCGATCCTCGGCCAGAGCACCGTGAGCAGATACGGCATTCCGCTGCCGGACCTCGCTCTTGCCGGCGGTCTGATACTCTTTCTCGTCGCGCTTCGCGCCACCCTTCTGCAGTCGGCGCCATCGTCCGCGGCCGGCGACGAGGTTGCAGTCCCGACATTGGACATGGCGATAACGCCGCTTGCCTTGCCGACGATCGTGACGCCCTACGGCGTCGCCGCCGTGATCATATTCCTTGCCCTTAGTCCGGACCTCGAAGCTCAGCTCATCATCGGGGTCATCTTGCTGGCAATCATGTTGTTGAATCTGATTGTCATGCTCCTGGCGCGGTATATCCAGCGATTGCTGGGCGTGTTCCTGCAGATCCTGGGCACGGTTTTGGGCATCGTACAGGTTGCGCTCGGGATCAGATTCATCGATCACGCGCTCAAGTGGCTGTGGAGCTCATGAGGAGCAACCAGCTTCGGGCAGCCTCGCGGCGCACCGAGCCGTTGGGGCCGGTCCGCCGCCGGGGCGGG
>DATFSE010000060.1:0-48934 GCA_035262745.1 Casimicrobiaceae bacterium | reverse complement strand
GTTGTCCTCGCCCAATGACAGGGTAGAGATTTGCTGAGTGAAGTCGCCTATCTGGCGAATGGAAACCCGCAGGTCCCGCTCGAGCGGAGATGACGAGATGGAAAAGGGGTGCAGCTCCCGCCTCTTGCCCTCGAAGCTCGGGACCCCGATGAAGACGAAAGTGCCGGGCTCGTACATCATCCGTCTCTCCAGCGGGGTCATGACCAGGTCGACTGTCTGGGCGCCGCGCAATACCACGGCTTCAACCTTGTAACAGTAGTGCGGCCCGAGTCGCCGGAAAAACAGCACGCGATAAGTCCATGCGGCCGCGCCGACGAGCAGCAGGATCACGATCCAGGTGCGGAGCGGCTCGAAGCGATGGATCGTGCCTGGCTCCATCGCTGCGTGAAGCGTTCCGAATAGGAACAGCAATCCGATCACGCGATGGAGCGCCAGCCACCGCTCATGGCGCAGACGACGGTCGTAGGCGAGAATGCCCAAGCCGATCAGCACGTAGAACCCGAGAATGTCGATGGATCTTTGGTCCCCCGACCGGAACGGCAGCAGCACCGCTGCCAACGACGCGTTCTGCGCGACGGCATCCGCCGCCAGTAGAACGACGTGTGCCACGAGCATCAGCAACGCCGCCAATCCAATCTTCCGGTGCAGGCGCACGGCCAGATCGAGTCCGCCAAACAATGGCTCCAGGGCCTGCGCCCGCACAACCGCCAAGATCGCGAGCGACGCGAGCGCCGCGGACCACAACACGACGAGCTGTGAAGGCCCACGAAACGGCCAGAGCCCCGCGCTGCCGAGCTCGTCGAGGTGGGCGGCGCCCCACAATCCAGTCGTGATGACTAGAGTGCCGGCGATCAGCCACCCGCTTCGCGTCAGGCGGACGCGCGAGGATCCGCTACCAGGAGACGGTACTCTGCTGGCTAGTTCCGTGAGCGGCAATATCTGAGGATCTGCCATGCGCTACCGTTCATTAGCGACAGGCAAGACGCCGCGCGCCACTGCATTGACCAGAGCCTCATGATCGGCCTCGGTCTGATCGGCATATGCGCGGGCAAAACGGCACATCGCCTTGTCGAGCTTGTTTGAGGAGCCCACATATCCTGTGATCATCGACGCGCCGCTGGTGCGGGCATGTCCCTTCGCCAGCAAGTGACCGACGATTCCAGCGTAGTCGGTCAAGGCGGATGCGTCGATGGCATCAATAGCAATACTGCCCTTCATATCGCGGAACTGCCGCACGTAGTACTGGAGACCGTCAATTGTTGTCCACCCCAGTAGAGGGTCACTGACCGTCTGAAGCGCTTGCTGATATTCCACCACACGCTGGCCCTGATGGGCGTGCCAGGCGGCGTTACCGTGCACGTATCGCGCCAGCACCGAGCGTCGAGCTTGCTTCAGTTGAAGGAAGATGACGTCATCGGGGCTGCTGCCCTCGAGAAGCGCAACGTAAGCACGTAGACCTACGCTGCCGACCCCGACGACTTTGTGTGCGATGTCGACCAACGTATAACCGCCCAGCACGCGCCGCCACTGGGGAGCTAGCGTGCTCAGGTACTCCTCCAGCCCGTCTGCGATGCGGTCCGCCTCAACCTTAGCTACTCTTGTAATCAGCGGAGGGTCATCAATGATGTGTCGCCGACCGTTACGTTCCGTGGTGAAGCGTGGCAACGCACGGTCGCTGGTTCGTAAACGCGCGCGTTTCACCGCGCGTGCAATTTCGCGTCGCAGAGGACTGTCAACAGAAGTTCTGTGCAGTTGGTCGACGTCGAGTCGCTCGTAGGCGCGCATTAGCAACGGTTGATTCGCGAGGTAAGACAGTTCTTGGCGATAAGCCATCACACTGGAAGCCACTGCATCGCGGCATCGCGCTTCGGTCGCACCATTCTGTCGTCCCGCCACCCAGATGCTCGCCACGAGTCGCCGCAGATCCCATTCCCAGGCGCCCGGATGCGCTTCGTCGAAATCGTTCAGGTCGATGACCAGATGTCGTTCCGGTGACGCGTAAAAACCGAAGTTGCCGAGGTGTGCGTCACCGCAAATGACCGGTGTTATGCCGGTGGCAGGAAGGTGAGCGACGTCTTCGGCCATGACGACAGCAGCGCCGCGCAAGAAACCGTACGGAGACGCGGCCATTCGTTGCATCCGTATCGGCACCAGCCACTGTAGTCGCCCTTTATTCGACTCGACGATCAAAGTGACAGGATCAGGCCGATTGGACGGTGCCTTCCAATCGCCTAGCGTGTTTCGGGGCACCCTCTGTCGAAGCCTGCGACCCATCTGAAAGCGCTCGGCTCGCGTGACGGGCCGCTGACGTAACGATCGATAACTATCGCTGTCTGCGCTCGACAGGACGACATGTCCAACGCGTGAATGAGGTTTCCTCATCGGTTATCTGCCCTGAACGCGGCTGCCTATCGGTGACGAGCCTCCGACCAAAGAAATTTCATGCGACTTTGCCGATTCGACAGTGAGACCGCAAACGACCGCTCCGCATGCACTATCGAGGCTGACAGTCGTCGAGTAGGTTACCATCTACCGGCACCGAGGCCGGATGCCGGAAAACGAAACACACTGCATTGGAGGGGACCCATGAGGGACTACGATCCGCGGCTCAAGAAGCCCATGGCGGGCCTGACCCTGGCGGCGCTGGGCGTCGTCTACGGTGACATCGGCACGAGCCCCCTTTACGCCGCCAAGGAAACGTTCAATCCTGACCACGGCATTCCGCTTAACACCTCGAACGTCCTGGGCGGTTTGTCCGCAATCTTCTGGGCGCTGATGATCGTCGTGTCTCTCAAGTACGTGATCCTCATCATGCGCGCTCATAACAAGGGCGAAGGCGGAATCATGGCGCTGCTCGCGCTCGCCTCATCGGCGGTGAAGCATCACCCACGCTCATACGCTTTTGTCCTGCTGGCCGGGGTGTTTGGTGCGTCGTTGTTCTATGGCGACGCCGTGCTTACGCCGGCGATTTCGGTTCTCTCGGCCGTCGAGGGTCTCGAGGTCGGCATGGAAGCGCTGAAACCGTACGTTCTGCCGATTTCCGTCGGCGTCGTGGTCGGACTTTTCGCCTTGCAACGCCAAGGGACTTCGCTGGTCGGGGCGCTGTTCGGTCCGGTTGCCGTTCTCTGGTTTCTGGCGATCGCCTTGCTCGGTATCCGCGGCATCGCGAGCGCCCCTGAGGTTCTGCAGGCGTTCAACCCACTTCACGCGCTCGATTTCGTCACTCAGCACGGTTATTCCTCCTTCGTTGTGCTCGGTGCGGTGTTGCTTGCTTTTACTGGAGCTGAAGCGCTGTACGCGGACATGGGGCATTTCGGCAAGGCGCCGATCCGCATTGCCTGGTTCGGCCTCGTCTTCCCAGCTCTGGTTCTGAACTACTTCGGACAGGGCGCGTTGCTGATCGGTAACCCCAAGGCACTCGACAACCCGTTCTATCTGCTCGCACCGGATTGGGCGCTCTATCCAATGGTGGCGCTTGCAACAGCAGCGACGGTGATTGCTTCTCAGGCGACGATCTCGGGCACCTATTCACTCACCAAGCAGGCGATCCAACTCGATTACTTGCCCCGCATGGACGTCACACAGACCTCGCCTCGAGAGGTTGGGCAGATCTATATCCGCGGCGCAAACTGGGTCCTGCTGGTCGTGATCCTCGCGGCAATGATAGGCTTTGGCTCCTCGGCCAGGCTTGCTTCCGCGTACGGTGTGGCGGTGACAGGAACGATGCTGGTGACTACGATTCTCACCTTCTTCGTCGTTCGCTTCGCCTGGGGTTACAACCTCTTCTTGAGCGTCGCCGCCACCGGGTTCTTCATGCTCATCGATGCCGCTTTCTTTTCGTCGAGCCTGCTCAAGGTCGTCGAGGGCGGCTGGTTCCCGCTCGCGCTCGGCGCGATCGTGTTCACGGTGATGACGACCTGGCATCGCGGCAGGCAAATCGCTATGTCGCGGCAGAAGGAGACCGGGACCTCATTCGAGTCGTTCCTCCATTCGCTTGTCGAGCATCCTCCGGTACGGGTGCCTGGAACAGCGATGTTCATGGCAGGAAACTCGGAGGCCGTCCCGCGGGCGTTGTTACGCAACCTTGCCTGCAACAAGGTGCTGCACGAACGCGTTGTGCTCCTCACCGTGATCATCCGGCAAGTTCCGTGGGTGCCCGCGAGCGAAAGGGTGGAGATTCAGACGCTCAGTCATGGGTTTTATCGTGTAATCGTCTACTTTGGATTCATGGACCGCCCAGACGTTGCGCAGGCGCTCGAGCTTTGCAAGCAGCGCGGTTTCGCTTCGGACCCCTCGCAGACTTGGTTCTTGCTGAGCCGCGTCACCGTCATTCCCACCCCCGGTGTGGGGATGGCACTGTGGCGCGAGCGATTGTTTGCCGCTATGGCACGTAATGCGCGTACTGCGGGAGACTACTTCAACATTCCGTCGGCGCAGGTAGTCGAGCTCGGGGCTAAGATCGAGATCTAACTTGGGCGAGTCCCGTGGATACCGCGCAGTGAGGGCACAATAGGAGGTCCGACGCCGTTCCATTCAGGAGAAAGTCATGCCCGACTATCGAAAGACGAAAGAGGCGATCGCCCGGCTGACGCCAGAGCAATATCGCGTGACGCAGCAGAACGGCACGGAGCCGCCCGGCAGCGGCGAGCTTCTCGACAACCACGAACCTGGCATCTATGTGGACGTCGTGTCCGGCGAGCCGCTGTTCGCGTCCTCGGCCAAGTTCGAATCGGGTTGCGGGTGGCCGAGCTTCACGCGGCCGATCGCTCCCGCCGCGGTAAACGAGCTGCGCGACACTTCGCACGGCATGATCCGCACTGAAGTCCGTTCAGCCGCCGGCGACAGCCACCTCGGCCACGTGTTCGAAGATGGACCGCCGGATCAGGGAGGGCTGCGCTATTGCATCAACTCCGCCTCGCTGCGCTTCGTCCATCGCGACGATATGGCTGCGGAAGGGTATGGCGCCTACCTCGATCAGGTTGAATAGACGCATCATTGCCGTCGCGCTGTTAGCTTGAGGCCAACATCGAACGGACCTACGAAATTCCGTCGAGCGTCGCGATCGCTTACACCTGCTTGTATGACCGCAATGCGCGCCCTGGAACAGGCGCTTGCGGCCGCAACCGATTATTGAGATGAAAAGAGACATGTTTGTCGTGCTTTACATTCTGGTGTTGATAGGCGTTGTCGTTAGTGTAGATTTACTGTTCTTTAAGAATCGATTCTGGGAACGGCTGATAGTGAACATCGGTATTGTCTTGGTGTTTGCAGCCTTCTATTTGAGATTCCTGAAGAACCGGTAAGCTAAGCGCGCGGACCCGCTTGAAATTGCGGTTTAGGACTAACGACCGCGAGATCGTCAGGGTCAAGCGCTTTGGCGCTCTCCATATACACATATCGACGCAATGCAGGCTAAACGCTTACGCAGCAGTACCTTTATGTTCGCGGTCGCGACATTCATCTGGGGTTCCACATGGCTCGGCATCAAGTATCAGCTAGGGGTCGTGGCACCCGAAGTGTCGGTCACCTATCGCTTCTCCCTCGCCGCCGCACTTCTTGTCGCGTGGTGCGTTGCCACGGGTCGGTCACTACGTTTCTCTCTGCCACAGCATCTGTTCATTGCGCTGCAGGGAGCTCTGCTATTCGGATTGAACTATGTCGGCGTCTATTGGGCGGAGGAGTACGCGCCATCGGGGCTTGTCGCCGTGCTGTTTTCAACCATCGTGTTCATGAATCCGGTCGGCGCGCGGCTCGCATTCGGCACGGCTTTGTCGGCGCGCTCCTTCGTCGCCGCGACAATGGGGGTCGCGGGCGTAGCGCTGATGTTTCTCCCCGAGCTGACCGCCGCCCGCCGTGGCGGCGACGCCGCGCGCGGCATCATCATTGGCTTCGTGGCGACGGCGATCGCCTGCGGTGGGAACATCACCGCGGCACGAAACCAGCGCGCCGGCATCGAAGTGTTTCCCGGCATTGCGTGGGGCATGGCCTACGGCGCATTAATCGCCGCGATCGCGGCGACGCTGCGCGGCGCGGTCTGGGTGTTCGATTCCCGATTTGCATATGTCGTCTCCCTTGCCTATCTCGCGATCTTTGGAAGCATCGTCGCGTTTGGCGCATATCTGACGCTGCTCAAGCAGGTCGGCCCTGGCCCTGCGGCTTACGTTGGTGTGGCCGTCCCGGTAGTCGCGCTCACACTGTCCACGCTATTTGAAGGTTATCGCTGGACGTGGACTGCAGCGCTCGGCGTCGTGCTCGCGGTTTGTGGCAACTGGTTTGCGCTCCGCGCCACGCGGCCAGCGGTAACGCTTAATACTGTCGCCAGAAGTCCTTAGGTGCGCCGGAATCGCGTCAGCGTAACTTTACCGTGATGCACAACACAACCCTCGTTCTGTCATGTGGTAGCGTGTAGCCTTTGGTCCGGGGGGGAATCCCATGAGGCGACGGGAATTCATTGCGTCCCTTGTGAGCACGGTCACCGCATGGCCGTTTGCGGGCCTCGCTCAGACTGCGTCAAGGGTGTATCGCTTCGGGATCCTCAGTACCGATGGACCCGCCGACGCTAAAAGCATTTTTGACGCGATGCTGCGGGCTTTAGCAAGTCACGGCTACGTACCCGACCGCAATATGGCGCTCGAAATCCGAGCTAGTGGCATTCACACTGAACAGCTGCCACAGCTTGCCAAGGATCTCGTTGCGAGCAAGGTCGACGTGATCCTTACCTTCAGCTTTCCGGCAGCCATGGCCGCCAAGAACGCCACGACATCCATTCCAATCGTGTCGACCGAAGCCGGTGGAGATCCCGTTGCAACAGGTTTGGTCAAAAGTCTGTCACGGCCAGGAGGCAACGTGACTGGCGTCTCAGATATGGCCATCGAACTCGCTCCCAAGCGTCTCGAGCTGATCAAAGAGATGGTGCCGAGGGTGCGCACCGTCGCAATGCTCTGGAACGCACGCGATCTGGGCATGACGCTGCGATACCAGGCCGCAGCAGACGCCGCGCGAACAATTGGGGCTCGGGTGCAACCACTCGCCGTACGTGAACCGGACGATTTTGACGAAGCTTTCGCGAGCATGGAGCGCGATCCACCGGATGCGCTTCTCTTGGTCTCGGATGCGCTCACTCGCCTGAATCGCCTACGGGTCTACGAATTCGTTGATAAACATCGGCTGCCGGCCACCTACGAGCGGGCAAACTATGTGCGCGAGGGCGGCTTGTCCTCCTATAGCCCAGACCTTGATGAAATCTACGATCGCGCGATCTCTTTGATCGATCGCATCGTGAAGGGAGCCAACGCCGCGGACCTGCCTTTCGAGCAACCTACGCGTTTCCATCTCAGCATCAATCTCAAGACAGCTAAGTCGCTCGGCATAACCGTGCCTGCTTCAGTGATTGCTCGTGCCGGTGAGGTGATCGAATAGTTTGTATTTGCTGCGTTGCACTCTGGTCCTTAATGCCCCTAGCGCCGTTCGCGAAGTGATCGAGACTCTCGATGCTCACCGCTACCTCCGCATGCATTGGCGTCTTTTCCAAGGAGATCCCTATGAATGACAAGCCTATCGACACCCATGGCGGGCGGCAGCTCGCGCGGCATGTTTGTACATACCTGCTGATCGCGGCGGCGAGCTACTTGGGGCCCATCCCGGCGTTCGCGCAGACGACCATCAAGTTCATCGCCTGGAACTACCAGGTCGAAACCGTCCAGGAATTCATCAAGCAGTTCGAAGCCGAGAATCCCGCAATCAAGGTCGACGCGGAGTTCATTCCCTCCGCCCAGTACGCCGCAAAGATCGCGCTGATGAAGAGCGCCAATACGCCCTTCGACGCGCTCTATGTGTTCGATCATGTGCTGGGCAGCTGGTCGTCGTGGCTCGAGCCGCTCGATGGCTATGAAGGCGCCGCGGAGCTCAAAGCAAAGATGTTGCCGGTGGCACGGCAATCCATGACGTATGGAGGCAAGCTCTACGGATTGCCGTACTACACGAGCTATTTCGGAATCCTCTACAACAAGAAGCTGATGACGGCCGCCGGCATCGCCGCGCCGCCGAAGACCTACGCGGAGTGGGCCGAGCAGGCACGGAAGATCAAGACCGCCGGCCTTGCCAACTATCCGCTTGTATGGCCAGTGAAGCACACCGGCTGGGGCGGAATGTGGGTGATGAACACAATGGTCGCCTCACGCGGGGGCAAGCTGCTTGACGCTGACTTGAACGTCACTCCCGAAGGACTGGCATCGCTCAAATGGTGGGAGTCGACATATCGCGAAGGCCTTTCCGATCCGAACGGCATCGAACTCGACCCGAACGAGTCCGCTCGCGCCTTCATGAGCGGCAGCTACTACACGCTGCTTACCGCGAGCTTCTTCGCCGGCGCCCAATGGGCAAACGACAAGGAGAAGTCCAAGGTCGCGGGCGCGGCGTTTCTCGCGCCCACGCCGGAGAGACACGCGACCGTCGGCTTTGCGCGGATGTACGGCATCAACGCCGCAAGCACTCACAAGAAGGAGGCTTGGCAGCTCATCAAGTTTCTCGGCGCCACCGCGAAGTCGGGCGACTACGTCACGCCCAAGCAGTGGGTGGAAAAGGGCGCGCTCACGTGGGGTTACGACGGGGTCGAAAAGGATCCTGTGGTTTCGGCCTCGCTCAAATCTTGGGGCGCTGACCCAGCGGACATCGCCGACAACCTCAGGAACGCTCTTGCGATGAGCCAAGTCGTGCCCTTCCAGGCGCCGTGGTACGCCGAGTGGGAGCTCTATGCCAATGGCGTGCTGCAAAGCGTGCTCGCGGGCCGGGTCAAGCCCGATGATGGCGCCAGCCAGTGGTCCGAAAAAGCGAAGCAGCTTGCCGCGCGTTACGCGAAGTGAGGTGTGTGACCGTGTCGTCCCTTGCCGCTGATCGACATGCGGGGGTTAGCCGCCAAGGCATGTCGGTGTCGCGGTCGCGGCGGCCGGGTCTCCTGCTTCAGATTCTCAACGCGCCCGCGGCGCTGCTGGTTGTCGCCTTCAGCGTTGTACCGTTGCTGTACGTCGGCTACTTGAGTTTCCAGGACATGCGAGTTGGCATGGGCGGAGGCTTCGCCGGTCTCGACAACTACCGCTTCGTGCTCGAGGACGCCTCCGTCATCAAGGCATTCGCGAACACATTGTACTTCGCGGGGCTTTCAGTGACGCTTGCATTGTTGATCGGACTCGGGATTGCCCTCCTGCTGCGCAGCGATCTGCCTGGCAGTGCATGGCTGGTGGCCGCGGTCGTACTGCCCTGGGCCGTTCCAGAGATTGTCAATGCGCTGATCTGGCAGTGGATCTATAGCCCGACGTACGGTGCGCTCAACGGTATCCTCTACAGCTTGGGTGTCCTGACCGACTACGCCTCGTGGCTTTCGAGCCCGCTGTCGGCAATGCACGCCGTGATCGTGGCCTACGCTTGGAAGCTCGTGCCGTTCGTGGTGATCATCCTCTATGCCGGCCTGACCACAATTCCCGCGGACTATTACGAGTCCGCGCAGATAGACGGGGCGGGCAGGTGGGCTCAGTTTCGCTACATTACCCTGCCGCTGCTGGCGGCCCCGCTAGGCGTTAGCGTGCTGTTTTGTCTGGTCTGGTCGATGCGGGCGTTCGACATCATTTATCTATTGACGCGCGGCGGGCCCGGCGAAGGCACGCTGGTGCTGAGCTACCTCGTGTTCAGCAAAGCGTTCGAGTTCGGCGATTTCGGTGCCGCTGCAGCGGTGGCGTGCCTTCTCGCACTGGTGACGTTTGCGCTGACCGGCTCCTATATGCGCGTCCTGCGCGGCACGAGGACTGCGCCATGAGGGCTGCGTCCGGTGCGCGACGAATGTCGTACGGCAAGCGCGTGACGCTGGGGGCGCTTGTGGCACTCAGCCTCTTCTACTTGCTCGCGCCGCCCGGCTGGATGCTCGTCTCGAGCGTCTCGCCGGTAGCGGAGCTCTATTCGCGTCCGCCGCACTGGATTCCTCATCGGCCGACGATCGAGCACTACCAGACGCTGTTCCAGACCGCGGGTGCCAACGCCGCCTCGCTCAGCCAGAACCCGCAGGTTCGCGCGTTCCCGCGATCATTTTTGAACAGCATGATCATCGCGTTTGCTACAACGCTCATCTGCGTGTCCTTCGGTTCGGTGTCCGCGTACTCGTTGTCGCGCTTCGTCAGACGGGAGCGACAGCGCCTGATCCTGCTCGGGCTGCTCGCCACCCGGATGATTCCCGTCGTCTCCGTCCTGATACCGATCTATTTAGCGCTGCAGCGTATCGGCCTGCTCGATACGCTGTCTGGTTTGATTCTCGTCTACTCCGGGCTTCTGCTTCCGTTCGTGATCTGGATACTGGAAGGGTACTTTCGCGATTTCCCGATCGAGCTCGAGGAAGCGGCCGCAGTCGACGGCTGCTCGCCGCTGCGAGCCTTCATCAGTATCGTTTTGCCGCTTTCGCGCAACGGCTTGTTCGCCGCGGCGGCTTTCGTTTTCATCTCGGTTTGGTCCGACTTCATCGTCGGGCTGACGCTGACCTCGTCAGCCTCGGCGTGGCCTCTCTCCGTGGCGCTTGCGCAGGCGCTCAATCCTATTTCGGAGCCGAACTGGGGGCTGCTGAATGCGGAAGGGCTGGTCGCCGCATTGGTGCCAGCAGCCCTTGCGTTCATGTTTCGCGGCGCGGTGATGCGCGGGATGCTTTCGGGCGCTGTGAAGGGGTAGGCGGGTCATGGAGCTCGTAACGGTCAGGACAGCGGACAACGTCGAACTCGACGGCGCGCTGTACTTGCCCGCGCAAGTGAGCAGAACGCGTCCACCGATCCTGGCGATCCACGGCCTGACTTGGAATTTCTATCGCGGGCCGATGCGCTGGCTGCCCGCGTCCTTCATTGCGGAGGGCTATCCCTGCCTTTCGCTCAACATGCGCGACCACGATCTTGACCAGCCAAAGGATTTCGAGTTCTCTCACCACGATCTGCGCGCAGGCATCGACTATCTCGTCGGGCGGTTCGGCGGGACCCCGGCCCTCGTCGGTCACGGCTACGCCAACAACAAGATCATCTGCTACACGGCGCAGTCGGGCGACGCCCGCATCAGGGTAAACGTGCTAACGACACTCGGTTCGGTGAAGAAATACCGGCCGGACATCTGGGATGCCGTGCTGCGTAGCGCGGATCGCATGCACGGCGACATGCTGGTGGTGCAGGGCGCGGTCGACGAATTGATTGACGCGAAGGAGCGCGCCGACGAGCTTGTTGCGGCCGCTCCACGCTGCAGCGTGGACGTGGTGCATCTCGTGGGTGGCAACCACTATTTCCACGGCAAGGAAGCCGAGCTGGCGCGCGAGATCCTCTGCTGGCTCGCCAAGAAGATGAATCACGGAGACTGACGATGAAGCTGGCCGGCAGGACTGCGTTGGTGACCGGCGCCAGCAGCGGCATTGGCGCTGCAATCGCCGAAGAGCTGGCCGCCCATGGGGCATGCGTGACCGTCAACTATTTTCGCAACGAGGCCGGTGCACGCGACGTGGAAGCGAAGGTCAACGCCGGGGACCGGCAGGCCCAGGTCGTGCAAGCTGACGTGCGCCGCAAGAGCGAGGTTATGCGGTTGTTTCAGGCGCACCTCTCCAGGTTTGGGCGTCTCGACATCCTCGTCAACAATGCTGGCGACATGATCAAGCGCATCCCGACGGCCGAGACCAGCGAAGAGACGTGGCGCGATGCGCTCGATCTCAATCTTTCGAGCGCGTTCTTTTGCTCCCAGCAAGCGATCGCGCCGATGCGGCAGCAGCGAGCTGGCCGCATCATCAACATCTCGTCGGTTGGGGCTCGAACGGGCGGCGGCGCAGGCTCGATTCCCTATCATGCCGCCAAGGCCGCCATGATGGCCATGACCAAGGCCCTGGCCAAGGAGCTTGCACAGGACGGTGTGACTGTAAACACCGTCGCCCCCGGCATCATCGACACCGGATTCCACGATCGCCACACCGCGCCGCAAGTGCGCGATGAGTGGATCAGGACGCTAATCCCCATGCAGCGCCCGGGACTGCCCCGCGAGGTCGCAACCGTCGTTGCCTTCCTCGCGTCCGACGATGCGTCCTACATCACCGGTTCCACCGTGGACGTGAACGGTGGCATGGCGATGTATTAAGCGAAACCCGCCCATGCCTGCCGGTCTCAACCACATATGTCTGCATTACCTGTGGTTTCTCGTTCCAGTCACGCCAGAAGAGAACATTCTTCCAAAGTGATGGCGCGCGATGACGCATGTCAGTCCGAACGTGAAATGCTCTGCGCGAGGCGCTTGATGATGTATTCGGCCGCCTCGAAGAGTGAAGCCGCTATCGCATCAATCCCGGGCCGGCCCTCGAGCGAGCGCACTGAATCACCTTCGTTATAACCAGTCTCGACCAGCACTACCGATGACCCTGCCGCACGCGCGGCGAGCGTATCGTTGACCGAGTCACCGATCACCACCGTATGGGCGGGCGAGACGCCGAGGCGGTCGCAGGCGGCAAGCAGTATCGCAGGATGAGGTTTTTTCTCGGGCACTTCGTCGCCGGTAATCACTGCTGCGAACCTTGGCGCCAGCCCCGCGCGAGCGAGTAGCGGCAGCGTGAACTCGCGTGGTTTGTTGGTCACGCAGGCCAGTATGAGCTTCGCGTCGCGCAGGAGTTTCAGTGCCTGCGGTACGCGGTCGAAGACGATCGACCGAGCGCCGTTGACTCGCTGGTGGTGCGCGTAGAACAGGCGGCCGCGCAGGAAGTTCTGCTCGGTCGCACGGCCGTCAATGTCGTTCGTCAGCGCACGATGTACCAGTACCTCGACGCCCTTGCCGACGAAGGCTACGATGCGCTTCACCGGCAAGGGCTCGAGGCCGAAATCGGCGCGCATCGCGTTAGAAGCCGCGGCCAAATCTGGCACGGTGTCCAGCAGCGTGCCGTCCAGGTCAATCAATACCGCGCGCACGGTATCGCAACGCATGGGCGCGTCGCCGCTCATGCGTGGTGTCGCCTTGGAGCCTTCTTCACCTACCGACTCTCATTCAACTCCCGAGACCGTCAGACCCGAGAGAGCGCTGAGCGTCAATACTTGACGCCCGCAGCGGCTGCCTCCTTGTAAACCGCTTCAATGACATCCTTGCCGATGCGGCTCTCCGTCTGCTTGTGGACGGGAAGCAACGCGGCACGCCACTCCGCTTTCTCCGCATCGGTGAGTTCGTAAACCTGAGCCCGACTCGCAGCCTTGATCTTGTTCAAGCTGTCGGTCTGGTCCTTGAGGGACAGCTCGAACTGGTAAGTAGTTGCATCGCGCATTGCCTGCTCAAGCATCTGACGAATGTCAGCTGGCAAACCGTCCCAGAACTTCTTGTTCACGATGACGGCGTATCCGTCGTATCCATGGTCGGAGAGAGCGACGTACTTCTGGACCTCGTAGAATTTCTGGGTCCAGAGATTGGGAAGTGAATTCTCCGACCCGTCGACGACGCCTGTCTGCATTGCCTGATACACCTCGGAAAACGCCATCACTTGGGGTAGCGCTCCCAAAGCCCGGAATTGCGCATCGAGCACTTTCGAGGACTTAATCCTCATCTTGAGGCCCTTGAAATCCGACGGCTTGTGCAGCGGCGTATTCGCGCTCATCACCTTGAAACCGTTGTCCCAGTAGGCGAGCCCTGTGATGCCATGGCTCTCTAGCCGGCTAAACAGGTTTCGGCCCACGGGGCCATTGATCACGCGATTGAGGACATCGCGGTTCGGAAAAATATAGGGCAGGTCGAATACCTCGAAAGCTGGTACACCGAGTGGTCCGAACTTCGAGACCGACGGTGCAAGCATCTGGACAGACCCGAGTTGAAGCGCCTCCAGTTCTTCGCCGTCCTTGTACAGCGAGCTGTTCGGATAGACCTCCACCTTCACACGGCCGTTGGTGCGCTCCTCCGCCAGCTGCTTGAATCGATCCGCGGCGCGGCCCTTCGGGGTATCAGGCGCGACGACGTGGCTGAACTTGATCACAATTGGCTGCTGCGCCATCGCCGGACCGGCGGCGATAGTCACAACACTGGCGAGCAAGGCGAGAAACGCTTTCATTCAAACTCCTCCATTTTCGATCAACTGCTGTGCGATCAAACGATCAGACTGGGGTGGCTTGTTTCGCGAGGTCAGCCGCGGTGGCTGACTCGTTAAGATTCCAACACGCCGAAATAAGCGCATCGGATCGGATAGAACCGAGGACTGGGTCGCACAGCCCATGGAATTTGGACTCTAGATCGCCGTCGCTCATTGGACGCGCGAGACTGCCTACCGCGTGCTCGACGCGCTTGCGCAAGGTTCGCCCGCCGCGCAACGCGATCGAGACCACGGCGGCATCTTCGGCAAGGGAAGTATCGACCGTTGCAGTCACGCGATCTCGCAGCGATACGACCTTCGGATCCCGAACACGCGCATCGGAGAACTCCGCAACACCGGCAGCGCCATCGATGATGGCTACCGCTGCGCAATGGAAAACGCTGAACTTTCCTTCAAGCCCTACCCGGGGCTGGCGCTTACCGGTCAGTTCCAGGACGAGCGGATGCACTTGCAAATCAATTCCTGAAACTTCGTCACCGCTGAGCCCATGCTCACGGCGAAGCTGGAGACAACCGTCAATCGTGGGATGGATCACGATCCCGCACGCGAAAGGCTTGTACGTGTTTTGTGTTAGCTCCCAACGTTCGCCGAGCGCTTCCGTGATCTCCGAATAGTTACGCTGCGTGGCTAGAACATTGGCGAAACCCCGTACGCCTTCGATACCGTGATCGGCACTGGTGAAATCGCGTTGCGCTAGCAGCGCTGCGTAGAGACCATTCTTCGCCGCCCAGCCGATGTGCAGCGGTTTGCACATCGATCCGAACATCTCGCGCAAGCCGCTCGCTGTGGTGGCAGCAATGCCGAGCGCCCACACCATTTGCTGCTCCGAAAGGCCGAGCAGCCGGCCCGAAGCGGCTGCCGCACCGAACACTCCGGTCGTTCCGGTGATGTGCCAGCCAACGTCGTAGTGAGAAGGATAGACAGCGTTGCCAATGCGGCATTCGACCTCGACACCGATCGTGAAGGCGTGCAGGAAATCACGACCGGAGCAGGGGATGTATTCCGAAAGCGCGAGCAATGCGGATGCCACCGGACCGGCAGGATGGATCACCGTGCGCAGATGGGTATCGTCGTAGTCAAACGTGTGCGACGATGTCCCGTTAAGCATCGCTGCGTGCAGGATGTCGACGCGGTCCGTTCGCCCGAGCACCGCGGCTTGCCCGGGCCCGACGAAAGGCCGTACCGTCGCGAGAGCGTGCTCTACAGTCGGATGCGCCGATCCCCCGACGGCACACCCTGTCCAATTTAGGACTGACCGTTTGGCCTCGTGAACCACTGACGCAGACACATCGGAAGGTCTGCTTTCACGAGCAAACCGAGCCAACGCCCATGTAGGACCCAAGTCCTGATAGGTTTTCAAGAGCGGATTTGTTGCGGGACGGGACTATTCAACTGATGATAGTAAGGGTAAGATTCTCAAATTGTCAACAGTTGACAAATATCATGCGAAATCTGCTTGCCGAAGAGGATGCAAGTGCCGACCTCAGCTTGCTCCAAGAGCACTCGCTCACCTCAGTGCTGAAATCGGAAATCGAACGCCTGATCTTTGAAGGCAAGATCAAAGTTGGGGAGCGTCTCAACGAGAGCAGCCTCGCTGCACACTTTAAGACCAGCCGCGGGCCCCTGCGGGAGGCGCTACGCGCGCTGGGCGAACAGGGACTTATTTGCTTTGCGCGGAACCGTGGTGCCTTCGTTCGGCAGGTCAGCCTGGAAGAAGCAGAAGAACTTTACGATCTTCGCGCCGCGCTCGACGACGAGGTCGGCCGGAAGGTTGCAGGGAGATTGAATGCGCAGCAGGTTGCAGCGCTAGAGGGGCTTGTCGCCTCAATGGCAACTAACATCAAAGCCCAAGACATCGCCAGTTACTACGCCAATAACCTGCGCTTTCACGACCTTCTTATTCAGTACGCTGGAAACAAACACCTGGCCGATGTGTACAGGCGTGTGATCAAAGGACTGCACCTGTTTCGGCTGCGTGGACTCTACTCAGACGGTGCTGCAGAAATGTCGAATGCGGAGCACGCGCTAATCCTCAAGGCGGTTCAAGTTGGCGATGGCGAAGCGGCCGGACACACGCTACGCAGTCACATTGATGCAGCACGTCTGCGGATGCGCAGGGCGGTCAAAGCCGCCACGGCAGCGCCGGGAAGAAAAGCCAAGGCTGCGTAGAATCCGAGTTGTAAACTGTTGACAGTTGGCAGCAACGGTGATCAAATGCCTGCCAGCGTCACGGCGGCGCTTGGGCAAAGGTCTCCTGTTTCTCAAACAAGTCTGAGTTTGCGGATCGGCAACAGTGGGTCGATGTCTTCTCGTGACCTGCGGGCCGGACGGAGACCGCCCATCGAGTCTCGAATCGATGGCCAGGAGAAGATATGGATCACAAGATGGTCGATGCAATAAGGGATGCGAGCGGGCCAGCAGGATTTTCGTCGCTTGGACGAGCGGTGCTCGTCGGCTGCGCTTTGACGTGCGTGGCGAGTCCGAGCGGAGCACACATCACACAACTTCAGGTTGTTCGCCTGGAGTCCCCCACCTTTGGTGGCACGACCTTCGGCAGCGTGGGCGCCTACGAAAAGATCACGGCGCGTGCGTTCGGCGAAGTTGATCCGAACCTCCCAGGCAATGCACTGATCACCGACATTCAATTCGCCCCGCGCAATTCGCGCGGAATGGTCGAATACTCGATGGATGTGGTTATCGTTAAGCCGATTGATCCGTCGAAGGGAAGCGGCAAGATCTTCTACGACGTTGTTAATCGCGGCAACAATCTGTCGTGGGCGACCTTCAATCAGGCGCCGGCGCCGGCAAAAAATGCCAACAGCGACGCCTCTGTCGCCGGCACCGGACTGCTGATGCGCCGCGGCTATACGATGGTATGGTCGGGCTGGGAGGATCCCAAGATCATCGGCACTAATCCTAATCTTCTCTCGGCTTCGCTGCCAACCGCTCGCAATCCCGATCGTAGTTCGATCGTGGCTAACATGATCGTCGAGCAGATCTTCGATAGCCCGGTTGGAACCGACTTTACGCTTCCCTTTGTCGCCAACGATGTCGACCAGAGCCATGCGTACATGGTGGTGCACAATCACACGCAATTCGTTGGAGGCCCACTGGTCAATCGCGTAACGGTGCCGACGAGCGTGTGGTCGTACGTCAACAATACGACGGTCCGCATCAATCGGGCAGATCCGTTTCTCGCGCCGTACGACGCGGGCGCAGCCTTCGAGTTCGTGTTTCCGGCGAAAGATCCAATTGTCGAGGGACTCGGCTTTGCAGCGACGCGTGACCTGATCTCGTTCCTCAAGCACGACACGTCGACGCAGAATCCCGTCCACAATGCCATCCAGTATGCGATCGGTCGCGGCGATTCGGAAAGCGGCCGATACCTCAAAGGTTATCTGTATTGGGGCTTCAACGCGGATGAAAACGGACAGATCGTGTTCGATGGCATGAACCCGCACATCTCTGGCGCCCACGCGATCGCGGCAAACGACCGCTTCGGGGATGCCAACGCGACGGGCCGCAGCTATCAGCGCCATCTCTCGGCGAAGATGGAGTTTCCCTTTACGTACGAGGTACGCGCAAATCCCTTCACCGGCGCCATCGACGGCATCATGAAGCGCTGCCTCGCGAGCGGCACCTGCCCGAAGATCGTGCACACGGACAGCGGCAATGAGCCTTATCTCAAGCCGGTGTCGCTCGTGACCACGGACGGACCGGGGAACGGGGTCACGCCCGCCGACATTACGTTGCCTGCTAACGTGCGCGTCTTCACCATCGGCAGCTCGCAGCACGGGCCGGCCAACAGCGTCACGACAACACCTAGCGGCGTCTGCCAGCAACCCGGCAACCCGAATCAATGGGCACCCTATGTGAGGAACCTTGGTATCCAGCTCGACGACTGGGTCGCTATGGCGATCGCGCCGCCGGGCAGCCGCTACGCGAGGGTCAGTGACGGCACGCTGGTGCATCCATCGGCGGTTCCCGGCCAGAACTTTCCAGTTATTCCCGGCGTGACATATACCGGCTGGTATAACCCGGTGGACGAGCTCGACAAGAGCGTGCTCCCCAACATGCCGATTCCAGGAGAGTCCTACACCATCATGGTGCCGAAGACGGATCCCGACGGAAACGATCTTCCCGGCGTTCGCACGCTCGATGTGCAGGTACCACTCGCTACCTATACCGGCTGGGGATTGCGCCGTGCACCCTTCGCAGCGAACGAGGACTGCGCGCTAACCGGCCAGTACATTCCCTTCAAGGCGACGGCGGCGCAACGAGGTACCGATCCGCGACCCTCCATCGCGGAACGCTATCCGACCTTCGATGTTTACGACCAGCAGTTGATCTCCGCGATCAATCACACGATCCAAGATCGCTTGTTACTGTGCGAGGACGGCACGAGCGAACTGGCTCGTCTGCGTCAGAACGGCGCGACGCGGGGCGTGCCCAATCCACCGACGAGCTTCACTCCGTACTCCTTCGCGCTGGCGAACACGAGCATCACACCGTCTCAGGCGACGTTGTGGCCGCCGAACGGCAAGATGGTGCCAGAGGCACTTACCGTGGGCACGCCGGAGACGTGCAGCGCATCATGCAGCATCGTCCAGATCTCTGGTGACGATGGGGCGAGCGCAGGGGATTCGCAAATCACGGGACCTTTGACAGCGCAGCTGCGTGCCGATCGCACCGGTAAGGGGAACGGCCGTACGTACACGCTCTCGCTCCAATGCACCGATCCATCGACTAGTTTGTCGGCCATGAAGACCGTTTCAGTCACGGTCCCGCATGATCAAGGCAAGTAAAGTAGTAACGCAGAGGCGGTGGGTAACACATCTCGTCAAGTGAGATAACCGCATAGTGCGAAGCGCCGGCTTCGGCCGGCGCTTTTGCATCGTAACAACCTGGGCAAACACGCCCTATCCGACGGACCGACGTCGGACAAGCGGCCGGTATCACACTGGCGTCCGCGATGCCCTGTGGCAGGCAGTCTTTTGATGGATGCCCGTGGATTGGCTGCACGGTGCACGCGAAGCTACGCTTTTACGACGACGTGGAGCAAGCACGCTGCGACAAACCCGGGGAAAGCGGGAATGAGTCAGGATGAGGCCGGCCCGAATCCGGAACGAGGGCGATCGCTTCGGGCGGTCCGAACGCCGCGACGTACATGTCGTACAGCCACATCGCGACGGCGACCGCATTGACGAGTCAGCGCAGCGCGGCGCTTGTCGGCGCTGGCCCGGGCGTATGATTGGTTCTCCACGGAGGCGCCAACATGGATTTCGTCGAAGGCGGTTGCCTGTGCGGTGTGGTGCGCTATCGCGCCAGCGGCAAGGCTCTTGCGACAAGCATCTGCCACTGCAACTCCTGCCGGCGCGCATGCGGGGCTCCGTCAGTGGCCTGGGTTGTGTTCCGGTTGGCCGACTTCGCCTTCGTAACCAGCCAGCCCATTGCTTTTCGCTCATCACCGCCCGTCGTGCGAACCTTTTGCGGCAAATGCGGAACCCCGCTAACGTATCAGCATGATGAGACCCCCACCACAATCGACGTCACGACGGCAACTTTGGATTTCCCGGAGCGATTTGCTCCAACCAAAGAGATCTGGCTCGAACACAAAGTCGGTTGGGAGCCGGTCAATGAAGCCCTGCCGCATTTTCCAAGAAGCAGCGTGGGCCCGAAGCGCCCTGCCACCTAATCACGCGCTCAACTGGACCGCTCGTCGGCGGCCCTGGCGAGCCGTCCGCTCGCGGCCGGTTAGCTTGGTTCCTTAGGCCGCGCGAGAACTGCGCTGCACCGAGAGAACGACCGATGGTCACAAGACCGCACATGCAGAGAAGACGCGATGCCGAAGATTGACGTTCCTGCCGTGCCAGTGCGTGTCGGCACTGGCTACCCTGAGCCCTTCAATGACGCTTGTGCTGGCCGCACCCGTAAGAGACTCGGTGATGCCGGACGACTTACCGCCTTCGGCGTCAACCTGATGACGCTTCCGCCTGGCAGATGGTCAAGCCAGAGACACTGGCATAGCCACGAAGACGAATTCGTCTACGTCCTTCAGGGAGAGCTGACACTCGTCGAAGACGGAGGAGAGACAGTCCTGCGAGCCGGAGACTGTGCCGCGTTTCCCAAGGCAACTGGCGATGGGCACCACCTTCAGAACCGCTCCTCTGCCGTGGCGGTGTACCTGGAAGCCGGCTCACGCCACCCCGACGACCTCACAACCTGCTCCGACGTCGACATGATGAGTTCGAACAAGGACGGAAGGTTTGTGCACAAGGATGGAATGCCGTATGCCTAGCCGTGGCCAGAGTTCGCCGCATTGCGGTTCTATGGTGCGGCCTAACCACTGGCTCAACCGGATCTCGCGGCCGGTTAGCCTGATACGTTAGGATTCATCAAGGACGCAGCGTCGGCACCCGGAAGAGATCGGATATATGCCCAGCGACGCAACCCTTGAACGCTTCATCGCTCGAGTCGAGGCGAATGCGCACGCTGATGCGATCGAGGAGTTCTACACAGTCGACGCATCGATGCGCGAGAACATGAGCGCGCCGCGCGTGGGACGAGCTACGCTTGTTGCCAACGAGAGGAAGGTCCTGTCGCGCGCGAAAGCAGTCTATTCCAAGTGCGTTCGCCCGGCGTTCGTTCATGGCGACAGAGTCGTCATCCGATGGGTGTTTCGATTCCAATGGCTGGACGGAACGAACACCGAGATGGAAGAGCTCGCCTACCAGCGCTGGGAAGGCGAACGAATCGCTGAGGAGCAGTTCTTCTATGACCCGGCGCAACTGGTCCCCCGCTCGAACTGAAAGGACCGAGTACCGAATGAAGACTAACCATGAGCATATCAGCTCCGACAAAAGCTAACACGCCTGACGCTGACTTCTTCCGCGCACTGGAGGTCAAACGGACTCAAGCCCTCGTCGCTCGCGACATGCCCGAGATAGAGAGGCTTCACGCGTCTGATTACGAGCTCATCAGTCCGCCGGGTCGCGTCATGACCCGTGAGCGGTACCTGTCACTCATAGCGGCTGACCAGTTCTATGCTAAGTGGGAACACGGCGCGATGAGAGTTCGCGTTTCCGAAGCCATGGCTGCCATAAGGTATCAGGCGAAGATCACATTTCCGTCCGGCAAGGTCGTTGATTGCTGGCATACGGATATCTATGCACTGCAGTCCGGCTCCTGGAAAGCAATCTGGTCCCAGGCAACACAGTTGCCGTTGGGGGCCGATTCCTAAATACTCCGTTGCCCACTAGCAGCCTATCCGCGGAGGATGACATGGCAAGTTCGCAAGTCAGAACCACCAACGGACGAGGTCGTCTTTTCGATAGCGTGCTCGACACCGTTGGAGACACGCCCTGCATCCGCGTCAACAACATCGCGCCCGAAAGCGTCCGCATATACGTGAAGGCCGAGGCCTTCAATCCGGCCGCCTCGGTCAAGGACCGGCTGGCGCTCAACATCATCGAGGCCGCCGAGCGCAACGGGACACTGAAGCCTGGACAGACGGTCGTGGAGGCGACGAGCGGCAACACGGGCATCGGTCTCGCCATGGTCTGCGCGCAGAAGGGCTATCCACTCGTCGTCACGATGGCGGACAGCTTCTCGATCGAGCGCCGCCGGCTGATGCGCATCCTCGGTGCCAAGGTTGTCCTCACCCCGCGTGCCGCGAAAGGGTTCGGGATGTACCAGAAGGCGGTCGAACTCGCGGAGGCGAGCGGCTGGTTTCTTGCCCGCCAGTTCGAGACCGAGGCGAACGCGGAAATCCACGAATCCACGACGGCCCGCGAGATCATCGCCGACTTCAAGGACGAGCGCCTCGACTATTTTGTGACCGGCTACGGCACTGGCGGAACCGTGACGGGAGTCGCGCGTGTCCTGCGGCGTGAACGTCCCGAGACGAAGATCGTCCTGAGCGAACCGGCCAATGCGCAGCTCGTCGGTAGCGGTAAACCCCAGTCGCGCAGTGCGGACGGCTCGCCTAGCGCCAGCCACGTTGCGTTCGAGCCGCATCCGATCCAGGGCTGGACCCCCGACTTCATTCCGCTCGTGCTGCAGGAGGCAATCGATAAGTTCTACTACGACGAATTGATCCCGATCACGGCCGCAGAGGCGGTCAAGTGGGCCAAGGCGCTCTCGCAGAAGGAGGGAATCTTTTGTGGCATCTCCAGCGGTGCCACGTTCGGTGTGGCGATGCGGATCGCCGATAAGGCGCAGCCTGGCTCAGTGATTCTCGCGATGCTCCCGGACACGGGCGAGCGCTACCTCACTACACCGCTCTTCGAGGGTATCCCTGAGGACATGGACGACGAGGAGCGAGCGATCTCAAGGTCGACCCCCGGATATCAGATGCCATAGCCGCGGACCCGCTTCGCACCCATAGAGCTGACAACGGAACAACAGACCATCATCGCACTTGAAGTGGCAACCAACCGACCATTGACAGCTGTCGCGCCACCTCACCGCACGTCGTCACTTCGTTCGGAGCTCTCGCTCTTCGCTCCGCTGCTCACCTCCCTGGTACTCCTTCTGGTCGGACAGGAATGGCGAGCCATCCTTGAGAATCTTCTATTATCGGGGCTCGCATTCATCTGGCTGTTCGGCATGATTATTCTGGGTGCGGTGTCCGTCGTGCGCCATGCCGATTATCTTGCTGTCATGCTGGGAGAACCGTACGGCACGATGATCCTTACGCTGTCGGTGGCGAGCATCGAGATTCTCACTATCGCCATCGTCATGACGACGGGCGCGCCGAACCCGACGCTCGCGCGCGACACCATGTTCTCCATCGTGATGATCGTGTTGAACGGTCTCATCGGCTTTTCCCTCGTGCTGGGGGGGCTTCGCTATCATGAGCAGGAGTACAACCTTAAAGGGGTGATCGCTTATCTCAGCGTCATCGTGTCACTCGCGATCTTCGGTCTGATCATGCCGAATTACACGTCGACGACGCCGGGACCGACATTCTCGGTACCGCAGGAAGTCTTCCTTATCGTGATGTGCATCGGACTGTATGCCGTCTTTCTTGCGATCCAAACCACGCGACACCGATCATTTTTCATCCAGCCACATGAGAAATCCGCTGGGCCCGACATCCACGGAGTTAACCATCCAGTCGCCGGGATGCATTCGGCCGGGTATCACGCTGCATGGCTGGCGGGCTATCTTAGTCTGGTGATTTTTCTCGCCGAGAAGCTGGCAATCCTGCTGAACCATGGTCTGGATGATCTGAATGCGCCGCCAGCACTGGGCGCCCTGCTAGTTGCGATACTCGTACTGTCGCCGGAAGGACTGGGCGCTGTGAGTGCAGCGATCGCGAATAACATGCAGCGCGCGGTCAATGTTCTGATGGGATCGGCGTTGGCAACACTTGCCCTGACCATTCCCGCGGTCGTGATCGTGGGCCTTCTGCATGGAACCACCGTTGTTCTCGGGCTCAACGGCACCGAAACCGTGATGCTTGTATTGACGCTGATGGTGAGCATGCTGACATTCGCCAGCGGTCGCACAAACGTGCTGCAGGGTGCTGTTCACGTCATGTTCTTCTTGGCCTACCTGATGCTGATCATCTGGCGCTGACCATGAAGCGGCGGAGCTAGCGGATAGTTCTAGCCCGCAAAAATCGTATTAAGGCGATGCGTGGTGTGTCCGCGCACCGTCAACCCGCTTTGGCGCCTACCTTGCTTTGACACGTGCTTAGGCGACCCGCTGCAGATAGCTCTGGAACACGGCCACGTGCACGAGTGCGGATTCCGATGCATTCGGCCACAAGTCTTCGGTTCGGAAACGCACGTCGTAGGTCGGCTCGTCCAGAGCCTCGACGCCGTGCGCATGAGCGTCGGGAAACGGGTAAGCGGGCGACTCGCTCACGACGACGCCGGTCTTTCCACGAATGTAGGCGGGCATGCGCACGTGACCGGGCACGTAATCGGCGCGAACGCGAACGCTGTCGCCCGCACGAAAGGGCTCGCGCACTGGAGCATTGCTGCGTCCAGCGACGCCGGGCGCCGATAGCGGAACGTGCCCTCCCGCGCGTTCGTCGAGATCCGCGCTGGTCACCACACCCTTTTCGACCAGCAAGGTCGCCAGCGCGGTCAGCGATCGCTCGTAATAGCTCGCCGTGAGGTAATGACGCGGGTCCATGCGCTCGATCGCATAGCGGTACTCGTCCATGTTGAAGATGCCGCGTCGCAATGCGAAACCGTAGAGCGAGTTCGCGCGCACCTCCCACGTCGTGTGAAAGGCCTGCGCATTGAGCGTGTAGCGCACGGGTCCGAAACCCTGGCGGCCGCCCATGTCGTGGATGCCGTCCATCTTCCGCTCCGCTTACAGCCGCGCCACGCCGATCATCGCGTCGCGCGTGACGATCTCCGCGAGCTTGTCCTCAGGCCAGCCGATGGTGTGCGGTGGTTGCATTGGCAGAACCATGTAGCGCGTGTCCGCCGTAGTGTCCCACACGCGGATCGAGACATCAGGCGGCAGGTCGAGTCCCATCTCTCTCAAAACCGTGCGCGACTCGCGGACCACTCGCGAGCGATACTCGAAATCCTTGTACCAGTCCGGCGGTAATCCGATCACGGTGAACGCCGTGCACGAGCACAGCGTGCAGCAGATCACGTTCTGCAGGTTCGGCGTATTTTCCAGAACGACGAGATGGCGGTGATGCGCCGGCATTGCGATTCCGAGCTCGGCGATGGCGGAACGTCCGTCGGCGAGCAGGCGCTCGCGAAACGCCGGATCCACCCACGCTCTTGCGATTACCCGCGCACCATTCTGCGGAACCCATTGCTCCTGCGCGAGATCGTCGAGCTGCTCAACGGCTGCGCTCGCGTTCAGTCCGCGCGCATCGAGCGCGGCCTGGATTGCTTCGATACGTTGCTGTGGCGTAGCGGTGGCGTGCACGACTCGATCACGGTCCGACATGGTTGCTCCTTTTCTTGCTGCCACGGTCGGAGAGGCGCGTCCACGGTCCGAGCGTCGGCGGCGGCCGATGCATCGATCGTAGCTCCAGGACAGGCGATAAATCAATCCGGAGACCTATGAGGCGGGAGTAGCCCGCCACGTCGGCTGAGATAATCGCCGCCAATCGACGCTGATCCGGTGCCATCCGCTTCCCCTCGGCCGAGAGAGGTGTCCGCGGAATATCGGTGCCGGCACAAACATTGCATCGAAAAAATTGTTTGGCGCAACTCTCATTTGACGTAACTTATCCGCTCGCGCAACGCGTCGAACGGTCAGGCCGACGCGGGTAAGCGTAGCCAATGTTTCGACGGCGGCGCCTCATGGGAATCGATGCATTAAGGCTGGTTTTTGCGTTTGCGCTGCTTTGCGCGGTGCGTGCGTCGCACGCAATGTATTTGCTCCCCCCAACGGACGCGCGCGAGGGGAGTCCAATAACAATAGTCTTTGTTGACGATACCTCGCCTCTATACTTTACAAACCCCTCGGCTCGGGTGGTAGGAAACACCGTGGAGTTAATGGCAAACTTTCATTTCTATGGGGTGGGCCTCCCACCCAGGACATACAGGTTCGACATCGGTTCGCTTCCTGCTGGGAATTATTCGGTGCATCTGATAGCTGTTAGCGATGGAACTTGGGATGCCCCAGCCATCTACCTGGGACCATATACTTTCTCAGTCGCTGCAATGGAAATCCCTGCGCTCAATCAGGCGATGCTGGTACTTCTGTCTGGGTTGATCGCTGTTTCGTGGGTTTGGGTACGCAGGCTGTGATAATGACCACGGGGCACGGCGAAGGTACGCCGCAAGAGAACCGGATTGCGCTTGGACTCTCCAACTTTGCTGCAACTACTGATGGCTATCGCGGCCCGATTGGTGAATCCATTCGATTTGTAGAAGACGGGATCTGAGGCCCATTGATTACGTGAGACTTAGTTGTAGGCTGCTCTCTGTGTTTTGGGTTGTTCACTGCGGGTCCATGGCCGGTTATCTGGCGAAATTGGCTCAAGCGCTTAATCCTCCGACGTGCCAGACCTACACTAAAATCGTCTTAGTCCCGACAGACCGGCAACCGAGGCGGCGTTAGTCTGACCTTTCCCAAATCGGAGGAAAGCATGGCTGACGATAGATCTGCTCGGGGCGAGCCCGACCACTCCCGCATCAGTCTCGAGGAAGATTACGAGGTGCGTTACTGGACGACCTCGCTAGGCGTGAGCAGGAAGGCGTTGACGGCCGCCATTAACGCGGTAGGTAACTCGGCCGGTGATGTGCGTCGGTACCTCGCGGCCTATGGCGAGGCGAGGAGCGCCCCGAAGCGGCGCGACTGACGCCAATAGAGTATTCGCTAAAGCGCTTCGACAGATACACCGCGAGTCGCAAATAAAGATCAGTTTCGGCTACGTATGCCGGAACCGACAAGTTTCAGCTCACGATCCCGCCATTGCTCTTGGGGAGCGCGCTCATCGGCCCCGCGCAGCTGTTCAAAGATCGCAATCGATATCAATGGATACAAGACCTTCGACAAATTGACTGCTCGTTGTTAATTCCATTTCTAATTGACCCGTCGCCTAAGAACGCGCGTTTGTTGTTCGTTGACCACGTTGACTACGGGGTTGACATACCCAGTTGCCCGGTATGACATGTCACGGCTGATGTCGTTGTCATAGCTAACACACGATCGCGATCATCAGCTTAGTTCTTTGCCATCGCAACAGGAGACCACTTGATGAATAGCGTTACTATGAAATCTGGTACGAAGACATTTGCGCGGCTCCTCGGAGTATCTGCCGCCGTGCTCCCGATTTTGGCAGGTGCCACAAGTAGCGGGAGCTTTACCGCGTCCGTTGACAATGAGGCTTGCACCATCAATGGCGTAGACGGGACCTTGAGTGCTCCGATCACGGGCCAGGTCTATTTGACGCCGAAGACGGGCTTGCAGATCAGAGTCCCCAACAATACGGACGTGGTGATCGTCCCTTCGCTAGTGACCGGCTTGTACACCCAGAACAACATTAACAAGCTGAACCCAACCTCCTTACAGAACGTCGGGCTCTTTGTCCAAGTGACGATCGAGCCCACCGGAGCGCTAAGCGGGCCGATCTCGATTGCCCCGAACACTACCGCTACCGGAGGCACCGGAACGCCGAGTTTGTGCAAGGTCCCCGCCGGCGCCCCTCCCGGATCGGTCGCAAGCTGTGCCATCTATGACCAGAGATTCATCCAGGTCCAAAGCAGCGTGCTGAGTGCTCTGGCGCAATGCTCGGTCGACGCCTCGGGCATGTTGGTTTGTCCGAATGCATTCTCGCTGACGGAAAGCACACTCGCCGCCCACAGTTTCAACTGGTACGCGAATCTGCCGAACCAAGGTGCCTACAACGTTATCGTGACGGCAAATCTAGTCGACACGGGCTCGGTTCTCCAGAGCGGTACATCTGCGGCGTGTGCAGGTCCGGGGACGGTGACCGTCACTCAGGTCAACAATTTCAGCTCGAGCTCCCCGGCTCAGTTCTGATGACTGCAGGTTGACAGACAGGCATGGCCCGGCGGCGGCTCGCCGCTGGGCTCCGTTAACTTCTGCACTGGTCCAATCTCCAACGAGCAATCAACAAGCATAGTTGCCGAACGTCGAATGGCGTATGGCGCATGTTCCGTCTTGATCGGATTCTCTTCTGGATCATCGGGGAGTAATTGCCAGGGCGAATATCCTATTTGACTGGCGCTTAGAGAGCTGCACGCCACCGGTCCGTTGACAAACAGACGGGTGACGTGGACTAGCCCTCGATCGATATACTGTCTATTCGCAAACGAAATTGGCTGCGTTGTTCGGATCCCCTCCCGTGTAACGCGCCAATGCCGGGTATGGGCATAGCGGCCGATTCTGTGTGCCGCCGGTGATCGGCTTCGACGCGAGAATCGTTTCGGGCGCCTGCCCTTTTTCGACCCAGGTGACCACGGCATCGAACAAGTTTTGAGGTTGCGGACCAGCACCACCGCCACAGTGTCCAACGCCAGGGGCCATGAACAGTCGGGCGAACTGCTGCGTGCGCTTGTAGCCACCGCCGAGCGCCTGTGTGACCGCCTCGTAGTAGTCGATTGAACCCTCGGGCACGATGAGCTGGTCCGCAAAGCCGTGCCACATGATCAGCTTGCTTCCGCGATCGCGGAATGGTGCGAGGTTCGGGTTGTCCGACGCCATCAACGGGCCGACCATGGCGACGGTATCCTTGAAGAACTGGAGATAATTGTCATAGGTCAGCGTGTGCCAATCCCAGGTCGGATCGAAGTAGACCCAGTATTGCGGCTGCGCCACTGCGATACCGAACGGATTCACACCGCCCAGACCGTTCAGAGCGGTGCCGCGTTCATTCGGATACCAAAGTCGCTTGTTGCCTTTTCCGTTCAAGATGCGCGTCGCGAAATCCGTCACCGGACAAGACGCATCCGGATGCCCATTCGAGCATGAGACAGGGCCCTTCCACATCTTGTCGATGGCCGAAGCCTCGTTGGGTGTGAGGCACGTCGGATCACTGGGGGTACACGAGCTCCGGGTAATGGCCGCGTCTGCCGCAGCACTGTAGGTGCACACACGCGGATCCGTGAGCACTCCGTCGACGACGCCGTCGAGCGCATCGCACGCTGCAATCGCTCGGTTCGTCGCTAAGGTCTCCTTTGCGTTGAGCGTTGCGGCGACCCCTCCTCCGATCGGCCCGCCGTTGTCGAGATGCTGGACCACTTGATACCAGATCTGCCCCGCCTGAAAGCGATCCCAGTGGATCGCCGGCGCGCCGGCGAGGATGCCGTCGTAGTCGCCCGGATAATCCTGCGCCATCCGGAGTCCCTGGCGCCCGCCCGTCGAGCAGCCATTCCAGTAGGAATAGACCGGTGCCTGAGCATAGAAAGCCTGCACCAGTTGCTTGCCAAGCACCGCCATTAGATGCTCAGAGCGATAGGCAAAGTCGATCTGCAACGGAACGTCTGGCTGGCCCGGGTTGCTCGCGCTGTTGCCGACGCAGTTGTTAACGCAGCCGAACGTGCCACTGCCACCGGTGTGGCCGGTGTCTGTGGTGGCGCCCGCGTACCCGCCATTCACCGCACCCGTGGGAGGAGATACAGACCCGGCGTAACCTCCGCCGCCTAACGATTGCCAACGACCGTTCCAGCTGTTGGGAAGGCCGACCCAGATGTTGATCGCTTGTGGCACCAGCACCTTGACCAGGCAATACGGAACCGACGCGGGCGCCGGTGTCGTCGCAGGCGCTGCTGAAAGGATAGTGACCGGTGGGCCGTCAGCGATCAGCGTCACCGACCCAATGCCGTGCATGTCGCACGTCGTGACCGGCGTTTGCGCCGCCATTGCTTGGGAGGCGCCGAGCACCGCGGCTCCCAGCACAACGGCCGCCGCAAATAGTTTCCTGCCTGAAGCGTTCATTTGATCTCCTCGTAATGTAAGCGCTGTACATGCGTCCGCGGGGCTCAAGCGCCTTGACTATCTTCCAGGGTCGGAATGTGCCCTTTGACGCACGGTATCCAGCTAGGTAAAAGCGCTTGGCTGCGCAGGCAGCCAAGCGCTTTTGATTGCAAGGACGTTGCCTAGCTGCGCTTCTACGGATGCGTTACATCAAACACCAGGTTGTCGGGAGACGGCCCAAAGGAGGGCCATGGCACGACTCCAGTCTGGTTCACGCCTGGCTTGGACCAATCGCAAACGCCGTTTGGGAAGATATTGTGCAGGCGCGTAAGCTCGGCGGAGGTGAACACAACTGAATAGTCGCTCGAGTCAATTGGCTTTAACTGGCACTTGTATCTGTCGGCAGTGATTGGACCTCCCGCGATGTAACGCGGAAATGCATACGACGGATAGATCGTGTTGCATTGCGAGTTAGGCTGGCTGCTGAAGGTCTGTGGCTCCGCAATGAACTGCGTCGAAGTCGCCCAGCACCCATCGACCGCCGCCGACGGCCTGTTGTTGGCTACCTTCTCGTGCTGCGGAATATCCGACATATCGGCCTTGACCGCCGTTACCCATTGATTGAGCACTGCCCACGCTTGCGGCTGTGGCACTGAGCTTCCTCGCCACATCACGTGATTGTCAACGTCGCCGTTGGCTTGCCGCAGCCGCTCGCGAATGGCAAAGCGGTACCACTGGTAGTGATAGCCGCTCGTGTCGTTGTAGCTGCCCATGTCGAAGACCGGGATGTCGTTGAGACCGCCACTGCCATCCATGTTGGCGCCGCTCTGGTAAACACGCTTGACTGTGCCCGCGTCTGCCACGCTGCGGCTCGGTACGTAGTTGTAGTCGTGGTCGACGCCCCCGATGAACTGGTTCAGGTCGAGAAACTGCGTGGTGGTGATCGCTCCGGAGTTCAACGCTCCGAGACCGTACTGGACGCCGACATTATCGAAGGACGACATGCCAAATCCGGTAACAGGATCGCGCCCGTAAACGTTTCGGACCCAATCGAACATCGTCGGCCGCGCGCCGCCAACATTGGTCACTGGGTCGTAGCGCATACTTACCGGCACTGCGGCGTTCCATACGGCTGAGTTGTAGCCTGGGATGTCGACGCGACCCGGTACTGGATCGATGCGTCCCGATTGATTCGCAGCGTCGTACCAGGCCTGCTGTCCTTTGTAGCCCGACACCGCGACTTGCTGAGCGAGGGTGAATCCCGCCGGATTGGTCACGGTGAAGTAATGCGCCAGCAGATGCCCGTCCGCGCCGCTCATGGGAATCGCGAGCGTGTCTGGGAACGCAGCAGAGATAAGGATGCCGTCAAACAAGCCAGGGAACGTGTTGCCGACACCTTCGCTCGTAATGGCTCCGCCCGAGCCGCCCGTGGAGATCGTATAGGTGGGAACGCCGAACGTCTTGATGAAGTGCTCCTTGCCCATCATCGTCGCTTCGCCGGCCACGAGTATGTTGCAACTGGTGCTTGGGTTCTGGAGCGTATTGATGAAGATCGCCCAGCCTTCGCTCAACCGCGTTAGATTCGTTCCGGTCAGTATATTTACGCCTTGCGCCGCACCCTGGATGTACCACCCACCTGGACAGCCAGCCCCGTGCTGAGCAAGCAACCGGTGGTTCCAGCCTTTTGGCGGCGTGAACGGCGTCGGCGCGGGATCTGACGTTGGATCGAAGAGCACTGCGTTCTGATAAATGCCTCGGTCCATCGTGCCGGTCTCGACACGCACCACGAACGGTACCGTCAATCCATTGAGCGTCGTCGTCATCGCCACATCCGGAGGAAGGCTCGATGTGCTCGGAAGCGGCTTCAATGCGCCTCCCGCGGTTGACATATAGAGATAGTTGATCTTGGTCGGCGCCGAGCAGTCGAAATCCGTTGGAGTCCCGAGCTTGGTGCCGTCCGGCAGCGTAAAGTCCTGCGTCTGGCATATGAATGGCTGCACATAAGGTCCCGAGACAATGGGACCCTTGATCGAGTAGTTCGTGATTACAAGCGTCTCATCTTTGAGGCCGGACGAGCCATTGCCTTGGACGCGCAACGCGTTCTTGCCCAGATTGAGACCGGTCACGAGGCCGATGAGCGTGTTGGGCGCGTCACCTGCACGAAACATGCTCGAGACATCGAACCCGTTAAGCGTGATCAGCACCGGCTGCTTGGGGTTCACATGCTTGAGTGTAATTTGGACTAGAACGTCGCCGCCACTCACTCGGTCGGCGTGAGTCGAAAGTGTTTGGATGCCGACATCTCGCGATGGCGGATCGCCAGCTGCAATGAGCGAATAGCCGGCAAGACCGGTTGCGAACAGTCCGCCAATTGCGGCTGCCAGGGGGCGACGAAACAGACCTGCTCGCGCTGTCCGTCGAATGCCCTCGTTGCGCTGAACTAGTATCACGTACGATGACTTCATGTTTTCCTCCGGTGTAGCTCGTTTCGAAGGGTTCTATGTTCAAGGACCCGGCACGAGC
The DNA here is from genome assembly GCA_035262745.1 of Casimicrobiaceae bacterium. Classification (GTDB taxonomy): domain Bacteria; phylum Pseudomonadota; class Gammaproteobacteria; order Burkholderiales; family Casimicrobiaceae; genus PALSA-1003. The sequence goes on along the minus strand of DATFSE010000060.1, from coordinate 16,932 downwards.
GAAGAGATACGGCAGGGCTGAGCGTGGGACGTACGCTATTTATCCCCTTCCATCGCTCGCAACCCGACCTATACACCGCGCCGACGTAAGCGATTCCGTCGTTGTCAACAAAATGCCAATTTCCCGAAAGAATTCGCAAGAATGTCATCTAACCGGCCTGGCACGGGGGGACTGGACGTTCGGCGCTGACTGCCTTTGTCGCCGCGATGTCGGCTTTGTCAGCCAGGAGGGGTGCGTTCAGATCGACATCTATCGAGAACGCGCCATTGGTACGACGGGTCCAAACGGTATGTTCAGCTTACTGAGCAACAGCTTATCGAAGTTGGACACGCAGCGTTGGATGGCCACCGGGGTTATTTCTCTCCTCCACGTTGGTGGCCGTACCGCGAGCTGCCCGAAATGAACTCGGCGACCAAACCGGCATTGGCCACGCTCTTCAAATCGCTAGGGAGCGCCCTCCGGTGCTTCCGTGGGGCTCGTGCGATTTCGGATGAGCGCGCACATGACGCAAGAAAGCAACTCAAGCAGGCACGCGCCGCTTTACGTCTGTTGCGGACCGAACTAGGCGATACCGTGTATCGTCGGGAAAACCGGGTCCTTCGAGACGCTTCACGCGCGATCTCCCCTTTGCGCGATGCCAAGGCACAGGTCGACATCTTGACCGCCATTCGCGACCGATATCCTGACGAGCTGCCTCGCAGCGGAACTGCGCCGCTGGAGAACAGGTTGCTTGGCAAGCTCCGGAGGACACGCAGACGTACCCGCCGTACATCCCCAGGTCTGCGTCAGGCCATGCGCTCACTGGAGAAGTCCAGTTGGCGACTTCGAAACATCACAAACAAGCACGTCAAGACCGGTCCAGCCAGGAAGGGCTTGCGCAAGATCTACGCTAAGGCGCGGAAATCGTTCGCAACCGCAAAAGACAAGGCAACGCCAGAGCGGTTGCACGACTGGAGGAAGAAGACAAAGTATCTCTATAACGCCGTCAAAGGGCTCAACGTACGGAGAGGATCCACACCGGCTGCGATTGGGAAGCGGGCGCACCGGCTCGGCGACTGGCTCGGTGAGGAACACGACCTGGTCCTGCTGTCGCACGAGTTGCGAGCCGATGCAGACCGCCTCAGCCCTTCGATACAGCGTGCGTTAAAGTCCGCCATACATCACCGCCGCACGAGACTGCAAGAAAGGGCTTTTCGGTTAGGTGCCAAGACCTATGCCGATCGGCCCAAGAAGGCAATCTAAGAACTAGCGCTCCGGGACTGACTCAGTGTCCAAGCTGCTTGGTACTGAGGCGGCAGAGACTCGCTAGCTTTGACTCCCCGAAGGCAGCAGTGCACTTTGGCAAGCTGATGATCAGAAAGCTGCGCGATGATTGGACGGCATCTCGCGTGGGCGGCAAGCATGGCACACGTTCCATGATCAGCTGCTGAGTTATGGCTCTCCACCGTTGCCGTCGATCCGCAACGCCATGATGGGATCCGAGCCGGACCGACCGCTTTGACGCACCGGAATGGTCGACAGGCGTAGGCGCTCGGCCTGGCCCCAACGCCGCCTTCGGCGAGTTCTCTGCCGGAGAGTGAACGCTACAAAGCGAAGTGGCTACTGACGCGGTTCTTTACACGTGTCTTCCAGCGCGACTTCGTAATCCATCGAAAATCAATAAGAAATTGCCAATGGCTTGAAGATTGCTCACATTGCTAGTGAGACGGGGGTGCACTCCGTTGTTTTCTAGAAAATAATTAAGTCGATCGAAGTCATGCTTAGGGACCGACGAAGCACCCTGCTGGCGGCACTGCCAGGCCGAATGCACGTGGTGAGCGATGGCGCCGAGCTAGCACCGGTTGCCGCTGCTCTCGCCGAACTGAGCGAGTGCGAACTATGCGCGCTAATCGACACGACAGACAATGTGCCGCAGATCGTGCCGGGCCTGTTGACGTGGATCGGGCACGCTTGCGATTGGGAACTGAATCGCCGCGCTTGCGTTGACTTACCGCTGCAATCGCCTGACGTGGCGATCCCGCCGGAGGAGAACGCGCTGAGCATTGCCGCGATCATGACACTTCGCATGAAGTTCAATCGGGATACAAGCGGGGATGCCGGCGCCGTAGTCGCATTGTTTGATGCAATGATCAGTGTGCTAACCGGTGGCGAGCGAAGACACTAGCAGGACACGGTAGCGCTAAACATCGGATCCTGATCGCGAATACCTGGACGCGCGTCGCAATGGTCGTTGACGCTACGCAATCGACCAACGCGACGTGCCTCCGGGTAGCCCGCTGCAAACGGCCGGTGAGCTCGCTAATTTCTGATGTATGAAACCGTTGGCGCTTATGCTGCCATTGGCCGCGTTGCAGTTCGCAACGCTTTCCGCGCCAGGCATTGCCGCGCAAAAGTTCGTCTATCCAGACTCCATGTCAGCACGCTTCGAAGGTACTGACGAGGGATCTGCCGAACAAGGCTATAAGAAGTGCGAGATCTTGATTACCTTCGTTAAGGCGGCGCCGGTAATCCAGGGCGTTGACTTCCGGGTAAGACTGATCTCGGATGGAAGGACCACGACGTCGGGCTTAGACGTCGATGTGCTCGAGTTCACCGTGTCCAATGGCATTCCCATTGACCCAAGGAGACGCCCCGTCTACGCGGTGAGCATAGCCTCGAACATTTTCGAGACGACGCCGAAAATGCCTCAAATTGATTGGGGTGGTGGCGGTGTAGGTGTTGGCCTCGATGCGTCCAGCTTCTCAATGATGGTGAAGCTCATCGAGCGCGGCGATTACCTAATCGGATTCTTTCCAAAAGGGACTGACGACGAGATCGTGTACGCTGTCAGAAGAGGTGTCGACGTGGAGGTGCGCAGTCGCTTCCAGGATTGTCTGAAGCAGATGTATTGGACGATGCCCCAGGGCCGCGAGAAGGGGGCACCCTGATGAAGTGTTACAAGGATTATTTGAGCTTTTTGTCTTCTCGCTTCGCGTCTTGCATCGCCTCGGGCTCCAGCTCTTCCGCGTAACGATTTAGGCGGATGAACACCCCCCAACCGGCAAGCAACACCCCTGTGGAAAACAGGATGCTCGCCGCGTATACCAGTTCCGCTAGATCTTCGTGGATGGCTTTAAAGGTCGCGACAAGCCCCTCGATGGCAATGGCGACTGTGATTACGACAAGGAATCTGGACAAGAAACGGCGTACCCGCGTAGGGGCGCTGATGTGAGCGCCGCGGATCACCTCTTCCTCGGCAATGGTCTGCGCGATCTGTAGAGCTACAACTGCGGCAGCAAGCAGACCCACCGCTTCAATGATCGCTTGAGCAGCAGTATGGTCCAATCCGGCAACGGATGCGACCCATGCTTCGCGCGTGGCGATCGCGATAAGAAGGAGCGCTGCACAGGCGAAGAGCACCGCCATGACCCCATGTACGGTGGCGAAGAGGCGCAATATTAGTTTCACCCCGGCAGGCAACTTCGAATTTTCTTCATCGCGTCTCGAACTACCGGCACTACGTACCCGACGAGGTCCATCGGGTATCGTAAGCGATTCAGAACGTGCAGGCTCCTCGAGCAGGTCGGAATGCTCGTAATACCTGCACGCGTCGGAGCACTCTAGGATCCGGCTTTGCTCGATCCTTGTTTCAACACCTCGCGCTTGGCAGCGTCGGCGGATGCTGTATCAGGTGCCTTCGCAGCAGCCTCCTGCGCCTCGACATTGACTTGCTCGTTTGGACCGCTTTTGGGGGACTGCTTTGGCAGCGGCTCGAGGTGCTCGTTGGCGAGCGCTTCCGAGGCATTCGTACCTGCCGCCGCAGCGTTCGCATTTGGCGGTATCGGCCCGCGTTCCGGGGGCGCAGGTGGGACCGCCTCGGGCGCGGCGACCTTAAACGCTGGATTGACGCTGGATGCGTGACTCGTGTCGCGTTGGCCGCATGCACTCAGTAGTGCGATCGCGGCGATGGCAATTACGATCGATGATTTCATGGTCTATTGGTCACTAGAGAAGTTTTCCAATCACATCCCGAGCACCTGACGCCGCTCGAATGAGAGGGGCTCATCAGATGCGGGGCTCGCCCTGCGCGTTGACCAAGATGGTTCTGGCCGGCGGGGTCGTGGTCTGAACATGATGCTCGTAGCCGCGGAAGTTATACGTGACATCCCAGTAGTCCAGCGGTGCGGCCGTCGACAGATTCACGCACCGCTGCACATCCTGCGTATAGACTGTGCCGCCGGCGTCACGACCCACGTTCGCTCCCAGCACCGCGCCGCCGGCTGCACCGATGCCCGTCGCAAGATCTTGCCCGCGGCCACTTCCGATCTGATGGCCAAGGATGCCGCCGACGACGCCTCCCACCACGGCGCCCGGGACATTGATACCCGGTGAGCCGGTGTCCACAACCTGACGCTCTACCCAGCAGCGCTGCTGCGGTGGCCCCACGACTGCGCGCACCGAGGTAACCGGCGTTTCGTACAACGGCTCGTTCTCTCGGCGTCGGTAGTCATAAGCGACCGGCGCGGCAGCCGCGAAGCTCTGTGCCTGATCGGCCTGCCGCTGCGCTTCAGCCGCTTGTACCTGTGCTGCTGTGGCCTGTCGCTGGGCGACGTCGGCTTGAATACGCGCATCCGTTGCCGTGCGTTGCGCGACGAGCGCCGCCTGCTCGCTACGAAGGCGCGCCACATCCTGCGCCGCCACGGCACGCTGGTTCGCAAGTACGGCAAGCTGGTGCACGTCGTTATACCGCCCGCCGTTAGCCGCGAGGTCGTCGGCCTGGCGAAGTGTCGCCGCCGCTTGGTCAAACTCGTTGGATGCATACATCGCAACCTGAGGATTGCGTCGCGCTGCTTCCAGGGATAATCGCGCATCGTCCAGTGCGGGGTCGTGAGCAGGAAACGACGCGCATCCTGAAGCGGCGAGAACTGCGAGGGTGACAGCGAATGTTGCAGATTTTCCGACCACGATAGCCTCCAAGCCTTATTATTTGTCGACACGGCGCGACGCTGAATAGCGTAAGTGCTATGCGTATTGCGAAGCAATCGGACGCCGTCCGATTCGTTCGTCGGGGCACAACCTACGTATGCAGGCTGCTAAACCTCCATCCGCCGTAGGAGTGTTGCCGACTATCTGGAGTCGCGCGACTATTGCGCGACTCTTTTCAGGAACGATGCTTCGTCCGGAGGGTCCCGGATGAGCACCCGCTGCGTACCCGCGTCGAATGCTCGCGCCCCGATCTGATCTCCGACCTCAGTCCAATACTTTTCGGCGAAAAAGGAATCACGAGTCGTGAGTGTCCAGAACAGGGGGATGCCAACCGCTATGCTGCGTGCATGACGGCCCCGTGCAAGAGCACCGGCAAGACCGACGCAACCACCGGCCTTCCGCTCGTTAAGTGCACCTGCCCGATCTACGACGGTCCCAACCAGGTAGGAAATCCTCAGATCAGGGACCGGGGGGCTATTCATGCAGTCCAACGCCCCATGTTTGGTCCTCCGCCTTCTCAACGTCTGACGATCCAAAGACCTTGCTACCCGACGTACCATGAGGAAGCTACGCCTTCGCGGTCGAGCATGTTCACCCCGCGGCGTGTCATCTACATCGGCGTTATCCGGCTACTTGGTAGCAAACCTGTGACCTGGGATTCCTATGGCCAGAATCGCGCCAGCGACGCGCGACGTCAGTCCAATAAGGTCTTGCGAGTAGCTTACAGGGTGCGTCGGATTGGCTTACAGTGGCGCTTTGCACGGCGCGCCTTCGTATCGACAAGCGGTTGTTACTGCATATACCTCACTCTGTATGGCATACAGCGTGCTGTCGCCGCAGTGACTAGCGGAAGGCGCGCAGCAATCGAAAAGCTATGCCAGTGTATCGCATTGACAATGAAGCCCTTCAAGGGATCTCTGTCGAGTTCCTCGATGCCGAATCAATAGAATTAACGATTTCGGAGACCGATTGGAGCCAAAAAAGGATAGCTGTACCCTGCAACAACCTTCTGCCCTCTACATTGCTCTGGGCCAAAGAATTGCCCGCAGAAGTCGCACCCGCGGCGCTGATGCAGAACTTTCCTCGCATCGCGAACCTGCTCGCTGCGAATTGGAAAGACCCGAGGGCCTTTTACAGCTACATGCGCGGCCTGCTGACCGATAGCCGTGGAGGGCGACAGGGGTTCCCCTCGAACGTAAGACAGGAGCTGGTGAAGCTTCGAATGTCCTATGATTTATGCAAAGCTGAGCACGCCTCTCACATCGAACGCCAAAGCCCGTCTAACATAGCGCCAGCTTCGACGGACTCGGCTTCCTGATTACCCGGCGCGTCATACGCACAAGCGCCGCACCTCCTACGCCTTGAGCTGATCGCGAATCGGCAGCGTGCGAATCCGCTTGCCGGTCGCCACGAAGATCGCGTTGCACAGCGCTGGGGGAATCGGCGGCACACCCGGCTCGCCGACGCCGCCGAGCGGCTGGTTGTAGTCGCCGCCGATGATGTGCACGCGAATTTCGCGCGGCGCCTGCGGCATTCGCGTCACCTCGTATTGATGGAAATTACCCTGCTGCGCGCGGCCGTCCTTGAAGGTGATCTCGCCCACCATCGCCGCCGCCACTCCCATCACGCACGCACCCTGCATCTGCGCGCGGATGCGGTCCGGATTCACGGTCGCACCGCAATCCACGGCGATGTCGATGCGTGGGATCGTCACCTCGTTCTTGTCGTTGACCGCGACCTCGACCACCGCCGCGATGTAGCTCACGAAGCTGTAATGCGCGGCGATGCCTAAGCCGCTGCCCTTTGGCATCGTGCGTCCCCAGCCTGATTCGCGCGCCGCCGTTTCCGCCACGCGCCGCAAACGTCCCGTGTCCACCGGATAGCGCTCGGGCGATTCGCCGTGGTTCCACGTGTCGCCCAGCATCCGCGGCGAGACAACGCGCGGCGGTCCGATGATTTCAAGCAGATAATCCTTGGGATCGCGATTGTTGGCAGCAGCGAGCTCGGCCACGAACGATTGCACCGCGAACGCGTGTGGAATATTCGACACCGAGCGGAACCAGCCGATGCGCGTGTGCGCGACGGCGTCCGGGTTCTCGATCTGGATGTTCGGGATCGCGAACGGCACGTTGATGACGCCCATGCCGAGCTCCCAATTGGCCTCGTTGTGCGCGTTCTGATCGAACGTCGAAATGATGGTCGGCGCGACCGAGCGATGCAGCCACGCGATGGGCTTGCCCTGCGCGTCGAGACCGGCTTCGAGATGCTCGACGGACACCGTGTGGAAGTAGTCGTTGTGAATGTCGTCTTCGCGCGTCCACACCACCTTGACCGGCTTGCCGTCCATCGCCTTCGACAGTACGGCAGCCTCGACGGCGAAGTCGGGCTTCGATTTACGTCCGAAGCCACCGCCCAGCAGCGTGACGTGCACCGTGACGTCTGCGGGCTTCATCCCGAGGCGCTTGGCGACGAGATCGTGCGCGGCCTGCGGCGACTGGAAGCAGCCCCACACTTCACATTTGCCGTTCACGATGCGCGCGCTTGCCGCCGGCGGCTCCATCGACGCATGCGCGAGATGCGGAATGTAGTACTCCGCTTCCACCTTCTTGGCTGCGCTCGTATATGCCGCTGCAAAATCGCCGTCCTTGCGAACGACCTTGCCGGGCTTGCGTGCTGACTCCTGCAAAGTCGCCTTGTACTTGTCTGAGTCGTAGCTCGCGTTCGGGCCGTCGTCCCACACGATCTTGAGCGCTTTGCGTCCCTGCATCGCCGCCCATGTGTTGCGAGCGATGACGGCCACACCACCAAGGGGATTGAACATCGGCGGTGGGGGACTGGCATCAATCGCGACAACCTTGATCACGCCTGGCACTTTCATCGCATCGCTCGCGTCGAAGCTCGTCACCTTGCCGCCGTAGACTTCCGGACGCGCGATGACGGCGTACATCATGCCGGGCAGGCGTGTGTCCTGCGCGTATTGCGCCTTGCCGGTCGTGATGTCGGGTGCGTCGAGCAGCTTGATCTTGTCGGAGCCGATATATCGGAATTGCGACGGATCCTTAAGCTTGATCTCGCCCATGCCCGGGACTGGCATCGTTGCAGCAGCCTTCGCGAGGGCGCCGTAGCCGAGCTTGCGACCCGTAGGGGTATGGATCACTTCTCCGTTCTTCGCCTGCACCTCGGAGACCGGGACCTTCCACTGCGCGGCCGCGGCTGCTTCCAGCATCTGGCGCGCCGCGGCGCCGCAGCGGCGCATCGGCATGAAGAAGTGTCGCGTGCTGCGCGAGCCGTCGGTGTCCTGGTTGCCGTAACGCTCTTCGTCCCCGGGCGCTTGCACCACGCGCACCTTGCTCCAGTCGGCCTCCATCTCGTCGGCGACGATCATCGGCATGCCGGTGCGAATGCCCTGGCCCATTTCCGATCGGTGGCACACGATGCTGACGATGCCGCTGCCGTCGATGGCGACGAACACCAACGGGCTGTCGATCCAGCCGTGGGGCATGCCGTCAGCGCCGAACTTCTCGGGATCGGCTGCGCGCGCAGCAGGCACGAAACCGGCGGCGACTGCGAAGGCGCCGAGCGCTGCGGTGCGCTGCATGAAGCGGCGGCGGCTGACGTTGAGGACGACGAGCGAATCGTCGTTGCGAATTCCATCGAGAGGCGGGCTCATGCTTTTGCTCCCGTTTGACCCGACGCCTGCTTGATGGCACTGCGGATGCGCGTATAGGTGCCGCACCGGCAAATGTTTCCTGCCATCGCGTCGTCGATGTCGGCGTCCGTCGGCTTCGGCGTTTTCTTGAGAAGCGCAGTTGCGGACATGATCTGGCCGGCTTGGCAGTAGCCGCACTGCGGTACGCCCACGTCGACCCACGCTGCCTGCACCGCCTTACCCACCCGATCGGCGGCGACGCCTTCGATCGTCACGATCTTCTTGTTCTCGAGTGTCGAAATCGGCGTCACGCATGCGCGGCCGGGCTGCCCATCGATTAACACAGTGCACGCGCCGCACAGGGCCATCCCGCAGCCAAATTTCGTGCCAGTGAGGCCGATCTCATCTCGCAGTACCCAGAGCAGAGGAGTATCTGTGGGCAGATCGACCGAATAGGACTTGCCGTTGATATTCAGTCTCGTCATGGTGGGCCCTCCATCGCAATGCGGGGACTATTTGACCAGCCGCTGCTCCTCCCCGATCCTTCATGAGGACGCAGCAGTGCAGGGTGCAGAATACGCCGGTTCGGAACACCGTACCACTACGAGACCGGCCGGGCTGTCAAGCCCTTGCTCAACCACCGCTCCAACGGTCCAGAGAGGGGACATGACGATCCGATCATGATCGGTCTCCTGCGCTATGGCGGGCTCGGGGCTTTCCCCGGCAGTGCCGGCACATTGACGATCCGCGCGCCGCTATCTTTCAGAAACTGCCGGAACTCCGGTGAGGCGAGCACGATACGCCGGGCGGCCGCGCGCAGGCGGTCGACCGCGTCAGCCGTGAGGTAGAACGACGTCGGCTGCTCGTTGAGGAACGTGCGCTCCTTCTCGTCGTCGAGTTCTTCGAACGACACGTTGATCACGTAGACCTCAAGATTCGGCACCCGTGTCACTTCGCGCAGCGCGGGGTTCCCGTCATCGACAATAGCACCGGAGTCGCGCACGGCGCGCAACAGCTTCCACCGAGCGGCCGTGTCGCGCAGCGTCTCGACGGTATCGTTCGAGTAATGGGTAATCGGCACGCGATTGGCTCGCAGCAGAATGTCCGCGGTTCCCGGAGCGCTCTTCTTCTGGTCCCAGTCGAGCGGCGGTGCGGAAGTCGCATTGACGACGAAGACGGCGAGGCGGCGCGCGTAATCGAGCGGAGCGTCGATCCCGGCGAGGCGCAGCGCCTCGAGCTCATCGAGGATCGCGAGAATCTCGCGCATGCCAAGATTGTCGGCCACGGACCCATCCACCAGATGAAAGAAAGGCCGCTGCTTGCTGTCTTCGTAATATTGCAGCTCCTTCAGTTCCTGAATCGCGCGTGCCGCGGGACGTGGTAGAGGTTCCGACTGCTGGAACGTCGTAAGGAACCACGGAACCTTGCGAGCGCAGGTACCGCCGTAGTTGTAGATCGTCACCGGCGAAAGCACGACCGGCACGCTTGACGACGCCGCTGCCGCGCGCGAAAGCCTCACGGCGCTCAAATCCGAGCAAAGAATGTCGAACATCGTCTGCGTGTAGTAGAAGGGCGCGCCGGAAGTGAGGTCCGTGGCCGATGCGACGATCATTGGGCCGGGCCTGCGCTGCAGGTCGGCGAAAGTGGCACCCTCGAACAGGATCTCGTCGTAGAGATCCGCCGCAAGCTCGGAGCGACCCCAATCGGGGGACGCGAGCGATCCCCAATTCAGCGGATTGAGCACACGGTCGATCAGCTCGCGCTCGACGTTTCGCTTCAAAAACCGCTGCTCATACTCCGCGAACAGACGGTCACCGTGAAGGCCGTAGGCCAGCGCCGTGAAACTGCCCCCCGAAACTCCAGTAATGACGTCGACGAGGTCGAGCATCCGCTGTCGCTCGCCTTTCGGCCCGATTACCTCGATATCACGGAGCACTTCCAGGACGCCGTAGGAGAACGCTGCCGCACGCATGCCGCCGCCGGAGAACGCGAGGACAATGATGTCCTCCTTGTGCCGCGCGAAGTTCTCGCGGTTCTGGATTCGGTATCCGACTGTGGGATCCGCGTGTTCGATCGGCGGATTGATCGGTGCGTTCGTGCAACCGCCGACGGCGACCAGCACGGCGAGCAACCCAGCCGGGATGCGCGGCCAGGTCATCGCGTCTTGCCTCTTTCGAGAAGCGCCTGTAGTTGTTCGTGCTTCATGCGTGGGCCCAGCATCCAAAGCCGGAACACGGCAGAATAGATCGCGCGCAAGCGGCGATGGAAGATTCTACCCGTCGAGATTCGTGCCGGTCACATCGCGTTGGGGCAGCGCGTTGCCGCACGCGCAGGCGTAGTATCGCGGTGTCACCCTCGGCCGTCCGGCCCATGGAGGAACCCAACGTGCCAGAGTCGTATCACGTCGGCCACAAAGCGCAATTCCGCCAGGCTATGCAGCAGTTCCTGGACGCCGACGGAGCGCCGGCGGCGTGGGAAATACCGAACATGCTCGCCAAGTGCTTCACGACGACTCAAGCGCGCGCGATCGCGAAGGCCTGAACGTGACCTTGGTACAGCGCCTCAGGCTGGTAGCGATGAGCTTGGGGCTCGCGATGATCTTTCTCGACTCGCTGATCGTAAACGTGGCGCTTCCCGCCATCCAGGAGGGGTTCGGGGTTGGCGAATCGGGCCTGCAATGGATCGTGACCGCGTACAGTCTCGGCATGGCGGTCGCCATCATGACGAGCGCGACGCTCGCCGACCTGTATGGCCGCCGGCGGCTATTCATCGTCGGGATCGCGCTCTTCACCGCGTCGTCGCTAGCTTGCGGATTCGCGCCGAGCCTTATGCTGCTCACCGCGGCACGCGCGGTGCAGGGCGTTGCCGCTGCGACGGTCACTGTCACCTCGCTCGCGCTCGTGAGCGCGGCGTTTCCGGAGCCAAAAGAGAAAGCGCGCGCGATCGGGATCTGGAACGCGATCGCGACTTGCGCCACCCCTGTCGGCCCGACGCTCGGCGGCTTTATGGTCGAGCACCTGGGCTGGCGCAGCATCTTCCTCGTCAACGTTCCTATCGGGGTGCTCGTCATCGCGCTGGCGCTCAGGTTCGTCGCTGAATCGCGGGACAATCGGCCGCGTCGGCTCGATGTACCGGGGCAGGTCCTGTTCGTGGTTGCCGTGGGGGCATTCGCGTATGCGACGATCGAGGCCCCACACAGTGGCTGGCTTTCCGGAACCATTCTCGCGCTCTTCGTGCTGGCGGCCGTGGCAGCGATGGCGTTCGTCGCGGTCGAGCGCCGGAGCAGCGATCCAATGATGGACGTCTCGCTGTTTCGCAATCGCACCTATTCGCTCGCGATCGTGACGATATTCGCGCTGTTCTTCGTCATCTACGGGATGCTGCCTGTAACGACACAGTATTTCCAAAACGTCCGTGGCTATCCGTCTGAGATCACGGGTCTCTTGGTGATGCCATTCTCCGCGATGCTCCTCGTCGTTTCGTTGATGGTAGGTCAAGCCGTTGCGCGGATCGGGACGCGCATTCCGATCCTCGCCGGGTTGTCGACCACGATCGTCGGCCTTGCGACGATGGCGGCTGGGCTGCAAGCAAGCACCACGATCGTCGCAATTGGGCTTGCGCTGTGCGGCGCCGGCGCCGCGATGTGCGTGACGCCGGTCACAACAGTCGCAATGTCGACCGTCGATCCGGCGCGTGCTGGCATGGCGGCCGGTATCATGAGCGCGCAGCGCGCGATCGGGTCCACCGTCGGTTTCGCCATACTGGGTTCGGTGCTCGCCGCGTGGCTTGCGGCCACGCTCGACCGCGATCTCGCCGCCGCGGTTCCCGATCCAATCGAGCGCCGCGACGTCGCCGCCGCCATCGTGCGAGACGCTAACCCGCGGGCGTTCGTCGCAGAGATTGGCCCGAGCCGCCCGATTCGCCATCCGAGCGCGTCGACGAAGGCCGCGATCTTGGCTGCCGCCGATCACGATTTCGTCGCGGGCATACGGATCGCGCTCGGGTTGGGCGCCGCTGCCTTGATCGCAGTCCTGGTCGCGGGCATCGTCGGGTTTCCAGCTGCACGCGCCGAGGCGGCTGACACGACGTCGCTCGACGAACGCACATCCGAAGCGCTGTAGGGCTCTTGTTGCACGCGGGCCTGCTCGAGGCACGCCCGTCATGGTTGGCGTCGACAGCACGCGAAAACTTTGGCGCACTTCGGCGATCGGCAGCTCTACTGCGGCGCGCGTGAGCGCGAACTTGGTCTCAATCAGGATGTGCAGATCGGGCTGCTCCCGGAATCCAGCGTCCCAGCGCAACGCCGAGCGCGCCGATGAATGCCAACATCACTAGCACGGCCACAAATCCACTCCACGCGAACGCTATCGCGCCAGCGGCAACGCCGATGCTACCGCCGAGAAAGGTGCAGGCACTGACCATGCCTGAACCTTGCCCCGCCTGCGCCTTGGAGAGTGACGACAGCGCGAGCTGCGGCGCGGTGGCGTAAGGCAAAGCCAAGCCGGCGCCCAACACGAAGAACCCGATTGCTAGAACGCCGAACCCGCCCTTGACGGTCGCGGCGCCGAGCGTGGCGCTTCCGATCACCACTAACGCCATCCCCACCATTATCGTCGCGCGCAGGCCTAGACGTGCGGCCGTGCTCGACGCGGAGATAGCGAGCGCGAGCAATGCTGCGGACAGCGGCAGCAGCGAGACACCCGCCTCGAGCGGCGTGAGACCGAGTCCTTCCTGGCTCTGTGCATACAAGTTGTAATACAGGAGCAGGCTCATGATGCCCATCATCGAAAGCGATGCGATGAGGGCGCCCATCGCGAACGCGCGATCTCCGAAAAAGCGGACATCGAACAGCGGTGTGGCAACACGCAGCTCGACCGTCAGCAGACAAACGAATGCTGCCAGCGCCAAAGCCAACGCGCCCGCGACTTCGACGCTGTCGATCGACACGTGTGGTAACTCCTGCAGCGCGAAGACCAAGGACACCATGAACACAGCGAGCAGGACAAAACCAAGCCAATCTGCGGCCCCACGTGGCGTCGCGTCGGGCCGCCTAGTTGCCGCACCGCCGAAGACCAGGCCAATGATGGCAGCTAACATGAGCACGACGTTCAGCCAGAAGATCACGCGCCAGCTCGTGAAGTGAGTGAGCGCACCACCGATAACTGGCCCGACGCTGAAACCCAGCATCAGGAATCCGGTCCAGGCACCGATCGCGCTCCCTTGGCGTTCGGGTGGGGCGGTGATCCGAACATCAGCGAGCGTACTCGGCACGGCGAGGGCGGCCCCGATCCCCTGCAGCGCACGCGCAGCGAGTACCGTGGCCTCGGCTTCAGCGATCGCAATGAGTGACGATGCAATCGCGAACAGCGCCAAGCCGACCATCGCTGTCTTGCGCGCGCCGAACCGATCCGCCGCCGCACCTCCCATCACAATGCAGGCCGCCGAGACGACCAGATAGGCGTTGATCGTCCACTGGACACCCGCTGGCCCAAGTGCCAGCTCGGTGCGCATGGTCGGCAGTGCGGCCATGATTGCCGTACCGTTCACGCCAACGGCGAGCATCGCGACGCAGGACGACAGGAACACCACCGTAGGGTTCGTGTTCTGATCAGTCGGAGACGCTGGCATTCAGCCGGCTCGTGTTCGCATGTGAGCGAGAAACGCCATGGGGCCGCGATGAAAAGTCTACCGGACGCTCAGGCGCTCGCGGCCGGCTTGATGTTGGCGTTACGGTGAAACACATTGTCGGGGTCGTAGGTCGCTTTGATGCGCGCGAGACGTGCATACTTCGCGGCGCCGTACGTCGCGCGGATGCGTTCTTCGTCCATCTCCGTCATGAAGTTCACGTAGCTCCCCGAGCCGCTCGCGTGCGGACGCATCGCATCCCAGAAGTGGCGCACCCATTCCCGCTCGGCGGCGTAAAGCTCCGGCGTCGTCGCGTGTCCGGCGATGTTAAACATGAACCCTGCGGAGCGGCTGCCGCCGAAGGCGGTCGCATCGTCGGCAACCGCGTGATACGCGCCGTCCAGCGCGAACGTCGGGCAGAACGAAAGCGGAAAATGCTTTTTCGGCGCGTGCTCCGCGATCGTCGCGATCACGCCATCGGAAAGCTCGTCCAGATACATAGCCTTCTCGTAGCCGCGCAGCCCCCACGGCGCGCTGTCGTTGAACATCTGCTGTAACGCGACGTACGGCATTGGCGTCACCAGTTCAAAGAGCGGTGGCAGCACCTTGCGCACCGGCGCGACGAGCGCCGCATGCGCCTCAACCGAACCGAAACCCACGACAAGAAGCGCGTGGCCGGTGCGAAGCCGATGGGCGTCGGGAACGAATGGCGCAGGCGGTGCCGACAGCGCAACACCGAGGAAAGCGGTCGCATCGTCGGGCAGGTTCCGGATTGTGTCGCGGGCAAGGCGCAGGGCGTCGGAGCCGCGCTCGAGCTCCCAGAAGAGGAGCGCGAGATTCACCATCGGTCCGACCGGTCGCAACGCGTACTCGAACGAAGTCACGATGCCGAAGTTGCCACCGCCGCCCCGAAGCGCCCACAGAAGCTCGGGGTGCTCGTGATCCGATACGCGCATGATCTGGGAGTCCGCCGTAACCACTTCGGCCGCGATCAGGTTGTCGCAGGCGAGTCCCGCCTGCTTCGTGAGCCACCGATGCCGCCGCCCAAAGTGAGCCCGGCGATGCCCGTGTGGCTTATGAAGCCGCCGGTGGTCGCGAGCGCATGCTGCTGCGTGGCCGCGTCGATGTCGCCCCACGTCGTGCCGCCACCGCAGACGGCACGGCGCGCAGCAGGATCGACGCGTACTGCGTTCATCGCGCCGAGGTGAATCATTACGCCGCCGTCGCAGACGGCATGACCGGCATAGTTATGACCGCCCCCACGCACAGCGATCTCAAGGCCGCTGTCGCGGGCGAAGCGGATCGCGTCGGCGACGTCGGCTGCCCTCGTGCAACACGCGATCAGCGCGGGACGGCGATCGATCGCGCCGTTCCATAGCGAGCGCGCGGCGTCGTAGTCCGAATCGCCTGGGACAAGAGCCTTACCGCCGAACGTCGCACCGAACAAGTCGATGCGCGCACTTGCTTGCTGTGCCATGTCGTGACCTCCTTGCGACAAGAGGCGGCAAGCGTATCGCCGCACCGCATGCGGGTCAATTCCGCGGGAACGTTCGCGTGCTCGTAGTCGGCTACGGGGAGACTCGAGTCGATCGGTTAGCTTGCTTAATCCGCCGATACCGGTCGTTCGCGAACGTCGCTGACTGATCTTACCCACGAACGGTGGACACCTTACCTGGCGATTTCATCGCCTCGAACGGTAGCGGCGCCTCGTAATTGATCGATGAGTGCCGTCGCTTCCGGTTGTAGAACACTTCCATGTAATCGAACAAGCTGACCCGCGCATCGTCGCGTGTCTGGTAGTCGCAGTGCATCACCAATTCTGTCTTGAGCGTATGGAAGAAGCTTTCCATAGGAGCGTTGACGCTCCTATGTCAAGTCTGCATGCGCGAATCCGCCAGATCGGCCAAGATTAGCGGGTACAGCTCGCGAACTATGTAGCGCTTCAAGCAGCGCTGAATTTCCTTAGTCGACAAGCCTTCGGCAGTGCGCCGAGCGACGTACGCGCGGGTACGCGGATCGCTTCGCATGCGCACCATGGAGATTGTCCAGAGCGCGTTATTCGCGGCACGATCACCGCCTCGGTTGAGTCGGTGTCTAATCGTCTTACCCGACGACGCTTCCAAGGGACTTGCGCCGCAGAGGGCCGCCAATGCAGCTTCGCTGCGCAGCCGATCGGCATTGTCGCCAGCCGTTACCAATAGCGTGGCTGCAGTCTGTGGTCCAACGCCGAATCGTGTCAGGAGTCGGCGGCCTGCTCTTCTGGTGAGTTCTGCCAGAGCGGTGTCGAGTTCATCAAGTTCGTTTGCCAGGGCAATCCACCGCCTTGCGAGCAACCGCAGAGTGCTGGTCAGTGCCTGGAGCAGTGGTGTATCGCCAAGCGACGGTAACCGGGCACACCGGGCAACGCATTGATCCGGTTTCGCATTCGCGAATTTGGCGCGTAGCGATTCCGGCGCCGTCACGAGCAATGCACGAAGCTGATTCATTGCTTGCGTTTTAGCCTTTACCGCACTGCGCCTGGCCATGGTCACGGCCCGCATCGCTTCGACCACGCCCGATTGCGCTTTGGGGATTGCGGCGGCTTCTCCGGCCAGGACTGAGCGAGCCGCGCTCTCGGCGTCGGTCGGGTCGTTCTTGCCGCGCACACGCCGCCGAGACCGATCTGGCCGGTTGACCTCGAGCACCTTGACGCC
>DATFSE010000059.1:0-10100 GCA_035262745.1 Casimicrobiaceae bacterium | reverse complement strand
CGCGTTGATCTCCCACGCGGACGCTTCGGCGTATGCGGCGGCGGAAGGCATGTCGTCGAGCTTGAGGCCATCGATGCTGCGGAAGGCATCGCGAGACTCCTCCAGCGCCTTGACCGCTTCCTCTTCCTGATTGTTGTTCATGAGCGAGAAGCCCTTGTAGAGCATGGCGTTTCCATACGCTCTCCGGAGCGGTACCGAAGGATCGGCGGAAGCCATCAGCGGCTTGAGCACATCCTGGGCCTGCCACACGAGCTTGCGCTGCTCCGGCAGGTCGCCCTGGCTGTTGGCGACGCGCGCCTTGGACATCAACCCGACACCGAGCCCGATGGCAGTCGCCTCGGACTCATCTCCCTGCGCGCGCAGCTTCCCGAGCACGTCAACTGCATCCGAGAGCGCCTTCTGGCTTTCGTCGAGCTTGGATTGGTTGCGCAGTGCCGCGCCGTAGCGCACGAGCGCAAGCGCCCGATTGCGGTCGGTTTCGGCGGTGCGAAGCTCCGGTGGAAGCGCCGAGTAGTAATCGAGCGCCCGCTTGGAAAGCGAGGTCACGATATCGAGCCGGCCCACAGGTTCGAGCTCGAGGTAAAAGTCGTCGAGCAGGTAGACGATGAGCTTTTCAGCCTCGCCGCGCGCAGTCTCGGCCATCGCTCGCGTCTGCTGAGCTTTCAGCTCCGCTTCCTGCGCGCGCCTGGTGCTCACATAGCCGAAAATCGCGCCAACGACCGCAACCACCGCGAGGACAGCGCACCCGGCGGCGATCTGCCTCGCACGCACCAACGCCTTGCGCGTCGCGCGCTCGCGTGCCCGTTGCGCCTCGAGCTTGCGCTCGGCTTCGTCGCGTGCCTCGCGCTCGAGGCGTAGATCGCGGCTGGCTTTGACCACGCCGCAGAGCACGTCGTGCGTAAGCTCCACTCGGCGCAGGTCGAGACGCTCCTCGACGCGCAGAAGCCGGCGGTCGACCAGCTTGGCGAGGGCGTCGGGCTTCGCGCCCGCTGCAGCAAAACCCTTCACCACCCGCTCCTCGGCCAGACTTTCGCGAAAGCCCGACTCGGTGAGCATCTCGTCCTCGATGAACTTGCGCACCCCGGGCGGCTGGTCGGCGAGCGCGCGCTCGTAGAATTCCGAGAGGATGGTGTCGCGCGAGCCAGCCAGCAGATCGGCCGAGATCTCGCCGCGGCCTTGTGCGATGCGGGCGTTGTTGAGCTCGCGGCAAATCAGCGAGAGAAGCGATGGCTCGACTTCTGCGTTGCGCAGCTCGGCGCCTCCCGCGATGAAGCGAACGATTGCCCCGGCAACCTCGTCGTTGACCAGATTGCCGCCCGGCTTGAGCACCGCGTCCAGCGCCTGCGCACCCGTCATGCGTGCGAGCCGCATGCGGTTCTGGGTGATCGAGGGCATATTGCCCTTAAGTCCCTCGACGTGCGCGAGGTAGTCCTCGCGTAGCGCGATCAGGATGCGGTAGTCGCTGCGGGTGAAGTCGAAACGTTCCGCTGCGCCCTCGTCCTGCTCGATCCTCGCTTCCAATGTTTTGGGCGCCCGGTTCTCGACCAGGTCCGCCAGATCCTCAATGAACTGCGCGGCGCGCTTGCGGCCGAAGTCGTCGCTTTGCGCGAGGGTGAAGATCTCCTCGAACTGATCGAAGATGAGCAGTGGGATGAGGGGCTTGCCCGAGCCGTCGCGCAGTACATCGTCGCGATGGTGCAGGAATTCCCAGAGCGATTCGCCGGCGACCGCGACGCCGGGTTGCGTCCACGTTCCCGAAGCCTGGGTCGCGCGAAAGATCGCTTCCTTGATCTGCTCGGACGGCGCCGGCGACTCCGGCGAATAATCGATCCGCACGTAGACCGGGCAATAGCCCAGCGGCTTGAGCCGCGGCACGATACCGGCGCGCAGGATTGATGTCTTGCCTAAGCCGGACTGCCCGAAGAGGAGTGTCAGGAGCTTGCGCTGAACGCGTCGCGCGAGTTCCGCGACCTCTTCGTCGCGGCCGTAGAAGTAGGCACGCGTCTCCTCGCTGAAAGAGTCGAGTCCCAGCCACGGATGCTGGGCATCGACGGTAGCCTGCGGCGCGGTGCTGTCAGGAGGCGACAAGATTCGTCGCCCTGGCGAAGGCCGGGGCCCAATTCGTGTTGGATCCCAAATCTCCCTCTGGTCCGTACCCGGGCTCGCCCGGGATGACGCGATTCCGAGCGCTCTTCGATCCCGGGCCTCGCGCTCCGCGCTCGCCCGGGATGACGCGGCTGTTTCCGATCGCCGCGAGGCTTCGCCTCTTGCTCTCGGACATCCGCGTCACTTGAGGCGTGCTGACAGAAGTTCCTGCAAACGACGCGCGAACTCCGGCGAGACTTCACCGCCGGGCAGCCACGTGAAATGCACAGATTTGAATTTTTCCGGCACCTGGGCGCTGGCGCCGTCCGTATCGTCGATGGAAACGGGGAGAACGAACACCGCCCCTTCCGCGATGTTGCGCGTGCGATCGATGGCGTAGCTCCATTCGCGGCGGAAGTAGGCTTCCAGCCTGCGCTCGGTTGTTGAAGAGACGATCGGGATGAAAAACGAGCAGCGGGCGATGTTGCGTCGAATCATGCGATCGTAATCGTCGCCGCCCTCAAGGCGCCCGAGGTCGTACCAGGTTTTGACGCCGGCTTGATCGAGGCCGGACTTGAGCTTCTGCACGGCGGCCAGGTCTTCGCGGGCGTAGCTGATGAACACCGCGTTCTCCGGCATCTCGCGCTCCGGCGGCATGAAGCGCTGCGGCGCTGGCCCCAGCTCGATCACCTTGCCCGGGCCTTGGCGAGTCGTCCAACGGCGATGCAGCTCGTCGACGAACTTGCCGGCGCCGGAATAGACGCGGGTGCGCACGCTCACTTGCTGCAGGAAGTTCATCAGCCGCCCGTCGCTGCCGGAATGGCTGTCGGCGAGCACTTCGCCCACGTCGCGCGGATCGGAAAGCCGGTGGCGCTTGGCCATGCGCAGGAAAAAGCGCGCCAGCCAGTTGGTGAAGCTGCTGCCAATCAACAGCAGATGGTTGTGCTCAAGCTCGTGGAAGAGCTTCTCGGGCGTGAGATGCTCGCTCTGGAGCGCGCAGATGAACTCGAGCGTGTCCTCGTCCGAGATCACGTAGGTCGGGGAAGCGGAAAGACGCCCGAGCAGGTGATAAATGACCGGGCGCTGAAGCTTCTCGCGCTCGGTCGGAAGATCGGCCACCCGGTTGGGGGAATAGGCGACGACTTCAGTCGATTGCGCACCCTGGAAGCGCTCGCTGTTGATCGCCTGCTCGAGGAGCGGGTCGAAGGTGGTCGTGACGAAGAGGTCGAAATCGGTGATCTGCGCCAGCTGGCGTAGCGCGAGCGGTGGCGCGAAGTTCGCGTCGCGCAGAATGCTCCTCAGGCGCGTGTAAGCCTCTTCACGTCGTCCGCGCGATGCGAGGAACCAGCAGACCACGTCGTTGAGGGTGTACGGCTGCGGTAGTTGCGCCGTGTCGACGTTCAATTTCCCTGCGAGTTTCTCGGCGACCCAGTCATAGAGCAGGCGCGGGCCCGTTTCGGTTTCGATGTTGAGCAGCTCGGGACCGACGATCGGGATGACACGGCGTTCCTCGATGAAGTTGAGCAGATCCTCCCAGCCGTCCTCGTCTAGAGTCGGCAGGGGAGCTTGCATCGGCAGCGGGCTGCTCATGCCTTAATCGGGTGGCTTGTGTGGTTTTGCAGGCGGAGTGTCCACGATTCCTAAACCACGGTCAAACCAAAAACGCCTGTAGCGAACAGGCGCCGACCTAGTCGGCACCTCGAGCGCTCGGCCTTATTCTCACTCGTTGGCCCGATGACTCGCTGCGAAAGGCGAGCGCAAGGGCAAACGCCTGCTTCATGAAGCCGAGTAGCGCAGCGAACTCCTCGTCGGAGAGCATGCGCGCGGAGTCGCTGGCGCGGTAGATGTTTGCGAACTCGCGCTCGCGCCCGGCCTGCACTGCCAGTCGGCCGACACCGAGGCTCTCCAGCGTCTGCCACACGTCGGGATTGTACGAGCGGGTGAAGCGCATGATGAAGGAGATCGGATCGTTGCGACCCAGCACCGAAGCGAGCCGCAACACGATCTCGAATGGCAACGCTGTTTTTCCGTTCTCGACCAAATCGAGCAGCGCCGGATCCTTGAGATTGATCGCATCACCCAGCTCTTTGATGCTTAGTCCCGCCGCTTCGCGCGTTGCGCGCAACGCGGTCCCCGCTTTTTCCAGCGCGGCACGCTGCCCCGGCTTGACCAGCACCGCCTTGGCGGCGCTCATCGACAGATCGGCAGCCACCCCGGCGATGCCGAGCACCGAGTCGGTCCAGGAGCGCACCTGCTGCGCCAGGCCGATCAGGTCGAGTCGCTCCAAGGTGTGGAGCGTCCGCTGCGAGGACGCGCGCGGGCCCGGCTCGCGGACTCGGGCTTCGACTGCTTGCGGCGGGTGGGCACTTGAGCCTCCGTGACTGTGGGACACCGCGCATCTTAGCCGCTAATGTCTGCACCGTAAGCGAGAGCATTCCCGCAGTCGAGCTTAGGTGTATTGCAACGCTTGCGCAGGCGTCGGATCATAGCGGCGGAGGCAGGGGCTTTGGCGAAGGCTCGCCGAGGAGATCCGTCGAAGGCAGTCACGCCGCCCACCAAGTGTCAACAAACCCCGAGGAGACGCCCGATGAATAAGAAGTCGCAGATTTGCATTGCTGCACTGGCCGCCGTTGTCGCGTCCGCAGTATCCGCTCAAGCGCAACAGATGAGCTTTTTTGTCACCAGCGTCGGGGTCGGGAAAGGCGCGGATCTCGGCGGCCTGGAAGGAGCGGACCGTCATTGCCAGGCGCTCGCCCAAGCAGTGGGCGCGGGCAGCAAGACCTGGCACGCTTACTTGAGCACGCAAGGACCCAATGCAGTCAACGCCAAGGATCGCATCGGCAAAGGGCCGTGGACCAACGCCAAAGGGGTCGTGATCGCCAAGGACGTCGCCGACCTCCATGGCAGCAACAACCTGACCAAGCAAACCGCGCTCACCGAGAAGGGTGACATGATCAAGGACAGCAGCGATCCGCCCAACATGCACGACATCCTCACCGGCACGCAGGCCGACGGAACGGCTTTCCCGCCCGGCGAGGACAAGACATGCGGCAACTGGACCAAGAGCGGAGCGGGCGCGGCTATGGTCGGACATTCGAACCGCGCGGGACTCGACGACAGCGCAGCAGCGAAGTCATGGAACACGTCACATCCGTCGCGCGGACCCGACGGAGGTTGCAGTCAGAACGATCTCAAGAGCACAGGCGGCGCGGGACTGCTCTACTGCTTCGCCGTCAACTGACCGCGTCTGGGTCATCCCGGGAGCGCCGCTGCGGGATCCGCTTTCGGGATGATTCTGCGGCGGCGGCCTCCTTGTTCGGTAGCAAGCGATGTGTTGTGGAGTGTCGGCCGCCAGCGTCGACTCGCAATTCCCGGTCGATCCCCAACTCGCGGTGTTCGTGGGCGACTGGTGACGCCCGGCTCTCGCGCCGCTAATAGCGCAGATTTCCTGGTGTGCGCGGAAACGGGATCACATCGCGCACGTTGGAGAGTCCGGTAACGTAGGCGACGGTGCGCTCGAAGCCGAGGCCGAATCCCGCGTGGGGCACGGTGCCGTAGCGGCGAAGATCGCGGTACCAGCCATAGTGCTCGCGGTCGAGGTTCGACTCGCTCATACGCGAGTCGAGGACCTCGAGCCGTTCCTCGCGCTGGCTGCCGCCGATGATCTCGCCGATGCCAGGCGCGAGGACGTCCATGGCCGCAACCGTCTTGCCGTCGTCGTTCAGGCGCATATAAAAAGCCTTGATCTCCCTCGGGTAGTTCACGAGGATCACCGGTCTGCCGGTGTGCTTCTCGGTGAGATAGCGCTCGTGCTCCGACTGCAGGTCGACGCCCCATTTGACCGGGAATTCGAAAGTCTGCTTCGCCTGCTCGAGAATGCGGATCGCCTCGGTGTAATCCATGCGTACGAAGTCGGAGTCGACGATGTGCCTGAGCTTGTCGATGACTCCCTTCTCGATGCGCTCCTCGAAAAACGCCATGTCGTCGGCACGCTCGCTCAACACGGTCGTGAAGACGTGCTTCAACAGCGCTTCCGCCAGCGTCGCGTTGTCTGAAAGGCTGGCGAAGGCGATCTCCGGCTCGATCATCCAGAATTCCGCAAGATGCCTGCTGGTGTTGGAGTTCTCCGCGCGGAACGTGGGACCGAAGGTATACACCTTGGACAGCGCCAGGCAGTAGGTCTCCACATTGAGCTGTCCCGAGACTGTCAGGAACGCGTCGCGGCCGAAGAAATCCTGCGCGAAGTCGATCTTGCCGTCCGATGTGCGCGGGAGGTTCATCAAGTCGAGCGTCGACACGCGAAAAAGCTCGCCGGCTCCTTCCGCGTCCGACGAGGTGATGATCGGCGTGTTGATCCAGACGAACCCGTTGCCATGAAAAAAACGGTGAATCGATTGGGCGATCGTGTGCCGCACCCGCGTCACCGCACCGATGACATTGGTGCGCGGCCGCAAGTGCGCCACTTCGCGCAGGAACTCGAGGGTGTGCGGCTTGGGCTGAATCGGATAGGTGTCGGGATCATCGATCCAACCCACGACCTTGACAGCGCTCGCCTGCATCTCGAATGGCTGCCCCTTGGCGGGCGAAGGAACGATGGACCCGGTCGCTTCGACGGCGCAGCCCGCGGTGAGCCGCAGGATCTCGTCCGAATAATTGGGAAGGGTGTTGGGAGCGACGACCTGCACGGGATGAAAGCACGATCCGTCGGAAACGTTCACGAACGAGATCCCGGCGCCCTTGGAATCGCGGCGAGTGCGCACCCAGCCCCGGACCGTAACCGGTTCATTCGCAGGCGCACGTCCCGAGAGAATGTCGGCGCAGGTTAAGACGTTCATGCGGACTCCGTCGAACTCCCGAGGGCTAATGATTCAACAACCGTTCCTGCAGGAAAAGAATGGTCGCATAGAACACGTAGTCCACGTTCTCTTTGCGCGCGAAGACGTGTCCCTCGTTCTCGGCGAGCAGATACCACACCGGCACCCCGTTTCTGCGCACCGCTTCAACGATCTGCTCGGCTTCGGTGTAGCGTACGCGCGGATCGTTGCGCCCGGCGACGACGAACAACGGCGCCTTGATCTTGTGTGCATTGCTGAGAGGCGAGATCCGGGCGAGGAACTCGCGCATCGCCGGCTCGCGCTCGTCGCCGTATTCGACCCGGCGCAGATCGCGCCGGTAGCTTTCCGTGCTTTCGAGGAAGGACACGAAGTTGGCGATCCCGACGATGTCGATCGCAGCGACAAACCGGTCAGGATAATTCGTTGCGACGCCGAGGACCATGTAGCCGCCGTAGCTCCGGCCATGGATCGCGACTCGACTGCCATCGAGATCCGGCTGCGCCTGGATCCAATCGAACAAGGCGCCGATGTCCTTGACCGAATTCTCGCGCAGCATGCCATTGTCGAGCTTGACAAAAGTCTTGCCGTAGCCCGTCGAGCCGCGAACGTTGGGCAGAATTACCGCGATGCCCAGTTCGTCGGCAAAATAATTCCAGAAGGCATTGAACCCGGGTCGCGACTGGCTCTCGGGACCGCCGTGGATCGCAACGATCACGGGCCGGGCGCCGGCGTACCTGGACGGCGGGCGGAGCATGAATCCGCAGATGGCGCGTCCGTCGAAGCTCTTCCACGAGATCGGCACTCCGCTCCGGAAGCTCCTCGCATCGATTCGCGACATCCGAGTCTCGGTCCAGCGCGTTACGCTGCTGTCTCGCGCGTCGACAACATAGGCGTCGCCGGCGCTTTGCGCGTTCGATATGGTGACCGCGAGATGGCGAGAACTCCGATGCCAGACCGGTCGGCTCAAGACGCCCGCAGGCAAAGCAGGGGGCGCTAGTGCCTGGCGAGTCTCGGCGTCGTAGAGGCGCAGCACGCCGAAGCCCGCTTCGTTGCTGATGACCGCGAGCGTGGCCCCGTCAGGCGACAGCGCGATGCCTTCGATGTCCCATTCGCCTGCGTCGCCAAAGTAGTCGAGCGCGCCGGTAGTGAGATTCAAACAGGCCAGCTTGCAAAATTCGCTGTCGCGATCCGTCGCCAGGAAAATTCGGTCACCTTCGCGCGAAAAGTTCAATTCGATCGACGCAATGGGCTGCGTGTCGCCGTCTGCCGGCAACACCCTCTTCCGCGTGCCGCTGACAAGGTCCATCACCCAGACATAGGTCTCGCTCACCGAGCGGTACTCGATCAGCGCGAGGCGCTCATCGTCGAATGAAAACGAGGAGCCCTCCCAGCCGGTCCCTGGAAGCGTGGCGATTGTGCGCGATTTCGCGGGCTCGCTCGGATCGAGCAGGTTGAGCTCGGTGCAGGGATCCTCGCGTCTTCCGGTCGCGTCGAGCTCGATGGAGCGGACGAGCAGGCGGTCGCGGGCATGAGTGAAGCCGTACGGATCATGCTTTCGCCTGGGATCGGTCAGCAATACGGGAACCGCATCGTGATCATCAAGCCGGTATAACTGGTGCTGCTCGTTGCCGCCGATGTCGCGCGCGAATACCAGCACCTCGGGATCGCTGCTGAGATAGCTTCCGAACTCGACCGGTTCCGCAAACGACGTGATCTGCCGGGGCTCGGCGCCGGGCGATGCCACGCGGTGCAATTGCGTCAGGTTGCCGGCGCGGCGGGCGACGATCAGCTCGAGCTTTTCCGGATGCCAATCGACGACCGTTGTCGGCGCGAATCCGGTGTAAGGCGCGACTCTCGCCGCAAGCTCGGCAGGAACCGGCGGCATGTTCTTCGTCCTAAGTCTGGCATTGGACGCAACGACGTCCGCCGAGCCTGCGGCCGGCGCGGTATCGGCTGCTGCGATGGTGTCGATCGAGGAAGTTGTGCGATGCATGCGCGTCGAAGAGCGCTCGTCTTGGGTCCCGTGAAGCCGGCATTGTAGCGGCAGCCGACGGGAGAGCCCACGGCACTCCCCGTCAATCGCAGCGCATCGCGCTTCGATCGCCGATGCTTAGCGGCGAGGTGCGGGGACGAGCAAGCCTGTTCCTCGCGCCCCGGTATCTGCTCAATCGCGAGTCGTGGGCCGCCGCGGCACGACCAGCGTCGCCGTGAGCGTTTGCACGACTTCGTCACGCTGATTGCGCGTCTCGCTTCGCATCTTGACTGTCCCCCGGTCGGGACGTGATCGCGACGGTCTCACTTCCATGATTTCGCTCTCAACCCGCAATACATCGCCGGGGCGCGTCGGCTGAGGCCAGGCGATCTCTCCGCCCGCGCCGACGATGCCGCCTGCGATGGGAGCGCCGCCGTCGACGAGCAGACGCATGGTGATGGCGGCCGTGTGCCAGCCGCTCGCGGCGAGCCCACGGAACATGGTTTCTCTGGCTGACGCCTCGTCGAGGTGAAACGGCTGCGGATCGAACTGAGTTGCGAACGCCTTGATCTGCGCAACATCTACGGTGTGCGAGCCGCTGGTGAAGCGTTTTCCGACCGCCAGATCGTCCAGAAATAACACGTCCTTGACGCGTGCTTGCGCTGAGTCGATTTTGTTCATGAGTGGCCTCTGGTGCATTAGTAGATTGGGGCTGGACGCGGCAGAGCGGGTAGCTCGCTCGGCACATCATGGTCGTTGCCGCTGACAAAGTCGACGATTGCTGCGACAACCGCGCGATCGCGGAGGATTCGGTAATGACCGAGCCCATGGGTCTTGATCAATCGCGCGTCAGGCATGAGTGCGGATAAACGCAGACCATGCTCGAAAGGCACCTCGAAATCACCGGCGTCATGAACGAAGAGTGCCGGAAGCCGCAATTGCCCGAGGTCGTCGATGTGGTCGATTTCCGCGAAGCGCATGCCGTATCGGCGCTCCACACGGCGTCGCATGGCTTCGCGGATAGCCGGCGTGATTCCCAGCCAGCGGGCAAAGTTGCGCGCGTGCTCGCTGATCGATGCCGGTGCCGCTACGAAAGCGACTCGCTCGAAGCGAACGCCGCGCCTTAGCGCCACGCCAAGCGCAGCCGCTCCGAGCGAGTGCCCGATCGCCGCAGCGAAGGGTCCGTGCGTCGCGGCAATCGCCTGAAG
>DATFSE010000058.1:0-13179 GCA_035262745.1 Casimicrobiaceae bacterium | reverse complement strand
CTGAGGAGCGTGCCAGCTTCAATTGGTGAAACCGCTGCAGATAGTCTGCGATCCTTCCTGGCCCAAAGTGATAGCGCTGCCGCAGATAAAGAATCTTGGAGACGACCTCGCGCGGGGTGGCCCGTGGGGATCGATGGGGGGGCGCGCGGCCGGTCACCCAACCCCGCCTCGCCCTGAGCTTGGTACCGAGCCTTCCACTTATAGAACGCTTTGCGCGATAGCCGAAATGACGGCAGGTCTGGGCCACGTTCCGGGGCGCAGCGCTAGCCTCGCGCAGTACCTTCAGCCGCCAAGCGAGTACTCGGTTCTGTTCGGTTTTAGTCATGGGCTCTCTACTCCTGGGTTGAGAAGGGAGCCAGAATGTCACCTTTGTGTTGGGACTTCACAAATGGGTTAGCCAGCTAGTAGATCTCAGGCTGGTTCGATAAGTAGACGATCCGCAGACAAACGATCAGTCCATCGCATTGAAGAGATCATAATCCACGCGCATGTCAAAGAGAAAAGCCGAATCGAGCGCGTTCGCTTGCGTGTGCAGCCTGTCGCCGTGACCCTCTATAAATACGATCTTGTCCTTGCCGATATCTTGTCGCGGCGTTGTCGTATACCCCTCGGCAGACCGCCTTTCGCTCTATTCCGCGCACGTCCTCGGTCGTCATATACTCGGGCCGGCTGCGGTACGCGGTCAGACGTGGACCGTGGCACACTCCGTTTGGTGCGACGGTAACGGGGCGACACGACACACGAGCAGCGACGCGGCCGTCGTGACAATGGAGGAGCAGCTGCCCATGATCGCCGTTGCGATTCCTATCGACTTCCAGCGATTGCGGCACCTGCCGGTTCATTCGCCACGCGTCCACCGAAAAAGGAGACTTGCGTAGCCTCGCTCGTGACTTCGCTGTCTTCTGCCCGCCGGTCGCTGCTGCGCCGTAGATACGGCCGAGCGCGAATCGGCGAAAGCACGCCGGTCTCTCTGCGCGGTGAGGTCATCGGCGGGGCCGCAGGTGCCACGGCAAGCCTCGCGCTCGCACTCTCGTTGGGTCTCCTCGCCTTCGCGCCGCTCGGTGCCGCACATGCGCGCGTTGGCGTAGCCGCTGGCTTCGCGTCGGCGATCTACGGCCAGTTCGTCGCCGGCGTGTTGGGTGCCGCGGCACATCCGGGCAGCGGGCCGCGCGCATCGGCGAGTCTTGTGCTTGGCGGGCTCGTTGCGGTGCTATGCGCAGACCCAGCGCTTGCCCCCACATCGGCCCTCGGCGTCGAGCGAGTGATCGCCCTGGCCGGGTTGGCCGTGGTCCTTTCCGGCTTCATGCAGATCGTCGCCGGGGCGCTCGGTGCTGGTCTGTTTGCACGCTACGTGCCGTATCCTTTCATCGCGGGCTTCATGTGCGGCGCGTCAGCGCTGATCGTGATCACGCAGTTCACTCCGCTCACTGGTGTAACGCACGCTGAACTGGCCTCCCACCCCTTCACAGCGCTGCGCGCGATTCAGCCGGTCACGTTATTCGTCGGACTCGCGACGCTGGCGATCATCGTGATGACAGCACGCTTCTCGAAACGCATGCCTGCGGCGCTGATAGGACTCGTTGCCGGCACGCTCATCTATTACGGCATCGTGGCGTTGCTGCCCGGCATGCCGACGGCGGACGTCGTCGGTCTCGTACCATCGCAGCTACCGCTTCCGACGGCACTCGCCCCGCTGTTGGACATACCACAGACGACAATGGAGCAACACCTCCCGCATATTGCTTCCACAGCGGCCGTCATAGCGATCATCGGAACACTCGATGGTCTTTTCGCCGCCGTTGCGGTCGATCATGCGACGGACGGCCGGCACGGACCGCACCGCGAGGTCATCGCGCACGGTATCGCCAACGTGGTATCCGGACTGTGCGGCGGTGTGCCGGTCGTGTACTCGCGCGCCCGCGCGATGACGAGCTGGAACGCCGGGGGACGAACCGCGCTTACGGCAGTCATCGCTGCCTTCCTCCTGGCAGCCGTGCTTGTCGTCGGTGCGCGGCCGCTTGCGCTGATTCCGCTCGCGAGCCTTGCGGGCATCATGCTGTCGCTTGCCGTCGGCCTCATCGACACGTGGACCCATGGCATCCTCAGGCGACTGCGTCGCAGAGGTGCGCTACGCGATCGAACGTTGGTGTGGAGCGCGATCACAGTCCTGCTGGTTGCGCTGACGGCCGTATTCTTCGGATTCGTCCTCGCGATCGTCGTAGGCCTTGCGCTGTCGTGTCTACTGTTCTTCGTCACCATGAATCGGTCGCTTGTGCGCAGCGTGGTCGACGGCACAATCCGTCCTTCGCGGCGGGTGTGGGGTGGCCGAGCGGCCGAGCGCATAAATGCTGCGCGCAAGCGCATCCGCATCATTGAGCTCGAAGGAGCTTTGTTCTTCGGCAGCGGGGAACGCTTAAGTGAGCAGGTCGAGCGCTTTGGCGCCGAGGTCGATGCAGTCGTTCTCGACTTTCGCCGTGTTACGGCGATCGACGCCACCGGCGCGCTTCTCGTTGAGCGACTGGTGCGCCGGCTCGCGGCCCGGCGAATCTGGATCGCACTTGCCGGCGTCACGCCGGGAGGGCGGCACGGTGCGGCTTTCACCGCCCACGGAACGTTTCGTGATACTGCCGCGCGGCCGTGGTTCCGTGATGCCGATCAGGCGATCGAAGCCGCGGAGCGCGTTGCGCTGCAATCGAACGCGAACGAAGAGCGTGATGAAGTGGCGATTGCGGACTTCGCACTGGTGCAAGGCATCGAAGGGCACGATCTCACGCAGGTTATCCAGCGCTTGCACCGGCGTGCCTTTGCCGCCGGCGAAACGTTGTTCCGCGAAAACGATCCCGGCGACCTGCTCTGCCTGATCGCGCGCGGCGCAGTGGGCATCAGCATTTCCGCAGGTTCGGAAGAGGTTCGTATCGTGACGATGGCCGAGGGCTCGCTCCTCGGCGAGGCGGCACTGCTCGACGGTCGCCCGCGCTCGGCGACCGCACGGGCCGTCGAAGACACAGTGGTTTACGAACTCAGCCGTGAAGATCTCGACAGCATCGCCGCTCAGCATCCCACGATCGCCATCCGCATCATGGGCAACCTTGCCCGCATCATGTCCCAGCGCATGCGGGAAACCAACGAGATTCTCCGCCAGCTTTACGACACCTCTGGCTGACCGTCCACTTAAGGCCGGCGTTCAATCGTTCATAGGGGCGCAATGCACGGCGATCGTGCGGTTGCGTCGCATCCCTTCGAGTCCATGCCGCCGAGAAGCCGCAAGCGCGCGTTCCGGATTGTGACTCGATTGTTTCAGATGACACACGGGCCGGCGTTGCTGACAATTTCCTGTCGTACCGATCGTCTGAAGTGAACGTGCCGGAAACTATCAATCCGGTGGGGGGATTCCGCAATGTCCGAGTTCAACCAAATGCGTCGCGGCATCGTTCTCGGAGGCGCTTCGGCGGCCGCCAGTTTTCGCAATTTCACCCGTGCCGGCGCTTGCCGCCCAATCCACAGGAACGAACACCATGAACAGCAGCAGCACCTTCACCCTTAAGGATGGCACGCAGATCTACTACAAAGACTGGGGCAAGGGGCAACCGCTCATGTTCCACCACGGTTGGCCTCTCTCGGCGGACGACTGGGATGCACAAATGCTGTTCTTCCTGTCGAAGGGGTATCGCGTCATCGCGCATGATCGGCGTGGACACGGTCGGTCGTCCCAGACCGAGACCGGCAATGACATGGACACCTACGTCGACGACGTCATGCAGCTCACGAAGCAGCTCAACCTGCGTGAAGCGATCCACGTCGGGCACTCGACGGGCGGTGGTGAAGTAGCCCGGTACCTGGCGCGGGCTGAAAGCGGGCGTGTCGCGAAGGGTGTGCTCATAGACGCAGTGCCGCCGATCATGGTCAAGTCGGAGAAAAACCCGGGGGGCACGCCCATCGAGGCGTTTGATGGGTTGCGCGCCGCGCTTGCGGCAAATCGCTCGCAGTTCTACCTTGACTTGCCGTCCGGTCCATTCTATGGATTCAACCGCCCAGGCGCGAAAGTTTCCCAAGGGCTGATTTACAACTGGTGGCGCCAGGGAATGATGGGCGGCGCGAAACCGCAATACGATTGCATCAAGGTCTTCTCGGAAACAGACTTCACCGAGGATCTGAAGGCGATAAGCGTGCCGGTGCTCATCATCCATGGTGATGACGACCAGATCGTGCCATTTGCCGATTCCGGTCCGTTGTCGGCGAAGCTCGTTAAGCGCGCGACGTTCAAGGTTTATTCCGGCGGTCCGCACGGCGTCTGCCAGACGCACCCCGACAAGGTCAACGGCGACCTGTTGGCGTTCATCGCCGGATAAGAGGCTCGCGCTGGCTCCAGGTTCCTGCGCGTGTTTCGCGTGTAAAGGGATCGCGGAAGCTCTGTGGACGAAGCATGGTCCCTGGACCTTCCGAGTGTGCGAACTCGATTTCGTCGCAATTGCAGATTCGCCGTCCTCAGCCTATAGTCCGCTGACCTCCAGCCTCAATCGAGGACGTGGATGGCGCAAGACCAGCGTCGCTTAGCAGCGATCGTCTCTGCCGATGTCGCGGGCTATTCCCGGCTCATGGGCCGCGACGAAAGCAGCACGTTGGCTGCGCTCAAGACCCACCGGCGAGAACTGATCGATCCGAAAATCGCGGAGTACGGTGGCCGCATCGTCAAGACCACTGGTGACGGCCTGCTGCTTGAGTTTCCCAGCGTCGTCGATGCGATTCGCTGTGCGGTTGAAGTGCAGCGAGGGATGGCCGAGCGCAACGCCAGCGTAGCCGCAGATGGCCAGATGGCGTTTCGCATTGGCATCAACGTCGGCGACATCATCGTTGATGGCGACGATATCTACGGGGACGGTGTCAATATCGCAGCGCGTTTGGAGGCGCTCGCCGAGCCGGGCGGGATCTGTGTCTCGGCCATAGTGCGTGACCAAGCCCATGTAGAGCTAGGTGTCGAATTCACGGATTTCGGCGAACGGAACGTTAAGAATATCGAGCGACCGATTCGAGTATTTCGTGTTGGTTTCCCAACAGGTTCGAAGGCGACGCCGGCAGGAGCTGTACGTAGCCAAGAGGCGCCGTCGATCGCCGTGCTGCCGTTCGTGAACCGCAGCCACGACGAGGAGGATGAGTATTTCTCGGATGGTCTGGCCGACGAACTGCTCAACGTGCTCGCCAAGATCCGCGGCCTCCAGGTCGCGGCGCGTTCCTCGGCGTTCACATTCAAGGGCAAGAGCGCGACGTTGGCAGAAGTAGGTCACATGCTCAACGTCGCGACGGTGCTCGAAGGCAGCGTGCGTAAGGCCGGCAATCGGATGCGGATCTCGGTGCAGCTCGTGAAGGTATCGGACGGCTACCAGCTGTGGTCGGAGAGCTACGACCGGACGCTGGAGGACATCTTCGCGGTGCAGGACGACATTGCGCAGTCGGTCGTGAGGGAGCTGCGCACTACACTGCTCGGGCAGGCGCTCGATGCGAGCGCGGAGAAGGCGGCGACCGAAGCCGTGGCAGCGGCGGCGAAGGGTCGCGCGACCGACCCGGAGGCGCACCGGTTCTATCTCCAGGCGCGGTACCTTGTTGCGCGCGCTACCCACGAGGACGTTGCCAAGAGCATCGGGTATCTCAAGGAAGCGCTCGCGCTGGACCCGCAGTTCGCGGTTGCCTGGGCAGAGCTTGGGACGATGTACGCGCGCGAAGCCAGTCGTGGCTGGGTGCCGGTCGTCGAAGGGTATGGGCGGGGGCGCGAGGCGGTGATGCACGCACTGACGCTGGAGCCTGCGCTGGCAGAGGGCCATGTGGCGCTGGGGTGGATTCAGATGAGCCATGACTGGGACTTGCGCAAGGCGGAGGCATCGTGTCGCCGGGCACTCGCCCTCGCACCGGGCAGCGTCCTCGTGATGCGCCGGGCTTCGGCCGTGATCGGCTGGCTAGGTCATCTCGACGAGGCGATCGAGCTTTCCCAGCGCGCGTTAGCGCAGGATCCGTTAAGTGGTTTTGCCTACGCCAACCTCGCGGACTGCCTCTACAGAAGCGGTCGCCTCGCCGAGGCGGAGGCAGCCTACCGCAAAGCGCTCGAGCTCCATCCGCAGCGACTTGGGACACATGCACACCTTGCACTGAACCTGTTGGCCCAGGGGCGGGGCGAGGAGGCGTTGGCAGAGGTACAGCAGGAGCCGGAAGAGTGGGAACGTCTGTGGGCAAAAGCGATCATCGACCACGCCGCCGGCCGCCCCGCCGAATCGGAAGTGACGCCGCAGGAACTGATCGCGAAACACCAGGCAGAGGCAGCCTACCAAGTCGCGCTGGTGTACGCCGCACGCGCCGAGACGGACCTCGCGTTTGCCTGGCTGGAGCGGTCATACGTGCAGCGGGACCCGGGGCTTGGCGTGATGAAAACCGATCCCTCGCTCCGCGCCCTGCACGCCGATCGTCGGTGGGGCGCGTTCCTGCGCAACATGGGGTTCGACGACTGAGCCATGCTGCACGACCCGATACGGCACGAACCGTTGGAATGCTTCGACTGGGACGAAGGAGTTGCCTTCCGTACGATCGAGCGGATCGTGAGCGATACGGAGGATTGCTACTCCCGCACAGCTCACTGGCCCATCCATCCGTTGGACGCTGATGGCGGCGACACCGGCCCCATCGTTAATCTGTATTTCGGTGCAAGCGGGGTCGCCTGGGCACTGCACTACCTTCAAGCCGTCGGAGCAGCCAAGCTCAAGAGGTCATATCACGAATACGTTGACACTCTTTTATCGCTCAACCGACGTTGGCTGAAGTCGCAAGGCGACGGCGATCTGGACGCGGCTTCCTACCTGATGGGAGACACCAGCATAGTGATGTTGAGCTACTGGTTGTCGCCGAACGTCGAGAAAGCCGCACATCTGGAAAAGCTCATCGCCGGTAATGTCGACCATCCGTCGCGAGAGCTCATGTGGGGTGCGCCCGGAACGCTGCTTGCAGCGCTGTTCCTGCACCAGTGGACCCGCGAGCCGCGCTGGGCCGAGGTCTATGTTGTAACTGCCCGCAAGCTCTGGTTGCAGCTCCTTTTGTCTCCAGAGTACGGATGCAAGTACTGGTCGCAAGACCTCTACGGATACCAGTCGACGAGCCTGGACGCCGTGCATGGGTTTGTCGCGACCGCTGTGCCCATCATCAAAGGCCGCCATTTGCTGGGTCCAGGTGAGTGGGATGCCTGGGAGCAATGCATCGTCAACACGATCAAGACCACGGCCGTGCATCAAGATGGACAAGCCAACTGGCCGCTCTTCCTCTATCCGCCCCGCGAAAGCCGACGCCCGCAGAACATGCTGATGCAGTTCTGTCACGGGGCTCCCGGATTCGTGATCTGCCTCGCCGATTTGCCAGCGCCTGATTTGGATGACGACCTGCTTGCCGGCGGGGAAGCGATCTGGAAGGCCGGTCCGCTAAAGAAAGGATCCAATCTGTGCCATGGCACCGGTGGTAACGGATATGCATTCTTGAAGCTGTACGGCCGAACGGGAGACGAGCGGTGGCTCGCGAGGGCGCGCGCGTTTGCCATGCATGGAATTGCGCAAACGGAATTACATGCGCGGAGGTATGAACAGCTGCGCTACTCGCTGTGGACCGGAGATCTTGGTTTTGCGATCTATCTTCGAGATTGCATCCACGGAGTGGGCACCTTTCCTACCCTGGAAACGTTCTTCGCATAGCCGAGATGAGCTCGCCGTCAATTGCAACAGGGCCGAAGCTAACCGCCGAGTGACCGCATGGCCGACCAGTCAGGACGGACAGCCTTGGAAGTCGTAACATAAGGGCAACGGGCGTTTCCCCTTAAATCCGTTAGTCGTAGGTTCCATCCCTACACGGCTCTCACTAATGATTTCAAAGGTTGCGCTGCGCTTGAGTATCCGCCTCGCAGCGCTCATCGCGCTCTGCGCTATCGCCACGGCGTGCGGCGATAGCGCAAGTCTTTTTGCGTCATTCGAGACGCGCTGCGCCAAGCTGCCGTCGACGCATTTTGAGGTCGTTGCGGTGCCGCTCACGTTCGAACGCGATGAGTCGCAAAGCATTGCGGCGCTGACCTTGAAGAGCGGAAGCGCCCTGGCGACGCATCGGACGCTCGGTCTGACCAGCGCAGCATTCGGATACAACACTGACATTCAGCTGAACGTCGCGGATGATCGCGGCGACTCGCGCATTTGCGGCACGCCGCGGGTGCGTATCGAGCTGTCGATGCAACCCGTAACTGTCTACATCGCGAGCGAGCTCGCGGAGCAGCCATGCCAGCACGATGTCACGCTGGCGCACGAGATGAAGCATGTCGAAGTTTCCCGCCAAGCGCTTGAGCTTGCAGCACGGGACCTTGCGCGTGACTTTCCGGTTGCGATCGGCGCCCAACTGCGCACGGCGACGAACCCAAGCGAACTGCAGCAGCGTGTTGTCGTCTCGGTTCGCGACTACTTGGCGCAGTTCATGCGCGATCGGCAACGCATGCTCGACGCGAGCCAGGCCGCTGTCGATTCACCCGAAGAATACGCCCGCGTATTGAATGCCTGCGCGCAGTCGTGAAGCGACCGCTAAGCTGCTAGACTCCCCCTCGCTACGGCGCTAAACGCCGCCGGTCGGGCGCGCAGAATTCTCTGATGACTCCAGGAGGACACGATGACACTTTCGAGCAAGCGCAATGTACTGAAGACGCTGCTCGTCGCCGCGTTGCTGGCGGCGATGGGCTCCGTGCATGCGGCCGGCAAGTACGTCCTCATCAGTCACGCGCCGGACTCCGATTCCTGGTGGAACACGATCAAGAACGCGATCAAGCAAGCTGGCGAGGATTACGACGTGACGGTCGACTACCGCAATCCGCCCACCGGCGACCTCGCCGACATGGCACGGCTGATCGAACAAGCCTCGGCCGCCGGCTACGACGGAGTGATCGTGACGATCGCCGACTACAACGTGTTGCAGGGCGCGATCGGGAAGGTCACCGCGAAAAAGATTCCATTGATTACCATCAACTCCGGTACGCCCGAGCAAAGCGAGAAGCTGGGCGCGATCATGCACGTAGGACAACCTGAGTACGCGGCCGGCAAAGGCGCGGGCGAACGCGCGAAGGCAGCCGGGGTAAAGAGTTTCCTCTGCGTGAACCACTACGCGACAAATCCGGCGAGCTTCGAGCGCTGTCGCGGTTTCGGCGATGCGATCGGCGCCGACTACAAGAAGTCGACGCTCGATTCCGGAGATGATCCGACGACCATCGAATCGAAGGTTGCCGCGTACCTCCGCCAAAACCCTGGCACGAACGGCGTGCTGACGCTCGGACCGACCTCGGCCAGTCCCACGATCAAGGCGCTGGAGAAGTCCGGCCAGGCGGGCAAGCTGTGGATGGCGACTTTCGATCTGTCAGACGACATCAGCAGGGGGATCAAGTCGGGCTCCGTACAATTCGCGATCGACCAGCAGCCGTATCTGCAGGGCTACATTCCAGTGGCCATTCTAGCGACGATGAAACAGATGAAGACCACCGATCTCAAGAAGGTGGCCGACGCGGTAAAGGCGAATCCGAAGACTCAGAAACGCTTCGAAGACTATGGACTCGTTCCGAACTACGGCCCGCGTCACATTTCTTCAGGTCCTGGCTTCGTGACCAAGGACAATATCGCCAAGGTCGAGAAATACGCTGGGCAGTATCGCTGACGCGGCCAGGCCGACTGCATGACGGGCCCTGAGATCTCGACGCCGGCGGCATCGAGGGCGGCGGCTGCCATGCCTTCAACCGACGAGCGTGTGCGCGATATCGGGACGTTGCGTCGTTTCCTGTCGCGCCCCGAATTCGGCTCGATCTCGGGCGCACTGATGGTGCTGCTTATCTTCCTGTTCACCGCCGGTGATTCGGGGATGTTCAGCGCCGAAGGGATCATCAACTGGGCTACTGTCGCCGCATTCCTGGGCATCATCGCTGTGGGGGCTGCGCTGCTGATGATCGGCGGCGAATTCGACTTGTCGATCGGCTCGATGATCGGCTTCGCCGGCATGATGCTCGCGATCCCCGCGCTTTACTGGGGATGGCCGGTGTGGGTCGCCTGCGCATTCACGTTCGTGCTGTGCGCCACGCTCGGCACGATGAACGGCTACCTGGTGATCCGGACCGGGTTGCCGAGTTTCATCGTTACGCTGGCGTTCTATTTCATCCTGCGCGGCTTGAGCCTGGCGCTGTCGACGATGCTGACCGGCAAGACGATCCTGAGCAGCAACGAAGGCGTTGCGCTGCGCGACCTGGTCGCAAACGACTACATCTTTTCGACGCTGTTCTCCGGATACTTGTTCACAGGCCTGTTCGACGCGATGGCTCGATGGGGATGGATCGCAGCCAGGGATGGTGGCACCGCGCTTGCGATAGGCGTTCCCAAGGTGATCGTTTGGTGGCTGCTGCTCACCGCGGTCGGCGGCTTCGTGCTCGCCCGCACGCGCCGCGGCAATTGGATCCTAGCCGCTGGCGGCGACGCGAATGCGGCGAAGAACACCGGGGTGCCGGTTGCGCGGGTGAAGATCAGCCTGTTCGTCGTTACTGCCTTGTGCGCTGCGCTTTTCGCGGTGCTGCAGGTCGCTGACGCTGGCTCGGCCGCGGCCGATCGCGGTTTGCAGAAGGAATTCGAAGCAATCATCGCAGCCGTGATCGGCGGTTGCCTCTTAAGCGGCGGCTATGGCTCGGTGGTGGGCGCCTCGATCGGCGCGCTGATCTTCGGCATGGTGCAAATCGGCATTGGCTACACACGCATCGACAACAATTGGTACCGCGTATTTCTAGGCGGGATGCTGCTTGCGGCCGTATTGTTCAACACTTATATCCGCAATCGGGTCGCACTCGGCCGCCGATGAAGGGACCTCGTCCGATGAGCATCGACTACATCGTTCAACTCGAGGATGTGAGCAAATTCTTCGGCTCGGTCATCGCTCTGAGTGGCGTGACGCTGCGCGTCAAACGCGGCGAAGTGCATTGCCTGCTCGGCGACAACGGCGCCGGCAAGAGCACGCTGATAAAGACGCTCGCTGGGGTGCATCAGCCGGACAAGGGCGAATATCTGGTCGACGGTCGGAAGGTGCACTTCACCTCGCCGAGAGAGGCGCTCGACCTCGGCATCGCCACCGTCTACCAGGACCTCGCATTGGTGCCGCTTATGAGCGTGGCGCGCAACTTCTTCATGGGCCGTGAGCCGCGGCGTAAGCTGCTCGGACCGTTCAAGGTGATGGACCACGTGCTGGCCGCGCGCACCTCAGTCGAGAAACTCGGCGAAATGGGGATCGAGGTGCGCGACGCGAGCCAAGTCGTGGGTACGATGAGCGGCGGCGAGCGGCAGTGTCTCGCTATCGCTCGCGCAATCCATTTCGGCGCGCGCGTACTGATCCTCGACGAGCCCACCGCGGCGCTAGGCGTGAAACAGAGCGTCAACGTACTCAAGCTGATCAAGCGAGCTCGCGCAAAGGGCATCTCGGTAATTTTCATCACTCACAACGTGAACCACGCCTACCCCGTCGGTGACAACTTCACGCTGCTCAACCGCGGCAAATCGCTCGGTACGTTCGCGAAGACTTCCGTGGCGAGAGACGAGGTGCTCGACATGATGGCGGGCGGCGCCGAGATGAAGGAACTGATGGCGGATCTCGAAGGCGTGACGATCTGAGCCGATCGGCGCTCGAGCATTTAGCCGGCCCGGGCCGCTGAAACGTTGGGTGTTTTGCACGCGTGTCTACCGGTGAGCAACGCGAAGGTCGCGCGCAGCGAGCCACTGACACATACAAAGTTCCCGCTCTGAAATATAAGCGTGCTCAACGCACGCACGCCCGTTCCGCGGCAGCAAGCCGCTGCAGAGGACGTCCGCGGCTTTGCAACGCGCTCGTGACCGCGCCCAAGAGTCCGGTCGTGACCAATGCAGCCAAGATGAAGGCGACAGCGCTGACTGCATAGTGACGACGTCGATCGGCGTTCATGGCGATTTCCATGAACGCGATTTGGCAGCGCCCGACTTGGTCGAAGTGACGAGCGCGCTCGACTACATGCTCGGTCAACAAGAGCCGTACCCGGCGGTCGTCGTTGATCGCCACT
Source organism: Casimicrobiaceae bacterium (assembly GCA_035262745.1). Taxonomy (GTDB): domain Bacteria; phylum Pseudomonadota; class Gammaproteobacteria; order Burkholderiales; family Casimicrobiaceae; genus PALSA-1003. The sequence goes on along the minus strand of DATFSE010000058.1, from coordinate 1,070 downwards.
GGAATCTGCTCAAGAGCAATAGCGGCGCCGCGCGACTGATGGAATTTCTAGTCGGGCCGCTCACGCCAGGCGCCCGCATCAACCTCGCTGATGCACTGGTGGCTCCCGACGTGCTGCGTCCGTACTTGACCAACTGGACCGACGTCGTACGCCACTTCGTCCATTCAATCGAGACGGATCAGGCGGCGGACGGTCTGGCTGAGTCAGCGACGTTGCTCGAAAGGCTACTGGGCTATCCTGGGGTGCGTGACGCGTTGAGCTCCGCACCGAACGAGCCGCAGACCAGCCCGGTACTGGCAATGCATTTCCAGAAGGGCAAGGATTCGTTGCAGCTGTTTACCACCATCGCGACGCTTGGCACCCCGCAGGATCTCACGTTGCAGGAGCTGCGGATCGAATGCTTCTTTCCTATGAACGATGCGACCGCGAAGCTTTTTCGAAGTTGGGCCACGTCGTCGCGGCCAACGCTGGGCGGATGACGTCAGTTTCGTCGTTGTTCGATACGGCGAGCCTTGGTTCAAGCCGAGGAAGGTCTTTGGTCAGGAATCTGGAGTCTGGGGAAAACAGGTCGTACTTATCCAAGTCCGTCAGAGGGACGAGACGCATTTGTCTTATTTCGGGCGAGCGCTGTGCTTGCCCGGAGTCCAGGCTGCGCCTGAATGCCGCAAATCCGTCTCGCGGCGCACAACGAAAATAAAAGTCGAGCCTGTAAGGTCCGGGTTCCTCGGGCACGTAGGGGATGGCATCGATGCGAAGCAGGCCCATTACCGTAATTTCGATACCAAGCTCCTCCATAATCTCCCTGCGCAGCGCGGCTTCAAGCACATCGTCCGAAGAGGCGTCGTCGCGTGGCCTCGTGGGATCTCCGGGAGTTGACTCTAGGGATCCGCCTGGAAGACCCCAGGCACCTTTGGGCCTGTAGCTGTGTTCGACCAAAAGGACTTCCGGGGGCGACCTCTTGTCGTCGATCATGACCGCAACAGCCCCTACCAGCCACTTTCTGGCAAGCAGCCCTTTTAGGAACCCCGCGAGCCTGGGCGGGAACCCCCGCCAAATAAGAAGAGCAAACC
>DATFSE010000057.1:0-50790 GCA_035262745.1 Casimicrobiaceae bacterium | reverse complement strand
CCGGCACCTCGATGCGCTTGCGGTCCGCTTCGGGCGCAGTAAGTGCTTCGGTCTCGATCATCGTCTCCAGGCTACGCTGGGTGAGCTCCTGATAGCTGCGCGTCCCATCGACCTTCCACGCCATTTCCTGTTCGGTCAACTTGCGCACGATCTTGGCTGGTACGCCGGCGGCGAGCATGCGTGGCGGCACGACCATGCCGGCCTTGACGAACGCCATCGCTGCGACGATCGCTGACTCACCGATCACCGCATTGTCGTTGATCACCGCGTTCATCCCCACCAGCGCGCCGCGCTTGATGACGCAGCCATGGAGAATCGCCCCGTGGCCGACGTGCCCATCCTCTTCGACGACGGTGTCCGTTCCCGGAAAGCCGTGCATGATGCACCCGTCCTGCACGTTGGAGCCGGTGTGCATCACCAGCCTGCCGAAATCGCCGCGAAGCGACGCCGCGGGTCCAACGTAGCAGCCCGCCCCGACGATCACGTCGCCGATGAGCACCGCCGAAGGGTGCACGAACGCGCTCGGATCGATGACCGGCACGATTCCGTTGATCGCCCACACCTTGGGTCGCATGTTCGACTCCTAGAACTATTGAGGCACCGCTCAAAGGCGCTGGCTGGTTGTTCGGCTAGCCTAGCCAGACACGCGCGTTGCGAAACATTCGCATCCACGGGGAATCCTCGCCCCACTCCCGCGGATGCCATGACATCTGCACTGTGCGGAAGACGCGTTCCGGGTGCGGCATCAGAATCGAGAATCGGCCGTCCGCGGTGGTGAGTCCCGCGATACCTCGCGGAGAGCCATTCGGGTTGTACGGATACCGCTCTGTCGCCTCGCCACGGTTGTTCACAAAGCGCAGTGTCACCAGCGGCTCCGCCGCCGCGAGCTGCGCCCGGTCGCGAAATTCGGCGTAGCCTTCGCCGTGCGCCAGCGCGACGGGAATGCGGCTGCCGTGCATGCCCGCAAAGAACAGCGAAGGTGAGCGCTGCACTTCAAGCAGAATGAGACGCGCCTCGAACTGCTCGCTTTTGTTGCGCACGAAGTGTGGCCAGTGCGCCGTGCCCGGGATCAGCTCGTGCAGGTTGCTCATCATCTGGCACCCGTTGCACACCCCGAGCGCAAATGTGTCGCCGCGAGCGAAAAAGCGGGCGAATTCGTCGCGAGCGCGGCTGTTGAACAGGATCGATTTGGCCCAGCCCTCACCGGCGCCTAGCACGTCGCCGTAGGAAAACCCGCCGCCTGCGACGATGCCCGCGAAGTTTGCGAGTGTGATGCGACCGGCGATGATGTCGGTCATGTGCACGTCGTAGGAGGCGAATCCGGCACGATCGAAAGCGGCGGCGATTTCAATGTGTCCGTTGACGCCCTGCTCGCGCAGGATAGCCACCGAGGGTCGTGCGCCTCTGCCGATGAAGGGCGCTGCGATGTCGTCCGCGGGGTCGAAGGTCAACAGCGGCTCAAGCCCGGGATCGGAGGCATCGAGGATGCGCTCGTACTCCTGATCGGCCGACTCTGGATTGTCGCGCAGCCGTTGCAGCGCATGCGTGGTCTGCGACCAGACGCGGTGCAGCTCGACGCGCGAGGCGTCTAAAACCGCGGCTCCTTCACGTGTGACGCGGAACCTGTCTCCTCGAACGGCGGTGCCGATCGCGACACAATGCAGGCCCGCCGCCTCGAATGCCGCGACGACATCGTGACGATCCTGTGTCGCGATCTGCAGTACGGCGCCCAGCTCTTCGTTGAACAGCGCAGCGACGGCATCGCCCGGCAACTCGTCGAGCTCGGCGTCGATGCCGCAGCGGGACGCGAATGCCATCTCCGTCAGCGACGCGAAAAGGCCGCCGTCGGAGCGGTCGTGATACGCCAGCACCTTGCCTGCAGCGTGCACCGCCTGCATGGTAGTGAAAAAAGCCTTGAGGTCGGCTGGATCATCGACGTCGGGAGCGATGTCGCCGAGCTGACCGTAGACCTGAGCCAGGGTCGAACCGCCAAGCCGATTCTTTCCATCGCCGAGATCGACCAGCATGAGCAGGGTCTCGCCGCGATCCAGCGCAAGCTGCGGCGTCAGAACCCGCCGCGCATCAGCCACCGGCGCAAACGCGGAAACAATCAGCGACACCGGCGCGGTGACCGCCTTTTCTACGCCATCTTCTCGCCAGCCCGTTCGCATCGACAGCGAATCCTTGCCCACCGGAATGCTGATGCCCAGCGCCGGACAGAGCTCGAGGGCGACCGCGCGCACGGTGTCGTAGAGCGCCGCGTCCTCACCGGGATGACCTGCTGCCGCCATCCAGTTGGCGGAAAGCTTCACTGCGTCCAGCTCGATCCCGGCGGCGGCGAGGTTGGTCAGCGCTTCGCCGACCGCCATGCGTGCGGACGCCGGCGGATTGATTAACGCAAGCGGAGTGCGCTCACCCATCGCCATCGCCTCGCCCGCGTAACCATCGTAGTCGGCGAGCGTGACCGCGACGTCAGCGACCGGCACCTGCCATGGACCAACCATGGGATCGCGCGAACACAGACCACCCACCGTGCGATCGGCGATGGTGACCAGAAACGTCTTGTCGGCGACCGCGGGAAAGGCAAGCACGCGAATCGCCGCCTCGGCGACGTCGATGCCCGCGGTGTCGAAGGATGTCAGCGAGCGCGAGAGATGCGAAACGTCGCGCGTCATCTTCGGCGGCTTGCCTAGCAGCGTGGCGAGCTCCATGTCGACAGGCACATTGTCGAACGCCGGGTCCTGGACGACGAGGCGCTGCTCGGGCGTCGTGCTACCGATCGCCGCGAACGGGCAGCGCTCGCGTTCGCAGATTGCGCGAAAGCGCTCAACGGAATCGGCGGCGATTGCGAGCACATAGCGCTCCTGCGCTTCGTTGCACCAGATTTCGCGCGGCGCCATCCCCGGCTCCTCACTGGGAATCGTTCGCAGATTGAAACGCGCACCTTTGCCGCCGCCGTGAACGAGTTCGGGCAGAGCATTGGAAAGGCCGCCGGCACCGACGTCGTGAATCGAAAGAATGGGATTCTTCTCGCCGAGCTGCCAGCAACGGTCGATCACTTCCTGCGCGCGACGCTGCATTTCGGCGTTCCCTCGCTGCACCGAATCGAAATCGAGATCTGCGGTATTGGCGCCGGTGGCCATCGACGATGCCGCGCCTCCGCCCATGCCGATGAGCATGCCCGGGCCGCCGAGCTGCACGATCAGCGCCGCGTCAGGCAGCGCGCGCTTGCGCGTATCGCGAGCGGCGATGTTGCCCACGCCGCCAGCGATCATGATCGGCTTGTGATAGCCGCGGACTTCGCCGTCGACCTGGCTCTCGAAGGTGCGGAAATAGCCTCCCAGATTGGGCCGTCCGAACTCGTTGTTGAACGACGCGCCGCCGATCGGGCCGTCGAGCATGATCTGCAGCGCGGATGCGATGCGGTCCGGCTTGCCGATCCAATAGTTCTGGCGGACGACGCGCCCGGTGTCGTCTTTCCCGCCAAGAGATGCACCGGCGGCGAGACTTCGAGTCGCCAGCGCTTCGGGAAGCTCCCAGGGCTGACCCATTCCGGGGATGCGCAGATGCGACGTTGTGAATCCTGTCAACCCGGCCTTGGGTCGCGCGCCAATGCCGGTCGCTCCTTCGTCGCGGATCTCACCGCCGGAACCGGTCGCCGCTCCCGGAAACGGTGCGATCGCCGTCGGATGATTGTGCGTTTCGACCTTCATCAGGATGTGCGTCGCCTCGAGGTGCGCGAGATAGCGCCCATCCGAGTTCGCATAGAAACGGCGAGCCTCGGTGCCTTCCATGATCGCGGCGTTGTCGGCGTAGGCGACGATGGTCCTCTGCGGGTTGACGGCGTGCGTATGGCGGATCATCGCAAACAGCGACTGCGGCTGCTGCCTGCCGTCGATGATCCATTCGGCGTTGAAAATCTTGTGGCGGCAGTGCTCCGAATTTGCCTGAGCGAACATCATCAGTTCGACATCGGTGGGATCGCGGCCGGCACGGCGGAAGCTCTCGGCAAGGTAGTCGATCTCGTCTTGCGACAGCGCCAGTCCCAGCGCGACATTCGACTCGGCGATGGCGTCGCGCCCGCGAGCGAGCAGATCCACCGTCACCATGGGTCGCGGCGGAAAATGCGTGAATAAGCGTCCCGCGTCGGACAATTCCGGGAACACCGCCTCCGTCATGCGATCGTGAATTAGCGCCAGCAATTTCTCGCGCGGCGCACCGTCCAGCCGAGCCCCATCGCGCGTCGACACGCGATACGCCACGCCTCGCTCGATGCGCTCGATGCTGGCGAGCCCGCAATTGTGCGCGATGTCGGTGGCCTTCGATGCCCAGGGAGAAATCGTTCCCGGTCGCGGAATAACCAGCAGCAGCTCATCACCGTCGTCGGCCTGGACGGCGCTGTGCGGGCCGTAGCTAAGAAGCCGGTCGAGCGTCTCGCGCTCGGCGGAGTCGAACTTTCGCGATGTCTGTACGAAATGCCAGAAATCGGCGCTGATTGCCCGGATGGAGCTTCCGGCGAGGCTGTGGAGCAGCTTGGCGACGCGGAACTGCGACAGGGCGTTGCGCCCGCGCAGCGTGAGAAGCTCTGCCATCGGCGAGAGGGACGTAAAGACGAATTATACGCCGACGCGGTCCTTCGCGGCCGCCCGAGCGATGAGCCTCAGACGAGAAACGCGGAGCGTCTCGGGGTTACACGCGGAGGGTCGCCGCGAGTACTAGTGCGAAAGTATCTTCGACAGGAACAGCTGTGCCCGCTCCGAGCGCGGCTTGCCGAAGAAATCGTCCTTCTTGGCGTCTTCGACGATCGAGCCCTGATCCATGAAGATCACCCGATGCGCGACCTTGCGCGCAAAACCCATCTCGTGTGTGACGACCATCATGGTCATCCCCTCCTTGGCGAGCTGGACCATGACGTCGAGCACTTCGTTGATCATTTCAGGGTCGAGCGCCGAGGTGGGCTCATCGAAGAGCATGCAGATCGGATCCATCGACAGCGCGCGCGCTATCGCCACGCGCTGCTGCTGGCCGCCCGATAGCTGGCCGGGGAACTTGTCCTTCTGCGCGATCAGCCCCACGCGATCGAGGAGTTTCATGCCGCGCTGAGTCGCCTCCTCCTTGCTGCGGCCAAGCACCTTGATCTGTCCCAGCGTCAGATTGTCGGTGATCGACAAATGAGGAAAGAGCTCGAAATGCTGGAACACCATACCGACACGCGCGCGCAGCTTCGGCAGGTCTGTCTTCGGATCGCCCACCGAGGTGCCGTCGACGGTGACGGTGCCTTTCTGGAATGGCTCCAGGGCGTTGACACACTTGATCAGCGTCGATTTGCCCGAGCCGGAAGGCCCGCAGACGACGATGACCTCGCCTTTGTCGACCTTGGTCGTGCAGTCGGTCAGCACCTGGAACGTGCCATACCATTTCGAGATGTGGTCGATCGAGATCATCGTTGCTCTCCCTTTGAACGTTCCCGGTCAGCGAATCACTGCGATCTTCTTCTGCAGCCTCTTCACGAGGTACGACAGCGTATAGCAGATCACGAAATAGACCACGGCCACGAACAGGTACATCTCGACCAGCCGGCCGTCGCGCTGAGCGATCTTCGATGCCGCGCCGACGAAATCGGTGGCCGAGATCACGTAGACCAGCGAAGTGTCCTGGAACAGGATGATCGTCTGCGTGAGCAGCACCGGAATCATGTTGCGGAAGGCCTGCGGCAGAATCACCAGCCGCATCGCCTGCCCGTAGGTGAGCCCCAGCGCATACGCCGAGTTGACCTGGCCTCTCGGAATCGACTGGATGCCGGCGCGCATGATCTCGCAGAAGTACGCCGCCTCGAACATGATGAAGGTGATGATGGCGGTGCGCTCCGCGCCGATCTGGACCGGGCGCTCCGCCCCAGTCAGGCTTTGCAGGATGACCGGCATCAGAAAGAAGAACCAGAAGATGACCAGGACCAGTGGGATCGACCGCATGAGATTGACATATCCGGCGGCGGCCATCGACAGCCACTTGTTCGACGACAAGCGCGCCAGCGCAAGCAGCGTGCCGAAGAACAGCCCGCCTATCGCGGAGATCGCCGTCAGTTGAACCGTGTACTGGAAACCCTTCCAGAGGAAGGGCAGAGCGCCCGCGATGATGCCGAAGTCGAGATGCATGGGGCGCCTCTACTTTCCGCCGCCGCCGGCGATGTAGCCAGGCACGGCCACGTTCTTCTCGATGCGAGCCATCACCCGGTTTGCGGTCATGGCGATGACGATGTAGATCAAAGTCGCTGCGGTGAAGGCCTCGAAAAAGTTGAAGGTGTACTCGCCGAGCTCTCGAGCGCGGAAAGTAAGCTCCGCCAGCCCGATGGTCAGCGCAACCGACGAGTTCTTGATCAAGTTCATGGTCTCACTCGTCAGCGGCGGAATGATGATGCGAAATCCCATCGGCAGCAGCACGTAACGATAGACCTGCGGCTGGGTGAGCCCGAGCGCCATACCGGCGGCGCGCTGTCCGCGAGGCAGCGACTGGATGCCCGCGCGCACCTGCTCGGCGATCCGCGCCGAAGTAAAGAGCCCCAGGCAGAGTACCGCGGAGAGGAATTGCGCGTGCACCGGCTCGGCGCGGACGATCCAGCCCTTGAGCGGAGGAATGAACTCAGGGATGACGAAGTACCACAGGAACATCTGCACCAGAAGCGGGACATTGCGGAAGAGCTCGACCCAACCGTTGCCGAAGCGCACGAGCCACGGATTCGTCGTCGTACGGATGGTGCCGATGATGGAGCCGGCGATAAGCGCGATCACCCACGCGCACGCAGAAACCGCCAGCGTCCAGCCCACGCCGTAGAGAATCAGCTGCCAGTACTCTTCACCGCCGCCGGGCAGCTCCTCGAAGAATACGCCCCAGTTCAGAAGGTACGTCGTCATTGCTTAAGCCTCGATCGAATCGCCAGAAGTCCGCCGCCCCGGCGAGAGTTCGTCCTTAACGCAGCGCATCAGATAACAAGGGCCGGATAAGCCTTGCGGCATTCCGGCCCCCTCATGACGCGGCTTTGACGGCGTCCGCGTCTACTGGACGCCCTTGTCATTGGGATTGGCAAAGGCTTCCTTGATTGCCGGCGTCTCGGGGAAGTTCAGGTTGACCCCCTTCGGCGGGATTGGACTCGTGAACCACTTCGCATAGATCTTGTTGATCTCGCCGGATTTCATCACCTGCCCGATAGTCTTGTCGACCAGCGCCTTGAACTGCGGATCGTCCTTGCGCAGCATCATGCTGTAGGGCTCGGTGCGCAGCGACTCGTTGATGATCATGTAGTCGCCGGGATTGCTCGAATTGGCGATCTGGCCGGCGAGCAGGATGTCGTCCATGACGAAGGCCGACGTGCGGTCCTGAGTGAGCAGCAGGAACGATTCGGCGTGGTCCTTCCCATAGATTTCCTTGATGTCGGCGTTCTTGGTCTTTTCGTACTGCTTGAGCAGCGGCACCGCGGTCGTGCCTGACGTGGTCGAGATGGTCTTGCCGTTGAGATCGGCCAGGCTCTTGATGCCGGAATTCTTCTTGACCGCGGCGGCGACATTGATCACGAAATAGGTGGGACCGAAAGCGACCTGCTGCTGACGTGCGACGGAGTTGGTCGTCGACCCGCACTCCATGTCGATGGTGCCGTTCTGCAGCAGCGGAATACGATTGGACGAAGTGACCGGCTGCAGATTCACCTTGAGGTTGGGCATCTTGAGCTCGGCCTTGACCGCGTCGACGATTTTCATGCACAGGTCCATCGCATAGCCGACCGGCTGCTGCTTGTCGTCGAGATACGAGAACGGAATCGAGGACTCGCGATAGCCGATGGTGATCGCGCCGGTGTCCTTGATTTTTTTCAGCGTCCCGGTGAGATCCTGCGCCGAGATTGCAGCGGCGAGACCGAAGGCGGCCAAGCCCAGCATAACCCTGGAGAACCACTTCATCGAAACCTCCCATTGAAAAAACTGGAGAAGAGCCGCAGTGTCCGGCCACCCCTCGGAAGGCGGGCTTCGCCGGCCATGAATCGGCGTACCGGCACCCCTGCACTGCTTGTGCGACAGTGTAGCGACTGCCCCGGCGAAAGTCCATTTCCCGGGGTGCGAGTCAGTCGATCCATCTTCAAGCCCTATAATCCGCCGCATGAGTCCGGATCCGGTCTATCGCGTTGCCGAGCTGCGCGCGATCGAAGCGGCGGCAGCGAGCCATCCGCTGATGGAGCGCGCAGGACTTGCCGCCGCAGGCATAGCGCGCGAGTTGCTCGCCGGTCGCCCCGCGCGCGTGCTGGTGCTCGCAGGCCCGGGCAACAACGGCGGTGATGCGTTCGTCGTCGCGCGCTGGCTCAAGTCCTGGTTTTTCGATGTCAGTGTTGCTTTTCGCGGCGACGCTGCAAAGCTGTCCGCCGACGCTTTGGCGGCGCATCGGAACTGGCTCTCGTCGGGCGGCGCGCTCAAGTCCGAATGGACCGACAGCGGCGATTGGGGACTCATCGTCGACGGGCTATTCGGCATTGGACTCAAACGCGCGATCGAGGGCGTTTATGCTGACTGGATTACGCGCGCAAACGCTTCGCGAGTGCCGATCCTGGCGCTGGACACTCCCAGCGGGCTCGACGCCGACACGGGCACCGCCTTGGCGCCGACGGTGCGCGCCACAGCGACCGCCACATTCATCGCGCTGAAACCAGGACTGCTCACTCTGGATGGACCGGACCATTGCGGCGTTTTGAGCGTGCATGCGCTCGAGCTAGACGCGCAAAGCTCGGCCCCGGCGGGCGAGCGTCTGAACTGGGGGTCGCTCAAGACACGCTTGCCGGCGCCGCTTCTGCGTGCCCGAAAGAACGTTCACAAGGGGAGCTTCGGCACGCTGGGTATCGTCGGTGGCAACGATGGCATGGTCGGCGCCGCTCTGCTTGCCGGTCGCGCCGCACTTAACCTCGGAGCAGGCAAGGTCTGGGTCGGGCTTGCTGCGAGCAACGCGCCGGCGTTCGATCCCGTACAACCGGAGCTCATGCTGCGAGCCGCCGCGCGCGTGATCGACGACGGCCCCGATGCGATCATCGTCGGCCCGGGGCTCGGCACCGATCAGCGCGCGCAGGGACTGTTGCGACGAAGTATCGACGCCGCGGTGCCATTGGCGATCGACGCGGATGCACTGACGCTCGTCGCCCGCGATGCGTCGCTTGCGACCAGGATCGCATCGAGGCGGGCGCCCACGGTACTCACGCCGCATCCTGCGGAAGCCGCCCGCCTCGCCGCCTCGGACACCGACTCGATTCAGTCGGATCGACTCGGCTCGGCGCTTATGCTCGCCGGCAAACTGAATGCGTCGCTCGTACTCAAAGGCGCCGGAAGCGTCTTGGCCTTCCCTGACGGCACATGGGCGATCAACACCACGGGCAACCCCGGCCTCGCCAGTGCCGGAACGGGCGACGTTCTTGCCGGAATGCTCGGTGCGCTGCTAGCGCAGGGCGTTGCCGCAAAGGAGGCGTTGCGTCTCGCCGTGTGCGTTCACGGCGCAGCAGCCGATGCGCTGGTCGCCACCGGCGTAGGACCGCTCGGGCTGACCGCGGGCGAACTCGCGCCTGCTGCGCGGCAGCTCATCAACGAAGCCGCTGCTTAGGGCAGGAGGATCGTCGAACCGGTGGTCTTGCGTGCTTCCAGATCCCGATGCGCCTGCGCAGCGTCCTTGAGCGCGTAAGTCTGCCGCGCATCGTTCTTGATCTTTCCCGACTGCACCATTGAAAACAACTCTTCGGCCATCTTGAGCAGATCGGCACGCTTGGCCGAGTACGTATACAACGTCGGCCTCGTGACATAGAGCGAGCCTTTCTGCGACAACAGCAGAATGTCGAACGGCGGGATCGCTCCCGAAGCGTTGCCGAACGATACGAACATCCCGCGAGGCATGAGGCAGTCGAGCGAGCCGGGAAAGGTGTCCTTGCCGACGGCGTCGTAGACGACCTGCACTCCTTTGCCGCCGGTCAGCTCTTTTACCCGGTCGAGAAAGTTCTCCCGCGTGTAGACGATGGTGTGGGTGCAACCGTTCGTCTTGGCGAGCGCAGCCTTTTCATCGGAGCCCACCGTGCCGATCACAGTAACGCCCAGCGCGCGCGCCCACTGGCAGGCGATCAGCCCCACGCCGCCCGCGGCAGCGTGGAGAAGGATCGTCTCGCCACCTTTCAGCGGATAGGTCTGGCGCAGCAAGTACTGCACCGTCAGGCCCTTGAGCATCAGCGATGCCGCCGCACGATCAGAGATGCTTTCGGGCAGTTTTAGCAGGCGGTCCGCAGGGACGAGTCGCACTTCGGAATATGCACCGACTGGTCCGGCGCAGTAGCCGATGCGATCGCCGGGCTTGATATCGCTTACGCCCGCGCCGACCGCCTCGACCACGCCAGCCGCCTCGCTGCCGATGCCCGACGGAAGCTGAAGCTTGTACAGCCCGCTGCGATGGTAGGTGTCGAGATAATTAAGCCCGATGGCGGTGTGACGCACACGCGCCTCGCCAGGGCCCGGGTCACCCACAGTGACTTCTTCCCACTTCAGAACTTCGGGACCGCCGGTCTGGTGAATGCGAATGGCGTGGGGCATGCCTATCTCCAAGCGTGTGCAATGCGCACTAGTGTAGCGATGTACAGCTTAACTGTGTAACTGGCAATCAGCGATCGCCTTCGATCGCACCGAATTCAGCAGGGACGCGAGCGTAAAAGATACTCACCCGCTCGCGACGCAGCAGATCCAGCAGCTTCGTCGCCTCCTGTTCGGTCACCACGAACTCGACTTCCACGGTGCGGTCAGCAGCGAGTTCAAAGAAATGCTCCTCATGCAGGATACCGTGGCGGCCAAAGCCGGCGATCGCGCGAAAGGCCGAGCCACCATGAATGCCGATCTTCTTGGCCTGTTCGAGCAGCCATTCGAACAGAGCAACGTGATGATGCGTTCGGTTTTCGTGCACGTAGAAGCGCAGGATCGTCCCTTCCATACGGTGTCTCCGGACTGCTAGTGCTTCTCGCTCACGCGGTCGATCCCCAGGCGAACAAGGCTCGCATGAGCATGATCCCGGCAATTGTCGTTAGCAGCGAGCCGGCGACGTGGGCCCCGATGGCGACGGTCCCCCACAGATATTCTCTGCGCATCAGCAGAGTGACCACCTCGGCAGAAAACGTCGAGAAAGTCGTCAAACCACCAAGAAAGCCCGTGGTCACGAGGAGCTGAATCTCGGGACGAACCATGGCGTGCCGCGTGAGGACCTCCATCGCGAACCCCATCATCAACCCTCCGATCAGATTGGCCGCCAGCGTGCCTAGAGGAAGGGTCGGAAACAGAGGATTGAGCAAGATGCCAAGAGCCCAGCGCAGCCATGCGCCGACCGCGGCGCCGCCACCCACTGCAACAAACCCGCCCCAGGGCATGTCGATGACGCTTGTCTAGCGCAGATAAGCCAGCAGCCGCGAGATCGGCTGGCGCCTGATCAACGCGTTCTCGGCTTCGTGCGCCTGCTTCGGCTCGAGGTGCTCGATCCACTGCACTTCGCCGCCGAGCAGCGCTGCAATCGCGGTGCCGTCGCGGTAGAGCACGCGATTGTTGGTCAGCGCGGGTATCTTGGCGCCGGGAACGATGGTTCCCACCAGGTTGAGCGGATCGGCGGCGCTGAGCGACAGCCAGGCCGAAGTGAGTGGAGCTCGACGCGTCTCGCGCAAGAACGCAACCGCTTCGGGCAGCGCAAACTGCTCGCCTGTGACGCCCGCCACAAAGCGTCCGCCGCGAATCTCTCCGCGCGCTTCGAAGCGCCGCAATACTCTAAGCAGATCGCGCCAGGGCGGAAGCCATGCCGCCTCGCGTTCGAGGAGCCTCCAGAAGACCACCCCATAGCGGCGCAGCAGCGTCCTCGCAATGTGCTCGACCAGGTCCGGCGGGCTGTCCACCAAGGCGGGGCTTCGCGTGGGACGGCGCAGCAACGCCCACCGTCCCGCATCCTCGATCCCGAACAAGGCGGTGCGCCGGCGGCGCTTGCCAGCCCCAAGCGGTTTGCGTCGATCCGAGGGTGTGAGCAGCGCCCGCAGTCCGGCGAAGCTGTCGGAGTGGACGAGTCCCAGTACAACGAGCTCCGCCAGCGCGTCTTCGACTTGTGTGCGTAGCAACCCCGCGCCGTCGACGATCTCATCAAAAAAACATGCGCCGTGTTCTTTGAGATATTCGGCGACAGCCTGCGCTCGCGCGCCCGGCGCAGGCGTTTGCACCGCGCTCGGAACCGCGCGGTTCCAAAGCGCAAGATTGCGTCGCGGCATCAGCGACACGGGCGTGGTGCGGATCGGACCGGCGCCTTTGGCCGCAATACGCGCGGGCACCGTGAGTCGCGTCCACGCCGCCCGACCGGCGAGGCACAGATCGTCCAGCCATGTGAATTCGTAGTTGTCGAGGCGCGCTGGAAGAATCTCGGCTTCCCATGCCGCCGCAGGCGCTTCGAAGCCTTCGAGTTGCGTGATCAGCGCGGCCAGCGCATCAGGACCTTCGCGGCGCGCTCCCGGAAGTACATGCTGCCAGCGAGTGAGAAAGCGCATGAAGTCGCGGCTCGACACCGGCTCGATCTCCTGACGCAACCGGCCCACCGTATAGCGGTGAATGCGTGCAAGCAGTGCCCGATCGCACCATTCGCTCTGGGCGGCTCCGGGCGTGAACGAACCCTGCATGGCGAAGCCCTCCGCCGCGAGCTTGGCGAGCGCCGCGTCGATGTCTAACTGCGGAACGGCCATCGACTCGGCGATGGTGGCCGAAGCGACCGGTCCCAGGCCTTCCAGACGACTTCGTACGATCTCGACCAGCGCGTCTTCGCGCGTCCATTCGCGAAGCGCGTATTCGTCGGGTACCACGATCGCCGGCGCGCATTGCATTGCTTTGAACACGGAGCCGAATTGCGGCAAGCGCTCCGCTGCAACGGAGAGTCTTACCGGTCCGCCTTGCGACGATGCAATCGTGATTCGAGTGGCGCGCCGTGCATCGGTGAGCTCGTCAAGAAAGGAGTGCCAGTCAGGATTGCCATCGAGCTCTTCATCAGTGATGAAAGCGAGACCCAGCAATGCATCGTGCAATTCATCGGCGCTGCGGGCTGTGGGCCACGCTTCTTCCTTGACGCGCTGAATCGCATCGGCATCGAGCCGTCCCAGGCCTGCGGCCGCCTCTTCGTCGAGCCAGCGTCGGCTCATCACCGCTCGGGTGCGACGCTCTTCCAGCGGCGCATCGTCGAGGAATGCATAGGGCCGGGCCGAAAGAATCTCCAGCGCAAGGGGCGAAGGCTCGGTCAGGTCGCGAGCGACCACCCGGATCTCACCCGATTCGAGCCTTTGCAGGAGGCGCTCCAGGCCTTCGACGTCCATCGCATCGTAAAGACAATCATGCACGGTCTGCTCGATCAGCGGGTGGTCGGGCACCTCTCGCTCCCCAACTAGGTTTTCGGCGCAGGCGATCTGATCGGGAAACACCGCTGCGAGCAAGTCCTCCGCAGCCATGCGCTGCAGCTGGGGCGGAACCTTGCGGCCGGACCGAAAGCGCGGCAACGCGAGCGAGGTCGTCGCGGTCCATCGCCACCGTGCCGCGAACATCGGCGCGTCGAGAAGCGCCTGGATGAGCAAAGGACGCACCGTTCTGGAGTACAGGTAACGCACGACTTCGTCGAGCGTAAAGCTGTGACTGGTCGAAAGCGACAAGACGATGGCGTCCTCGGTCGCCGCCGCTTGCAGCTCGAAGTTGAACTTGCGGCAGAAGCGCTTGCGCAGCGCGAGTCCCCAGGCGCGGTTAATACGGCTGCCGAAAGGCGAATGAATGACGAGCTGCATACCTCCGGACTCGTCGAAGAATCGCTCGAGGACGATGGTGTCGAGCGTCGGCAGCGCGCCCAACGCGGCACGCGCGGCGCGGAGGTACTCAACAAGTTGCGCTGCACCCGACGCCCCGAGCGGCAGTCGCCGCTTCACTTCTTCGCTCGCAGTGTCCGTGTCGAGGCGCGCTGCCACCTCGTCGCGCAAACGCGACACAGCGAAGGAAAGCTCGTCGGTTCGTCCGGGCGCCTCTCCCAGCCAGAATGGAATCGTGGGAGGCTGTCCATGGGCATCCTCGACTCGTACGCGTCCCGCCTCGACGCGAAGGATGCGATACGACGTGTTGCCCAGCTGAAAGATGTCGCCGGCGAGACTCTCGATGGCGAAGTCTTCGTTCACCGTTCCGACCTGCTGTCCCGCAGGCTCGAGCACCACGTCGTAGTCCGCCGTGTCCGGAATCGCGCCGCCCGAAGTGATTGCCGTCAATCGCGCGCCGCGCCGCCCGCGCAGGATGCGGTTCACCGCGTCACGGTGCAGATACGCGGCGCGATGTCCGCGTCGTGTGCTGAAGCCCTCGGCAAGCATGCGCACCACCGCCGCATACTCTTCCGCCGTGAGTTGAGCATACGGGTAGGCGCGCTTGAACACATTGAGCAGTGCATCTTCGCCCCATTCTCGCGCCGCCACCTCTGCCACGATCTGCTGGCCCAGAACGTCGAGAGGCTTGGCCGGGATCGAGACACGATCGAGCTCGCCTCGCTCGACCGCGTCGAGCAGCGCGGCACATTCGACCAGCTCGTCGCGCGAAAGGGGAAACAGCCGCGCTTTGGGCAAGCCGCCCACCGAATGGTTGGCCCGGCCGGCGCGCTGCAGGAAGGTGGCGATCGATCGCGGCGAACCGAGCTGACAGACAAGCTCCACGTCGCCGATGTCGATGCCAAGCTCGAGCGAAGCCGTGGCGACCAACGCGCGCAGCTCGCCGCGCTTAAGGCGCTGCTCCGCTGCAAGCCGGCGCTCCTTGGCGAGGCTGCCGTGATGTGCGGTCACCTTGTCGCTGCCGAGCAGCTCGGAGAGGTGGCGTGCCACGCGTTCCGCCATGCGCCGCGTGTTCACGAAAACGAGTGTGGTCCGATGCTCGCTCGCGAGTTGGGCCAGGCGCGCGTAAAGTTCGCCCCACACCTCCCCCGACATGACCGATTCGAGTGGCGACGCAGGCACTTCGATGGCGAGGTCGCGATGCCGGATGTGGCCCGCGTCGACGATGGCGCAATCTTCTGCCGCCGAAGCCGTCCCCGTCAGGAAACGTGCGATCTCTTCGATGGGCTTTTGCGTAGCCGACAATCCTACCCGCACCGGCGGAACGGTCGTCAGCTCCGCCAAGCGCTCCAACGACAACGCCAAGTGGCTTCCCCGCTTGTTCGGCGCGAGCGCATGAATCTCGTCGACGATCACCGTGCGGGTGGTGGAGAGCATCTTGCGGCCGGAATCGGACCCGAGAAGAATGTAGAGCGACTCCGGCGTCGTCACCACGATGTGCGGCGGGCGCCGGCGCATGCCGGTGCGCTCGCTTTGCGGTGTGTCTCCGGTGCGCACCAGCGTGCGAATCGCGACGTCGGGATAGCCCAGGCGCTTGAGCTCCTCGCGGATGCCGGTGAGCGGTGCTTCCAGATTTTTCTGAATATCGTTCGACAGCGCCTTCAATGGCGAGACATAGACGACGGAAGTCTCGTCCGCAAGCGGCGAATCGACGCCTCGGCGCACCAGCTGGTCGATGGCGGCAAGGAATGCGGCGAGCGTTTTTCCCGACCCGGTGGGCGCTGCCACCAGCACGTGCCTGCCAGCCCTGATTTCAGGCCACGCGCCCGCCTGCGCTGGCGTCGGCTTCGCGAACGTCTTTGCGAACCAGCTCTGAACGGCTGGGTGAAATGAAGCGGCGTTGCTCATGATGCTTTAGCTATCCTTTGTCTCTAGTTGCGGACGGGGGCCGGTCGGGTTGGACGGGTTGAGGCGGCGACTGGTTCACTTGCTGCGACTTGAGCGCCTCGGTAAGTTCGGCTACTTCGCGATCGACGTCACGATCCTTGGGAAACGGACGTCCCGCGCGACGATACCAGTAGCGTGCGTTGCCTACGTCGCCTTCGACCATGTGCACGATGCCGTGCGCCCAGCAACCGAGTTTCGACTCGTCCTGCTGCACGATCGCATGCGCCTTCTCCCATTCGCCCTTTTTCAGATGACGGATTGCAGTTCCCAGCGGCATCGCTTCCCCCGTTGAGATGATCGCAACAACGCTTCGGCCCGCAATCAGGCCGCCTTCGCCAGAAATGCCGCTACGTCGGCATGCCGCGGCAACGGTGCAACGGCCCCGTAACCCGTAGTTGCCATTGCGGCCGCTGCATTGGCGTAGCAAGCCGCTTGAACCGGCGCGTCTCCGGCAATCAGCCGCGTCACAAACGCGCCGTCGAAGCAGTCGCCCGCCCCTGTCGCATCGACTGCGTGCACCGTGTGCCCTGCGATGTGATCGCGACCGTGCGCGGTCGACACCCAAACCCCGCCCGCCCCCATCTTCAGAGCAACCACCGGTGCACCTTCGGCGTGGCACCAGTCGAGAATCGCCTGCGGGTCTTCTACTGCTGAGAGCTGTCGCGCTTCTTCGAGACTCGGAACGAACCAGTCGCAAAGGCGCATGGTCGCTGTGATGGTCGCGCGGGCACGTGCCAGCGGCCACAGCTTAAGCCGCAGATTGGAGTCGTAACAGATCTTCACACCTGCGTTGCGAGCCGCGTCGATGGCTGCGAACACGCTGTCGCACGCGCTGGCGCTGATCGCCTGACTGATCCCGGACACGTGGAGCGCCGCCGCGGAACGAATCAGGTCGAGCGGAAGATCCGCCGGTCGCATGCGAGAAGCCGCGGATCCTGCGCGCAGATAGCTGAATTCGTGGCCCCGCGTGCCGTGGGTGACGAAGTAAATGCCGGTAGGCGCGTCGGCATCGATACCGACACCACTCGCATCCACGCCCTCTCGTCGCCACAACTCGAGGAACATGCGGCCGAACGCGTCGTTTCCCAGCCGGGTGATGTACGCCGCCCGGGCGCCGAGCCTGGAGGCGGCAATCGCCGCGTTCGACGTATCTCCCCCGAAGCCCTGCCGATAGCCTGCGGGTTCCTCCGGTCGCACCTGGTTGAACTCGAGCAGAGGTTCACCCATTGCCACCATGTCGAAGCGGGGCATCGGCATCAGCGCGCCTTCAACGCTGCGAATCCGCTGGCATACGCCGCCGCAACCGCACGCACCTTGTCGGCGGAAGCGCCTGGCATGTAGAGATTGGATCCGGTGCCGAAGCCATCCGCCCCCACCTCCCAATAGGGAGCCATGTTGTCGGGTCGAATGCCTCCGACGGGGAACACCAGAACATCGCGAGGTAGGACTGCCCGCCACGCCTTGAGCACCGCGGGCGAGAGCTGTTCTGCAGGGAACATCTTCAGGCCGTCGGCGCCGGCACTAAGCGCGGCAAACGCTTCGGTCGGCGTGGCTACGCCGGGCACGCAAAGTAGCCCGAGCCGCTTCGCCTCGCGCACGATGGCGACATCGCCGTGCGGCATGACGATCAGATTGCCGCCTGCTGCGGCAACGCGCGAAACCTCCTCGACCGCGAGCACCGTTCCAGCACCCGTCAGGCAACCCGCCCCGAATTTGCGCGACAGGCGTCCGATGCTGTCGAATGGATCGGGTGAATTGAGCGGCACTTCGAGAATTCGAAAGCCGTTGTCACTGAGTGCGCTTCCGATGCCGTCGATCTCGGCCGGCGTGATTCCGCGCAGCACCGCGATCAGCGGCAATGGATGGAGATAGGTTCGGAGGCTCGGCGAGTTCATGAGGGCACCACCGAAGGCACCAACCCAGCGCGTTGCGCGATGCGCCACAGGCCGCGTGCCGCCGCAGCGGCTGGTCCCTGTGTTGCATCGATGCCGGCGAGCTGGAGCGCGTGGGCGTAACGCTCGCACAGCGCTTGCTCTCCCACGAGCGTCACCTTGGCGCGATCTAGAGCGTTGCGTGCCGCCCACGCTCGCGCTGCGGCGATCTCGGCTCCCACCAGCAAACCCGAAAGGTAATCGCCGACGCCGTCCGATGCAAGCACCCCGGTCAAAGCCAGTGTGCGTACCGAGAACAGATCGTGGATGAGTGCAGCACCGCCACGAAGGCTAGTCTCAACGCCACGATCGAACGCCGCCTTGTCGCTGCCGTCGCCGGCCAGACGTCCAAGGATACTGTGCTCGCGCAAAACGCCATACAGCTCGCCTGTCATGAAGCTTGCAAAATTTACGATGCCTTGCGCGTCGGCGATGGCCCACTTGCTGTGCGTCCCCGGGAGGACGTAGATGCCGCGGCTGCCCGAGTCATCCAGCGCTCCGATGATCTGCGTTTCCTCGCCGCGCATCACGTCGGGAACACCGGCGGCGTCACGAACGATAAGGCCCGGCACGATGAGAAGCGGCGTGTCCGGGACGCGGGTGAGAGCACCTGCGATCGCATCGATGTCGGCGGGGCAGTCGCGATACGGCGCTTCGATCCAGCCTTGGCGGCTGCCGATCATCCCGCAAGCGATTGCCGGCACTCGCGTCGACAACGCATCTCCGCAAAGCTTGGCGAGCGCATCGGCAAAGCGGCCATCGGTCACGCGTTGCACGCCCAGAGGCGCGCTGCGCTCATCGATCACGGTTCCCCTGGCATCGAGCGCGTAAGCTCGCGCGCTGCTCGTTCCCCAGTCGATGGCAAGCAGGCGAGTGTCGGTCACACTACCAGCGCGCCGCGGCCTCGTCGTCGCTCGAGCGCGCTTCGACCCAGCGCTCGCCGTCGGGCGTCATTTCCTTCTTCCAGAACGGCGCCTTGGTTTTGAGGTAATCCATGATGAACTCGCAGGCGGAGAACGCTTCGCCGCGATGCGCGCTGGTCACCGCCACCAGAACGATCTGGTCGGTCGGCTTGAGCTCGCCGACGCGATGAATTACCAGAACATCGTATAAGTCCCAGCGCTTCATCGCTTCGTCGACGATGCCGTTCAGCGCCTTTTCGGTCATGCCGGGATAGTGTTCAAGAGTCAGCGTACGAATCTCGGTCGCGTCGTTTAAGTCGCGCACGATGCCAACGAACGATGCGACGGCGCCTACGCGAGGATTGCTTGCGCGAAGCTCGGCGAGCTCGCGCCCGACGTCGAAGTCCTCATGCTGGACGCGAACCGCCACTGTGATCACCCGCCCGTAACCGGCGGAAAAAGCGCGACCTCGTCGCCGGAGCGAATGGGCGTCTCGGGGCCGGCGATGTCGTGATTCACGGCGACGCGAATCGCGCGCCCCGACGCGAGCTCTTTTTTCCATGCGTCGCCGCGCTTCGAGAGCCAATCCAGCAAAGCTGTGACATTGCTGACATCGCGCGGCAAGTCGACGTTCTCGGTCCCCGTCCCGAAGACATCACGCAGCCGAGCGAGATAGACAAGACGAACCATTGAACAATGTTAACGCAACACGCTCGCGACGAACAAAAACGCCGGCGCTAGCCGGCGTCAAATCGGAGAACGGCAATTATCAGAACCTGAATTGCACGCCGATCATCAACTGGTCGGAGTCAGGAAGAAGACCGGTGGACGTATTCTCGCCTGCGAAGCGGCCGAAGCGCGAGTATTCCACGCGCAGCCCCAGCGATTGCGTCATGTCATAGCGCAGGCCGACACCATAGTTCACGCCGTCACGCTGCCGGCGCGGATCGCCCGGAGTCAGGACGCTTCCGGCGAGCAAGGCACGCACGTCGTTTTGCGCGTAGCCGAGGCGGCCGTAGAGCGAAAGGCTGCGAATGAATTCCCAACTCGTATAGACATCGGCATTCCACGCATGCAATCCCGGATCGACGCTCTTCAGTCCGACGCTGCCCACCGAGCCTGCCAGACGCGGTTGTAGCGCGTACTGATCAGCAGTGTTGAACGCTGCTTCAACGGCGACATCGCTCTTGAAGCGATAACCGCCGAACATCACGGTGCGTTGCTGTGAATCGTCAGGTGCTGGTGCAGCAAAACGGCTCCACGAGAGAGGAAGGATCCCGAGCTTCAACCCAGTGGCCTCGACGCTTCCGTCGCGAAGAGACACGCCCCCGTAAAAACCACCATCGGCCCACGCCGGCATCGTGCTGCAGAGCAGCAGCGCCAGGATGAAAACCGTAATGGATTGTTTCTTCACGAGTTTATTTGCTGCGCCTAGGTCCCACCCACAGCTACTCCACCGGGGAGTCCACAATTGCAAGTTACGCCGCGCTCCACATCAAGTCAATTTTGACGGATCGGCGGCAGCGCGTGGCCGCCCAGAGTGTTGCTAAACGACGACAGCATTGCGAACCGCCGACCTTTCGTCCGCTTTCTGCACGGGCGGTTGGAGGGCGGGTGCAGCCTCTAGTTCCTTGGATCAACGCCCAGGGCGGATGGCCCGGCTGTAACGCTCGACAAAGGTACAGATGGCTTCGGTGTCGTGCATACCGAACAGCGGCAGCGTTGTCGCCAGCGGACCATCTGTCGCCACGGCGAGGATGTTCGGATCCTTTGGATGAAGCAACGGCTTGCCGACGCTTTCCCGGTACACCTCGAGCTTGGGAATGGCCGCCACCTTGAATCCTTCGACCAGAACCAGGTCGCAGCGCGAGATATGCGCGAGGGCTTGATCAAGCGTCAGTTCCGCGGCGCCACGCAACTCGTGCATCAGCGCCCAGCGCACCGTAGAGGTGATAAGCACCTCCTGACATCCCGCCTCGCGGTGAAGGAACGAGTCCTTTCCCGGCTGATCGATGTCGAACTCATGGTGTGCGTGCTTGATCAGCGACACCACCAGTCCCTGCGCAGCGAAGCGCGGGATGAGGCGGTCGATCAGCGTGGTCTTGCCACTGCCGGACCAGCCCGCGAAACCGAAAATCCGCATCGGGTGTTTCAGCTGCGAAAAGGGCTCGTTTTTACTGGACTTTGCGCCTCGGGGCAAGCTGCGCCCCCTATCGATGTCGCAGGGGTAATCGTGCGTCTGAGGCAAGCCCGGCATGAGTGACGCCGCCGTCGAACACCTGCAGACCGGCGCGCAGCCCGGGGTCGGCAGCGAGCGCGTTTTCAATCCCCCGATCGGCAAGTGCCTGGACGAACCTGAGCGATGCTTGAGTCAGCGCCAGGGTCGCCGTCCGGGCGACCACTGCCGGCATATTTGCGACGCAATAGTGCACGATGCCCTCTTCGATATAGGTCGGTGCCGAGAGAGTCGTCATGAGCGACGTTTCGGCAATCCCGCCTTGATCGACGCCGATGTCGATAAAGACCGATCCCTTGCGCATCGTCCGCAGCATGCCGCGCGAAATCAGTTTGGGCGAAAGCCGGCCAGGATCGAGCACGGCTCCGATGACGACGTCGGCTGCGGCAACGGCGGCGGCTAATGCATCGCCGGTGCACAACGCGGTCCGCACGCGCTCGCCGCAGCGTGCTTTCAGCGCCGCGAACCTGCGCTCGCTGCGCGCGAGCACGGTGACCTCGCATCCGAGCCGGCTGGAAACGATGGCTGCTTCGCCACCGGAGCTGCCCGCGCCGACCACGACCACGCGCCCGGCCGCAACACCATCGAGGCCCGGCAGCAGCACACCGCTTCCGCCGCGATCGTTCATCAACAGCGACGCTGCAATAAGCGGCGCAAGCCGCCCGGCGATTCGCGACATTGGCTCGAGCAGCGGCATACCCTGTTTTACATCGCCAATGCTCTCGCAGCCAATGCAAGCGATGCGAGCCGCGAGCACAGCGTCGAGCAGCATGCGGTCGCGGCCGAGCTGAGCAAAGCCGAACACTGTCGTTCCGGGTTGCAAAAGCGACAACTCGGAGCTCTGTAGCTCCTTGACCTTGACGATCAGTGGCGCAGCAAAGATCTGCGCAGGATCGTCGACGATGCGGGCGCCGGCGCCGGCGTAGGCGGCGTCGTCGAAACCTACTCTGTCGCCCGCGCCGCGCTCGACCAGGACCTCATGGCCCGATGCAACAAGCGCTGCCGCCCCGTCGGGCGCGAGGCCTACCCGGCGCTCGCCGTCCTTGCGCTCGCGGGGGACGCCAATGCGCACGCTTGCGGCTCAACGCTGAGCGGCGAGGACGGCGTTGATGAATTCGCCCTTTGCCTTGGTGTAGCCGACTGGCTCGCTCAACCCGGCTTGGAGAATCGCGCGCTTTTTCGCCTCGTAGGCATCACGTAACGCGGAGTCCACGCGCAAAGCGTCGCGAAAGCGCCGCAGCTCGGCGACTTCCGGGCTGTCGTCGGCCACGATGTGCACGTGCAGCCGGTAGACCCTTCCCTCGTGGTCGATGGCGCCCACACGCATGGGTCTGTCCTCGGGAAAGGCGTGGCCGACTCTCTGTGGCTGGAAACCGAGTGAATCGATCGCCTTGCGGGTCGCCGCCAGCCTGCCGACGCGATACAGCGCCATCATGTCGACGATGCCCTTGCCGGCACAGTTGGGGACCGCAGTGCTGCCGATGTGCTCGACCTTGGCCCATGGCGCAGCCGCCTCGATGAGCGAAATGACACGCGCTGCAACGTCGACCACGGCCGGGTCATATTCGGTGTAGGTCGGCGGCAGAAGCTCATACTCGAGGACTGGCGTAGCCAACATCCGGCCTCCCCCGGGCGTGGGTAGTGGCCGCGATTGTAACCCGTATACTGTTTCCGTTAGCGGACGGGCGGGTTATCCTCTCGCGTCATGTCGACGACTTCCACACTGGCCGCGCCGGTTCTGAGCACCATCGTCGATGCGCTTGAAAACGTCGTTTCCGGCGTGCCGCCATCCCGCGAGAAGGCGGTGCGCACGCCTGCGGCCGCCGCGCGCTCCCTTGCGCGCAAGGCCGCCGCGCGGGCAGCGGCGCTTTCCGGCGCTTTGGCGCTCCCGCCCGGCGTTCTCGGGATGCTGACCGTGTTGCCGGACTTGTTCGCGATCTGGCGCGTTCAGGCGCAACTGGTCTCGGACATTGCCGGCCTTTACGGCAAAGACGTGCAGCTCACCCGCTCTCACATGGTGTACTGCCTGTTCCGGCATGCGGCGACCCAGTTCGCACGCGATGTCGCCGTACGGACTGGTCAGCGATTGGTGATCCACCAGCTATCGAGCGGGGCGTTGCGAAGCCTGCTCTCCACCATCGGCGTCACTGTGACTCAGCGCCTCGCAGGGACTGCGGCGAGTCGGTGGGTTCCTGTTGCAGGCGCCGCGGCAGTGGCGGCCTACGCCTATTTCGACACCATGCAGGTGGCGAAGACGGCGATCAAGCTGCTCGAGACGCCGATGCTGACAGTTCCGGAGTGAAGCCGAAGCGGCCGGGAACACCGGCAGCGCCGCAGCAATATCGAGCGTTCGCAGGTAGGCGAGATGCCCGACCGACCTCCGGGACAACGCACTAACGTCCAAGCAAACGGCCAAGCGCCTTGCTTACTTCGTCGGGCGAGGTCGTGCCTTTGCTCGTCGGCTTGGCGACTGCGGCCGTGCTACCGGGTGCCGCATGTCCCAGCGCAATCTGGCAAGGAGCACCAGGATCGGCAGTCGCGTGCGACAGAAGCGCTTCACCCAGAAGAGACGCGCCGCTGGTCGACACCGCAGCGCCGATGCGCGCAACCGTCGCCGCGGTCGCGACCGCGTCGATGGCAACAGTGGGCGATGTGAATGGACCGCGGAAGCGCACGAGTTGGGCAAACTCAGCCACGTTAATGGAAATGCCTTGCTTTAGCTGAGGCTTGATCGCAAGGTCCAGGGTTTCAGTGCGAAAGTCGAGCGTGCCGCTGGCCGAAGCGCCAAGCTTGTTGGTTTCGACGGCGATGCTGCGATCGACATTGGCGATACCGTCGTGCAAGGGCAGGCGAACCACGGCGCAGTGCAGCTCGGTTGCCGCGTCGACGTTGCGGAAGGGGTTCACAGCGTCGGCCAGTCGGTTGAACGCGGAATCGGCGTCCCCCTTGGGATGCCCGAGCGAAGCCGGCCCGACAACAGCAGTGAACATTCCGCTAGCGCTGCTCGCCCATCGCCGGGGTGACACGCCGCGTGCTGCGATGTCTGCGTTGACCGAAGTCTTTCCGCCACGAACGTCGCGCTTGATGTCGAACGCGGCCAGCACTGCAGCGAGATCGAGATTCTTGGCTTCCAGCTTGATCCCGAGTGCCGGGTCGGTCTCGCGGTTCGCGTCGACCTTGAATTGGCCAACGATGGTGCCGCCGAGCGCGTTGGCCTGGATGACCGGCGCATCCAGGATGCCGTTCTGCACGCTAAGCTGCACGCGCACGTGCTCCAGGCGCTGTCCGTTTGGCAACACCAGTGCATCGAGTGCGAGCTGCCCCGTCGCATCGACGGCCTTGAGCCCCGCGAAGCCCACCGGTTCCTCGCCGAAAATATACTTCGACTTGGGAGCCGCCTTGGCCGGCGCAGTGTGCGCAGGCACCGCGAGTGGAAGATCGGTGAGCGCAAGGGCCGGTGCAGTGAAATCGAACTTGACCCTGGGACGCGGCTTGCCGGTCGTAACCTGCATCCTGCCGCCAAGCTTGCTCTTTCCCGTGGCGATGTCGAGCGGCTCGAGGCTGACAGTGTTTTCCTCGACGCTAAGCTTGGTAACCACCGACGCGTCCTGGTTGTTGACCTGTCCTTTGAGGCTCACCGGATAAGGCCATCGCCGCTGCGCGAGCAACGACAAAGGCCCAAGGTCGCCTTCGACCGCGACCGCGATATCGTCGATTGTTCCCCGGAAACGCGCGCTGACCGCCGATTGCGCATCGCGGGCGTTGAGGGCGAAGGTGTCGATGGTCACTGTCGTCAGCTTGCCGCTTTCGCCGTCGCGATAGCTGAGCGTCCCGTTGCTGATCGCGAGATCGCCAACGAACAAGCCGCCAAGCTGCATAGCTCCGGAAGGCGCAGGCACAGAGGGTGCAGGCGCCGGCCCGTGAAACTCCCAGTTTCCGGTGCCCTTGGAATCGGTCTCCAATGCAATCTTTGGCTCGATGAGCTCGAAGCTGCGCACCTGGAAGTCGCGCTTGAGCAAGGGCAGAAGGGCCAGCTGCACTTCAACACGTGTGGCGGTAATCATCTGCTCCGCCTTGCCCCATGGCGCGTTGCTCAACGACACATCCTCGATGACCACTTTGGGCTCGAGCGAGAGCTTCAGATCGATGGGACCTTGAATCGTCAGGTCGCGGCCGGTGACGTCCTTGACATGCTTCTGGATCGGGCCGACGAATGTCTTGATGTCGACCGTGCTGACTGCGATCGCTACAGCGATCAACAACAGCAGGAGCGCGCCGCCTATTACGCCGAGGAGGCGCCAGAACAGGGTCATGGCCGGATTGTAGTACTGCTGGGGCAAGCGGTGCGACCGTCACCCCCCGGCCTTTAATCCCCGCGAAGGCGGGAAGAAATCCAGCGTCGTTTCGTGCCACGCCACTGGGTCCCTGCTTGCGGGGCCACGAAATCTGCGCAGCCCGTGTCGACGGTTGGGATCAGCGCAACGACGCGTTGAACTTCTCCAGCGCGGCGGACCCGGGAACGAGGTCCGACTCCCGTAGCGCGTTAAGCGGGGCGTCCACGGTGTTGAGCGCTGCGTGAAGATCGGTTGCGTCAGGCTGAAGGTACAGAAGTCCGGTGACAACCTCGCCCGCCGCATGACGCTGCAGCAGGTAGTCCATCGCCTCGATCCTGTCGCTCGGGTCGTAATCGTCGTGAAGCTTGCGCAGCCGCAGCACCGAGCCGTCGTGCTGAACAACCTCCTGCACGCTTCCCGGCGCGTAGTCGGTGATGATTTCCGAGCGTGCCGGCATGAAGTCGAGCCGGTTGACCGCCTCGTTGTGCTCCCGGATAAAGTCGTAGCTCTTGGTCGATCCGGCGTGGTTGTTGAACGCGACGCAGGGACTGATGACGTCGATGAACGCGGCCCCTCGATGCAGCACCGCCGCCTTGACCAGCGGCACGAGTTGCGTCTTGTCGCCGGAGAAGCTGCGCGCGACAAAGCTCGCGCCGAGTTGAAGCGCCAGCATGACCAGATCGATGGGCTGGTCGTTGTTGATTGCACCCCGTTTGCTCTTGCTGCCCTTATCCGCAGTCGCCGAGAACTGCCCTTTGGTGAGACCGTAAACTCCGTTGTTCTCGACGATGTACACCATGTTCACTGCGCGGCGAAGAGCGTGGGCGAACTGGCCGAGACCGATCGATGCGGAGTCGCCGTCGCCTGATACGCCAAGATAAATCAAATCGCGATTGGCGAGGTTGGCTCCGGTCAGCACCGACGGCATGCGTCCGTGAACGCTGTTGAAACCGTGCGAGTTGCCAAGGAAGTAGGTCGGCGTCTTCGACGAGCAGCCGATGCCCGAAAGCTTGGCGACGCGGTGCGGCGGCACGTCCAGCTCGAAAAACGCCTGGATGATCGCAGCGGAGATCGAGTCGTGTCCGCAGCCTGCGCACAATGTCGAAACCGCACCTTCGTAGTCGCGATGCGTGTAGCCGAGCTTGTTCTTGGGCAGGTCAGGATGATGCAGCCTCGGCTTGGCAAGATACGTCATGGCGCCACTTTCCGCAGCGGAGTCACGTTGAACATGGCGAGTTTCTCTCCGATCTCGCGCAGAATGAACCGGGCGGTAATCGGCGTACCGTCGTAGTGCAGGATGGGGATCAGCTTGGCAGGCTCGACGACCAGCTCGTTGATGAGCAGCGAGCGCATCTGAGCGTCGCGGTTCTGCTCGACCACGAAGATCTGTTCGTGCTCGCTGATGAAGTCCATCACCGAGTCGTGGAACGGAAATGCGCGCACGCGCAGGGTGTCGAGGTGGACACCCTGAGCATGAAGCGCAGCAAGCGTTTCATCCATGACCGGCGAGGTCGAGCCGAAGTAGATGGCGCCGAAGCGGCTCGCGCCGGCGGCGTTGCGCCGAACCGGTTCCGGTAGATACTGCTTCGCGCTTTCGAATTTGCGCAACAACCGCTGCATATTGTCGACGTAGGTCGCGCCGTCCTCGCTATAACGAGCATAGCGGTCCTTGGTCGTACCCCGGGTGAAGTACGACCCGCGCTTCGGGTGGGTTCCCGGATAAGTTCGATAGGGAATCCCGTCCCCCTCGACATCGAGATAGCGGCCGAATTCCTTGCCGGCTTCGAGCTGCTCGTAAGTCATGACCTTGCCGCGGTCTAGGCGGCGCTTGTCGTTCCAAGAGAGCGGATCGCACAGCCAGTCCTGCATCCCGATGTCCAAGTCCATCATCACGAACACCGGAGTCTGCAGCCGGTCGGCCAGGTCGAACGAAAGGGCGGCGAACTCGAATGCCTCCTTGGGATCCTCGGGGAAGATCAGCACGTGCTTGGTGTCGCCATGCGACGCGTACGCGCACGAAAGAAGATCCGCCTGCTGCGTGCGCGTCGGCATGCCGGTCGAAGGACTGCCGCGCTGCACGTCGAAGATCACGGCCGGAATCTCGGCGAAATAAGCAAGGCCGATAAATTCCTGCATGAGCGACAC
Source organism: Casimicrobiaceae bacterium (assembly GCA_035262745.1). Classification (GTDB taxonomy): domain Bacteria; phylum Pseudomonadota; class Gammaproteobacteria; order Burkholderiales; family Casimicrobiaceae; genus PALSA-1003. The sequence goes on along the minus strand of DATFSE010000057.1, from coordinate 23,440 downwards.
GCCCGGGCCCGACGTGCAAGTGAAGGCGCGTGCCCCGTTCCAGGCAGCGCCGATGACGATGCCAATCGAGGAGAGCTCGTCCTCGGCCTGGACGCTAGCCCAGCGCGCCTTGCCCGTCGCCGGCTCGGTGCGAAAGCGCTTGCAGTGTCGCGCAAAGGCCTCCGCCATCGACGACGACGGCGTGATCGGATACCAGGCCGCAACCGTTGCGCCGCCGTACACGCACCCCAGCGCCGCGGCGCTATTGCCTTCAATGAAAATCCGGTCGCGCACAGCGTTAGTCCGACGCACGCGAATGTCGAGCGGCCAGTCGAGATTGTTCTCGGCGTAAGCGCGACCCATGTGCATCGCCTGCACGTTGGGCTTGAGCAGTGCTTCCTTGCCTTTGTATTGCTCGCCGATCAGCTCGGCGATCGCTTCCGGCTCGATCTCAAGAAGCGCCGATAGCGCACCGACGTAGATGATGTTCTTGAACAGTTGTCGCTGGCGCGCATCGGTGTACTCGCGATTGCAGATCTCGGTGAGCGGCATGCCGACCGCGTTGACATCGTCGCGGAACTTGGACGCCGGCAGCGGCTTGGTCGAGTCGTAGAATAGGTATCCGCCGGACTCGATCTCTTTCAAGTCTTGGTCCCAAGTCTGCGGATTCATCGCCACCATGAGATCGACCCCGCCGCGACGCCCGCGCCAGCCGGCCTCATTGATGCGCACCTCGAACCAGGTCGGCAGTCCCTGGATGTTAGACGGAAAGATGTTGCGAGGGGCGACGGGTACGCCCATGCGCAGGATCGCCTTGGCGAAGAGAAGATTCGCTGACGCCGAACCGGAGCCGTTGACGTTGGCGAACTTCACCACGAAGTCATTGACGGCGCGAATGGGCGCAACCCTGCTCATTCGGCGGCCTCTTTGCACGGGCGTCGCCAGCGCGGCGCTTGCCAGAGTCGGCCGCTGCCTTCATTCGCGATGCCGTCGATCCCCACGCTGTGCGCGGGGCCCCTCGCCGGGGCGCTCATTCGGCGGCCTCCGCGTAGGTTCCGCGCTCCGCGCCATGCCGGCGGCGGCAACGGTCAAGCGACTGGGCCGTCTCGAGGTAGAACTTCTGCATGTCCCAGGCCCCGGTGGGGCAGCGCTCGGCGCACAGCCCGCAGTGCAGGCACACGTCTTCGTCCTTCACCATGACGCGGCCGGTTTTGAGGCCGCCGGCAACATAGAGATCCTGCGTCAGATTGCGCGCCGGCGCGTTCAACCGCGAGCGCAGTTCCTGCTCGTCGCCGTCGGTGGTGAATGTGATGCAATCCATGGGGCAGATGTCGACGCAGGCATCGCATTCGATGCAAAGCTTCTGCGTGAACACCGTCTGCACATCGCAATTGAGGCAGCGTTGTGCTTCCTTGAACGCCTGCGCCACGTCGAACCCGAGCTCGACCTCGACCTTGATGTTCTTAAGCGCGGTCGACACGTCCTTGAGCGGAACGCGATACCGGTGATCGTTGGATACGTCGTTGTCGTAGCTCCACTCGTGAATGCCCATCTTTTGCGAGATAAGGTTTACCGTCGGCGGCGGCCGTCTGCGCAGATCTTCGCTGCGGCACAGGCGGTCGATGGAAATCGCCGCTTCGTGTCCGTGAGCGACAGCCCAGATGATGTTCTTCGGGCCGAAGGCGGAGTCGCCGCCGAAAAAGACCCGCGGATGCGTCGATTGCAGCGTCGTCTTGTCGAGAATAGGCAATCCGTACTTGTCAAATTCGACACCCGCGTCGCGCTCGATCCATGGAAAGGCGTTCTCCTGACCAACTGCGATCAGCACGTCGTCGCACTCGAAGTGAATGTCGGGCTCGCCGGTGGGTAGGAGCTGCCGGCGTCCCTTGTCGTCATAGCGCGCCTCGACCTTTTCGAAGGTGACGCCGGTCAATTTGCCGTCCGCGTGAGTGAAAGCCTTGGGCACGTGAAAGTTGATGATGGGAATGCCCTCGTGCATCGCGTCTTCCTTCTCCCATGGCGACGCTTTCATTTCCTCGAAGCCCGAGCGCACGATGACCTTGACGTCCTCACCGCCCAGGCGGCGTGAGCTGCGGCAGCAGTCCATCGCGGTGTTGCCGCCGCCGAGTACGATCACCCGCTTGCCGATGCGATCGATGTGTCCGAAGGACACGCTCGAGAGCCAGTCGATGCCAATATGGATGTTCTTCGCGGCTTCCTTGCGACCTGGAATGTCGAGATCGCGACCGCGCGGCGCGCCGCTGCCGACGAACACCGCGTCGTACTTGCCGGTGCCGTTGCCGGCGAGCAAGGCTTTCAAGCTGTCGATGCGCGTGCCGCCGCGAAACTCGATGCCTAGGTCGAGGATGTATTGCACCTCCTCGTCGATAATCGATTCGGGCAAGCGGAACTTGGGAATCTGGCTGCGGATCATGCCGCCCGCGTCCTTGTCCGAGTCGTACACCACGCATTCGTAGCCGAGAGGTGCCAAGTCGCGCGCGACGGTGAGCGACGCGGGGCCTGCGCCGACGAGCGCGACCCGCTTGCCATTGCCGTGCGGCGCGCGCTTGGGCAAGCGCTCGCGGATATCGTCCTTCAAATCCGCGGCGACGCGCTTCAACCGGCAGATCGCAACTGGTTCGGGTTTGGCTCCTGAGTCGCGATTTTCACCGTCTTCGACGCGTCCGCGCCGGCACGCGGGTTCGCAGGGTCTATCGCAGGTTCGCCCGAGAATTCCCGGAAAGACGTTGGACTGCCAGTTGATCATGTAGGCGTCGCTGTAACGCCCCGCCGCAATCAACCGGATGTATTCAGGAACGGGCGTGTGGGCAGGGCAAGCCCATTGGCAATCGACGACCTTGTGAAAATAATCGGGTGCCGTGATATCGGTCGGCTTCAAATACGAGCTCCTCCGTGGCGCGTAACGACGATTCTTTGTCGGCGTTTCCGCGCGCCAGTTCCCTCAACAAAACATAAGCGCCGCGATCGTCGAACGCCCGCAAGTGCAGTCGATGTTACGCTACCGCGAAGCTGGTGAAAAGGTCTTTGCTTTCAACTACTAGCAGTGGGGCTTTTGATGTTGCATGTTAGACACGCCCGCGCCTTCACCGGAGTTTCCAAAGAACGCTGCTGTTTCGAGCGCAAGCCGTCTTTCGCACGCAAAGCGACTGAAACCGTATCCAACTTTTGCTTGCGATGCGAGGCTCGCTATGTGCCCGGCAGATTGTGCACGACAGGGAAAAAGAATTCCTTCCACGTCGCCGGCCGCGTCTTGATTAGACCCGTCTTGAACATGAAATCGGCGAACACCATGGTCGCATTCGGCGTCGTGGAATAGACCACGTTCGGTGCCTTGATCATGGTCACGACTTCGTCGACCGAATATTTCTCCTTCGTCGCGTCGAGATAGATCTTGGCAGCGGCCGCGGGATCGCGAGCGATGATCTGGTTAGCCTCTTCAAGCGCGGCCATGAACGCAGCGATGGTCTGGGGATTGGCGTCGTAAAACTTGCGGGTGCCGAAAACGACGGCGTTGCTCGCGGGGCCGCCAAACACGGTGCTGGAATCGAGCACCAGGTGCACTCCAGGCGTTTTTAGCTCGGTGTACTGGTACGGCGGCGCCGAAAAGTGGCTGTTGACTTCGCTCGTCCCGCCGACGACCGCGATCATGGCGTCGGGGTGCCCGAGTTGCACGGTCATGGGATCGAGAGAATCGCGCGCGGCCTGGCCGTACATTTTCTCCAGCGCCATCTTGAGCACCATCGCCTGGCTGGAAACCTTGATGGTCGGCACGGCGATCTTGTCCTTGGCGCTGAAGTCCTTGAGCGTTTTCACCTCAGGATCGCGCGTCACCAGCAGCATCGGCAAGCCGCCGACGCTGGTCACTCCGTTGACCTCGCCCTTGGTTCGCTCCCACAGGAGCAACAGGTTGGACACGCCGCTGGTGACCAGATCGACGTTGCCGGCCAGCAGCGCGTCGGTCGAAGCGCCGCCGCTGTTGAAAGTGATCCACGAGGCCTTAATGTCGCCCAAGCCGGCTGTCTTGGCGCGCTTTTCGAGGAGCTTGTTTTGCTCCATCACCACGAGCGGGAGATAGATGATCGACGGTTGTTTGCTGATGCGAACCTCGGAGACCTCGGCGCGCGCCGGCACACTCGCCATCTCCAGAACGAGTGCCGTTGCGCAGAGCCAAGCGAGGCGGCGAGCGTTCCTCTGCGAGGCCCAGGCATGGATGGCTTTCAACCCAAACATGCTTTTCTCCTCATGGTTTCTTGTCTCGCTGCTCGCGCCAGACACGATAGCGCGCGAGTGTTTCGGCGTTGGGGGGATACGTCCCAGGCAGCGCACGACCGCCGGCGATCTCCTGGGTGACGAACTCCTCCATGATTTCCTGCTCGGCGGCATCGCGGGCAACTTCCTCGGCGAGGTGCTTGGGCACGACGACCACGCCCTCGCCATCGCCGACGATCACGTCACCGGGAAACACGGCGACGCCGCCGCAGCCGATCGGCACGTTCAAGTCGACAGCGTGATGAATCGCCAGATTGAGGGGCGCGCTGCCCCCGGCACCGAATACTGGAAAATCCATCGTTGCGATCGCCTCGCTGTCGCGCAATCCGCCATCGGTGACAATGCCGGCGGCGCCGCGCACCTTGAGCCGCGTGAGCAGAATACTGCCGCCGGATGCTGCGCGGGTATCGCGGCGGCAATCCATGACCAGGACCTGACCCGGCGGCACGGTCTCGATCGCCTTGCGCTGCGGGTGTTGCGGATTTTCGAAAACGCTGATCATGTCGAGGTCCTCCCGCGCCGGGATGTAGCGCAGGGTGAAAGCTTCGCCGACGAGAACGGGTCCCGGCCGGCTCATGCGCTGCACGCCTTGTACGAACACGTTGCGCAGGCCGCGCTTGAACAACTGCGTGGTCAGCGTCGCGGTGCTGGCGCGCCCGAAAAGACGCAGTGTTTCGTGTGAGAGAGCCATCACTAGTTTCCCTGCGAAGTGCGTTGACAAGCGATGTTCCATCATACCGCGATCGTCAACCGGACCGCCCCCGCGGCATCGTAGTAAAATCACACGGGCACGGGATACAAGAAGACAGCACCGGGCCCCGCTCCCAATGCCTCCCCGGGGATTGAGCTTTGGTGCGATCGCAACCGCCGATGCCCTGTCCGAGTCTTCATCTGATCGCAATGTGTCGCGCCTCCGATGTAGGCGCCACGCTGACATTCGAACCCGTGCCGCTCGCAGTAAACTGACGCGTCAAGGCAGTCTTCCCCCAATCCAAGCGATGAACAAACGTAATCTTCGGCCGGTCGTCGACCGGCGGACTACCGCCGCTTCTCCATTACAAGCTGGGCCCTATGCCCGGGTTCGCGCCGCCACTGCTGCGCTCGCTGCGCCCTTGTCAGCGGAGGATTGCGCAATTCAGTCGATGCCCGATGCGAGCCCGGTCAAGTGGCATCTTGCGCACACAAGCTGGTTTTTCGAAACATTCGTGCTCGAGCCTCACCTCAAGGGGTATCGCCCGTACCGGCCAGCGTTTCGCATGCTGTTCAACTCGTACTACAACGCTGTCGGCGAGAAGCATCCGCGTCCCGAGAGGGGATTGCTGTCCAGGCCGTCGTACGCCGAGGTGTTGGCCTACCGTACACACGTAGACGCGGCGATGGCCGAATTTCTCGCACAAGACCACGCTTCGAATGCAGACATCGCGTCAATCGTCGAACTGGGCATCAATCACGAGCAGCAGCATCAGGAACTCATTCTGACCGACGTGCTGCACATGCTCTCGCGCAATCCGCTCTCGCCCGCGTACTCGCACGAGCTGTCCAGCTGCCTTCAAAGCGAAGCGCCTCCCCTCTCCTGGGTCGAGTTCGACAGCGCGCTTGTCGAAGTCGGCCACAGCGGCGACGGCTTCGCGTTCGACAACGAAATGCCGAGGCATCGTCAATATCTCGAGGGGTTCGCGCTGGCGAGCCGGCCGGTCACCAACGGTGAATATCTCGCCTTCATCGACGACGGCGGCTACAGACGGCCCACGTTGTGGCTGTCGGAAGGGTGGGATTGGGTGAACGCCCACATGATCGAGGCGCCGCTCTATTGGCGACGCGACGACGGGGGCTGGCAGCAGTTCACGCTGACCGGGCAGCGGCCTCTGGATCCGGCAGCGCCGGTATGCCATGCAAGCCTTTTCGAGGCGGACGCCTATGCCCGATGGGCAGGCGCGCGGCTACCGACAGAAGCCGAATGGGAAACCGCCGCCTCGAGCGCGCAGCGGGCGGGCCATTTCGTCGAGGACGGTGTGCTTCGCCCGCTGCCAGCGATCGAAGACCATGGCTCTCTCGCACAGCTCTTCGGCGACGTTTGGGAGTGGACGCAGAGCAGCTACGCGCCGTACCCCGGCTTTCATGCCGCCGCCGGAGCCGTGGGTGAATACAACGGCAAGTTCATGTGCAATCAGTACGTGCTGCGCGGCGGGTCCTTCGCCACGCCTCGCTCGCACATACGGCCGACCTATCGCAATTTCTTTCCCGCTTCGGCTCGCTGGCAGTTCACCGGATTCCGCCTTGCGCGCGATGTCAGAACGCGCCACCGAGCCGAATCTCCGTGAGCTTTCACTCGCCTGCGTCGCGGGGATGTAGGCGGACATTCGCGCCGCTGGCTCTCGGTTTTGTGTTGACGGCGATCGCGCCGCTCGCCTTCGGATTCGGCTTCGAGGACGTGGCTTCGCGCGCCCGTCAGCTTGCCAACGCGTCGTACAAGGACCCGGATTTCAAGCTCCCCAAGGAATTGCAGGATCTTGACTATGATCACTTTCGAGACATCCGCTTCAAGACTGATCGAGCGCTCTGGCGCGACGCCAAGCTGCCATTCGAACTTGCTTTTTTTCACCTCGGGCAAAATTTCGTCTGGCCAGTCCGGATCAATGAGCTGAGCGGCGGAAATGCTCGCGAGCTCCGCTTCGATCCCGAGGCATTCGACTACGGCGCCAACAACATCGACCCGCGCAAGATGCGGGGCCTGGGCTTTGCCGGCTTTCGCGTCCACTATCCGGTCAATACGCCAAAATACAAAGACGAGGTTCTGGTCTTTCTTGGCGCAAGCTACTTCCGCGCCCTGGGCAAGGGGCAGGTCTACGGCATCTCCGCGCGTGCGCTCGCCGTCGACACGGGGCTCGCCTCAGGCGAGGAGTTTCCCCGCTTTGTCGAATTCTGGATCGAAAGGCCGTCGCCGCAGGCAACCGAGCTGACGCTCTACGGGCTGCTCGATTCGAAGCGGGTGGCCGGCGCCTATCGATTCATCCTGAAGCCGGGGGTCGAGACTGCGCTCGAAGTCAAGGCGCGGCTGTTTCTACGCGAGAACGTGAGCAGGCTCGGGCTCGCTCCCATGAGCACGATGTATTTCTTCGGGGAAAACCAGCGCTCCAAGCGAGAGGATTACCGTCCCGAAGTTCACGATTCCGACGGTCTGTCCATCCAGTCCGGTACGGGGGAATGGATCTGGCGCCCTTTGGTCAACCCTAAACGCTTGCTCGTGACGTCGTTCGCGATAAACAATGTGGCCGGCTTCGGGCTCATGCAGCGCGATCGCGATTTCAACAGCTACGAGGATCTCGAGGCGCGTTACGATCTGCGGCCGAGCGTCTGGAACGAGCCGCGAGGCAAATGGGGTGCCGGGCGCGTCGAGCTGGTGCAGATCCCGAGCCCGGACGAAACTAACGACAACATCGTGGCGTATTGGACACCGGATTCGTCCCCGCCATTGAAGCAGCCGTTCGATTACGAATACCGGGTGCTATGGCAGAAGGATCCTGGGACGCGACCGACGACATCGTGGGTGATGCAAACCCGGCGCGGCCGCGGCTACGTGCGCAACGACGATGGGACTATAGGCTTCACCATCGACTTCGAGGGCCCTGCATTGAAAAAATTGCCCGCCGATGCAAGCGTTGAAGTCGTCGCGTCGGGTGACGCCAACGCCGAAGTGCGCGAGGCGATCGCTCATCGTAACGACGTCACCGGCGGTTGGCGTGTCGTGTTGCGCATCTTCCGAAGCGACGCGAACAAGCCGGCGGAACTGCGCGCTTATCTGCGAAGTCGAACCAGCGCGCTGTCCGAGACGTGGAGTTATGTCCTTCCTGCGGACTAGGGTCTGTCGACAAACAGCCTTAAGCTCGAATCCGTGGAAAACCTCGCCCTCGCCGAAGACCCCGCGCACGACTCGGAGCGAGTACAAGCGCAGCTGCCCGACGCGTGCAGTCGGTACGTGGAATCGCTGCCGCTGAGCGCGGACGAGCGCCGCGCCCTGCTCGCCGAAGTGGCGGGCCGTCTCTCAGGTGCTTCGTTTGCCACCGCAGACGCGATGGCCGCGCTCCACCAGGCGCTGGCCAAAGGCGACATCGATCCCGATGATCCGCCTCGTGCGACGGCCCGTCGCCGACTCGAGCTGGCTGCGGCGCGCGAGAATGGCTCGCAAACAACCGTGTTTACCGAAGTGCATGGTCAGGAGCGACTCCTGACTGCGCCTCCGCTGGCGCGTGGATCGATGGTGCCTCCGCGATGGTCGCGCGTTCTGCTGGGGCGATGGATTGGACCGCGGCGGGCGGGCCAACAGGAAGGAGATGCACCCACTCTGGAGGGAGACTGGCACGCGAGCGGAGTCTTTCGCCGGCTGGTTGCTCTGGGGCTGACACTTGCTCAGACCTACATCGCAACCAACTTCATGGTAGCCGTGCTGCCCTATCACGGGCGGCAGCCGCTCGAGATCGCGATGCTCGTCCTGTTCGCGATTCTGTTCGCGTGGGTGTCCGGCGGATTCTGGACGGCGATCGCCGGATTCGCCCTGCTCACCCTCGGAGGTGATCGCTACGCGATCTCGCGCACCGCGCGACCCGATGCGCCGATCGACAAGGAAGCACGGGTCGCCGTGGTGATGCCGATTCGCAACGAAAACGTCGCGCGGGTTTTCGCGGGCTTGCGTGCGACATACGAGTCGATCGCAGGTAGCGCCATGCTGCCCCACTTCGATTTCTTTATCCTGTCCGACACCAGCGATGCCGATACCCGTGTCGCCGAGATCGCCGCGTGGCAGGACACCTGCCGCGCGATCGACGGTTTCGGCAGGCTGTTTTACCGCTGGCGCAAACATCGCATCAAGCGCAAGAGCGGCAACATCGCCGACTTCTGCCGACGATGGGGAAGAAACTACCGCTACATGGTCGTTCTCGATGCCGACAGCGTAATGAGCGGAAGTTGTCTGAAGCGTCTCTTGCAACTCATGGAAGCGAACCCCGGCGCGGGGATCATTCAGACGGCTCCCCACGCCTCCGGCCGGGAAAGCCTCTATGCCCGGATGCAGCAATTCGCAAACCGGGTTTATGGTCCCTTGTTCACGGCCGGTTTGCATTTCTGGCAGCTCGGCGAGTCGCACTACTGGGGCCACAACGCGATCATCCGCGTCAAGCCTTTCATGCGTCACTGCGCGCTGCGCCGCCTTCCCGGCAGCGGCAGCCTTTCCGGCGAAATCATGTCGCACGACTTTGTCGAGGCCGCGCTGATGCGTCGTGCCGGATGGGGCGTATGGATCGCCTACGATCTGCCGGGGAGCTACGAGGAAATGCCTCCCAACCTGGTCGACGAGCTGCAGCGTGACCGCCGCTGGTGCCAGGGGAATCTGATGAACTTCCGCCTGTTCCTGCTCAAAGGGTTGCATATCGCGCACCGTGCGGTGTTCATGAGCGGGGTGATGGCGTATCTCTCGGCGCTGCTCTGGTTCGTGTTCCTCATCTTGTCCACGGCCCTGATCGCCGTGCACGCCCTGAGCGAGCCCCAGTATTTCATCGCGCCGTACCAGCTCTTTCCGCTGTGGCCAGAATGGCATCCGGAGTGGGCGATCACGCTTTTCGGTGCGACCGCCATGTTGCTATTCCTGCCAAAGGTGCTTGGCGCGCTGCTGGTCGCCATGGACCGTCCGTCGAGTTACGGCGGCAAGGCGCAATTGACGGCGAGCCTTTTAGCCGAGATCAGCCTGTCGGCGCTGCTCGCTCCGATCCGCATGCTGTTCCATACGCGATTCGTCGTGACCGCCCTTGCAGGGCTGCGCATCCAATGGAAGTCGCCGCCTCGGGAGGACACGGAAACCTCCTGGGGTGAAGCAGTGCGTCGTCACGGCGCGCAAACCTTGCTCGGGATCATCTGGGCGAGTGCTGTCTTCTGGCTTAACCCGGCATTTATTTGGTGGCTGCTTCCAGTGGCCGGTGCGCTGATGCTATCGATCCCGGTATCGGTGTTCACCAGCCGCGTCACCCTCGGGCGGCGCGCGCGCGGCGCTGGCTTTTTTGTCATTCCGGAGGAGCTGTACGCGCCACCCGAGATCCAGGCGACCCAGCGATACCTGCGCGAGGCGCCGCCGCCGCGTGGATTCATCGACGCGGTCGTCAACCCTATGACCAATGCGCTCATCTGCGCCGCAAGCGTCGCCCGCGTCAAGGCGACGGAGACGATTCGCAAACAACGCGCTTCGCTGATTCAAAACGCGCTCAAGAAAGGACCGATCGCGATGGGCGAAGCTCAACGCATGGCGATCATCAGCGATCCGGTCGCGCTATCCAAGTTGCACGCCGCGGTGTGGGCGAGCGCGGAGGCACATGCGGCCTGGTGGTCGCTGCCGGCGCAGGCGCCGCGTTCGAGCGACGCCGCGTTGGCGGTCGCGCAGCCAGCTTAGGACGCTAGAGCGCGTCTTGCATGGCAGCGTCCAGCATGGCGCCGTTGCTGGCGATCACCTTGGCGTAGAACCTGGCGCTGTCCTTGAGGGTTCGCGCCTGGGTCTCGAAATCCACGTGCACGATTCCGAAGCGCTTGGAATAGCCCAGCGACCACTCGAAATTGTCGAGCAGTGACCACACGAAGTAGCCCCTGAGGTCGACTCCCGATCGGATCGCGGCGTGGATCGCCTTGATGTGGGCGCGCAGATAGTCGACCCGCAGCGGATCGGCGACGCGGCCGTCCTGGACCGTCGGCGGATCGAAGAATGCCGCCCCGTTCTCCGTCACGTACAACGGCAGATCGCCGTAGCGCTGTTTGACGCGGATGAGCGTCTCGGTAAGTCCCTCAGCGAAGACCTCCCATCCGGTCTCGGTGTAGGTTCCGCGCGACTGACGGACCGCGGTGGCGCGCAGCGGCCAGTGCTCGGCGTCGAAGCGCACTACGCTGCGCGTGTAGTAGTTGATCCCGAGGAAGTCGATCCGCTGTCGGATACGGTCCAGCTCGGCTGACGGCCATTGCGGCCACGCCTCGCCGAAGATCGCTTGTAATTCCTGCGGGTAGCGGCCGAAAAAAACAGCATCCAGGTACTGCAGGTTCATATAGGCATCGGCCCGCGCCGCCGCGTCGCGGTCGACCGTCTGCTTCGACGCCGGATGCTTAGGCTCGAGATTGACGACGATGCCGATCGCGTGCTTTCCCTCGGCGCGATATGCCTGAACCGCTTCGGCGTGGGCCCGCAGCAGTTGATGAGTCGCGATCGGTGCCTCGAAACGATTGCGATGCCCGGGTGCCAGGATCCCGTGCAGATAACCGCCGTCGGTGACGACCCAAGGCTCGTTGAGCGTCGCCCAAAGCTTCACCCGGTCGTCCAGCCTGCGAAACATGATTGCCGCGTAGTCGGCAAAGCGCTTGGAAATATCGGGATTGAGCCAGCCGCCCACATCGTCGAGTGCAGCCGGCAGATCCCAGTGATACAAGGTGAGCATGGGCGCGATTCCGGCGTCGAGCAGCGCATCGACCAGGCGCTCGTAGAAATCCAGACCCGCATGATTCACCGGCCCTCGTCCGAGCGGCTGCACCCTGCTCCACGACGTACTGAACCGATACGCGCGCAGTCCCAGAGTTCGCATCAGAGCGATATCGTCGCGGTAGCGCCGGTAGTGACCGCAGGCGACGTCGCCGGTGTCGCCGTCTCGCACCATGCCTGGGGTGTGGCAAAAACGTTGCCAGATACTGGGTCCCGCACCGTCGGCTAAAGGCGAGCCTTCGATCTGATACGCCGACGTCGCGCAGCCCCAGAGAAAGTCCGGGGCGAATTCGAGGCTTGACTTCATGTGTGGAACTCCGGAGTTGCCTGCCTTAGCGTCGGGTCAAGACCACTCTGGCCGGCGCTGTGTCGATACGCAGCTCACCGCTGCGCTCCGGCGCTAGCTTGCCGTTGATGGTTGCGCGCTGCGACGCCTCCGCTGGCCACGCGAAAACGAAACCGCCGGGAGGCGCCCACGCGGACTTGATTTGCAGCACGATGCGCTCGCCTTGCTTGCGAAGCGCATAACTGAGCAGCCCATACGGCGTGCGCAGGCCGTCGACTTCGACACCGGGCCCGTCGATCCAAGCTTCGGGAATCCCGGCACCGAGAACCAGCGCGTGATCGGTGACTCGCTCGTAAGCAAACAGGTCGAGAGTCGCGCGAATGAAGTCCGAGGCGATCCAACCGTGCGGCATATCTCCGACAAATCGCGCTTGTCGTGCCTGGCGGCTCACGACTTCGGCCCATTGGTTCCACTCTAGCGGCCTGCGCCCCTCGAGAAAGAAGGCGAACTCCTTCTGCGCCCGATCACGCTCGCCCAGGCGGACGAACGTTCCTACAGTGCGCAGCTCGTAGGGCGTATACACCTCCCACGCCTTGCGCCCGTCTCTCCTGGCGACGAACTCGTTCCAGTAGCGCTCGAAAGTAGGCCGCAGCAGCGCTGGCGGAATTGAATCCGGGTCTCCACCGGGAGTGAAGGCAATAGCGCTCGAAGTCGGATCGAAATCACCCAGCTCGGCGGATCCCGGAAGATAGGAAATGCCGTGAATGGTCGCGGACGCTTCCAGCGACATCGCTATGTCACGGCAAAATTCTGCACGCTGCATCTTGAGCCGAGTGGAATCGCGTCCGAGCGCGTCGGCGATCTCGATGGCGCCGTCGAATCCCTTCAGCGCCCAGAAATCGTCCCAATAGGAATGCATAGGCTTTTCCGAGTAGCCCTCGTGACTGATCGAGGCCGGAAGAAGCCCGTAGAACATGCGCCGCTCCGGCGCAAGATTCGCCTCACTGCGCCCGGATTGTCGCAGAGTCTCCAGATAGCCTGCCGCGGCTTCGACATGCGGCCACATGGCTTCCAGCAACGGCCGGTTCCGAGTGTAGCGATAGATCTCCGCCGCGAGGTAAATGAACTCTCCTGCACTGTCGTTCTCCGGCACCGGATCGGCGCCGCGCCGATCGACGCAACAGGGGATCTTGCCGTTGGCGAACTGATACGGCGCGTACCAACGCAGATAGTCAACGGCGACTTGCGCATGCCCCAGCCGCAGCAGCGATTCGGCCATCATCGAGCCGTCGCGGATCCACGATCGCGCGTACGACCTCGTGCCGGGACGCAGAATCGGGCCGTCGCGAGTGATCAGGATATACGCAAGCGAGGTGCGCAGCGTGGCGACCAGCGGTTGCGCGGCAGGCGGGACATGAAGCGACACACGGTTAAGCTTCTCCCGCCATTCGCCAGCGATCAGGCGCTCTGCGCGAGCGAGCCACTTCTTGGGTGCCAGACCGCGGAGATCGGGGCGTCCGCCGTTGCCCGACAGAGGTACGACGATCCCAACGCTGCTTGTCGCGTGTGGAGCGAGCGAGAGCTTGTACGCGATCGCTGCCGACGCGTACCCGGAGGCGTCCCGCGTCTGCTTTGCACCTGCCCAGGCGGATGTTGCAAGAAGGGAGCCGAGCGTTCCGGCGTCGAACGGTAGTGTTCCGGCGAGATCGGGTCGGCGCAGCGGATAGACGCGGCGCGCACCGTTGACTGACAAGGCTTCGCCGTCCCAGGCGATGTCGCGGATCGGACTCACGCCACCGGGTGCGTTCAGCAACTGGCTCGGGGGGTTGACCTGGAACGGCCGCACGGCGAGCACGAGCTCGACGTCGAGCGGGCGGTCGGATCGATTGGTCAGCTCATAGCGGCCGACGAGCTGCGATCGCTCCCTCGAGCCTGAAGCGAACGAAGTCACCCGCAACTGCCACTGCGCTTGACGCCACGTCACGCTGGGAATCGGCAGGTAGTCATCGAGGAGAGAGTGATAGGTCTCAACGTCGGCCCAGGTCGCGACTCCAGAGTCGCTGACGACGAAAGGCTCGATGGAGAAACCTCCGTAACCGGTCTCGATCGCTCCGTCCTCGGAAAAAAGCCCGCTATCGCTGCCACCGTCGATGCCGACCAACGTCCAGTAAACCTGCTCGGAGAATCCGCGCGGATACGTTCCCCGCGGCGATTCGCGCGCAAGCGCCGTGAAAAAGGCGTTAGCCGTGGCACCGAAAGAAAGATCCTTGATTTCGACTTCCGCAAGCGCATACGAGCCGACGGGTCCGCTCAACAGATGCAGACGCGCAAAGCGTCCTTCCGATTCCGGGAGTTGCAGGGCATCGGGCCCACCTCGGCCGTCGTCGACTGTGTGCACGGTTCGCCAGAGCACGCCGTCCTCGGAGAGCTGCACCTCGTAGCGTGCGGCGTACGCGCCATCGGCCCAGCGAAGAATGAGGCCGCCGAATTCGCGCGTCGCGCCAAAGTCGAATGTCAGCGTCTGCTCGGGTCCTTTCGCCGGGTCGCTGCGCCACGCCGTCGCGCGGTTTCCGTCGACTGCCATGGCGGCTTCGGCGCCCGGGAGCGATGAAGAGGCTTCAACGCGCGGAGGCGGCCAGCTTGCGGGTTCGACCGGCAGCTCGCGCAAAGAGAGCCGGCTGAAGTAGACCGAGCCGCGGCCGCCGTCGCGGCCCGCTGCCACCACGAATTCGATTCTGGCCGATTGCTTGAGCGTCCTGTCCTTGGTCGGTCCCCAGGCAAACTCGATCTGCCGCTTTTTGATGCGCACAAGCTGCCATTCGCGCGGGAACCTGAAATCGGCCCGATTGAACCACCACACGTTGTCCCCGCTGCCATCGACCAGCTTCACCTGAAACGTGTTCACCGGGGCGTCGGCGCGGATGTAAAACAGCAACTCGTAGTTGGCCGGTAGCTCGAGCGGCAAAGCGCGCTGCGCCAGCGCGTAACCCGCGGTTCCGGCGAGGTCGAAGTCGAGTCGCATCGCGGCGCCTTCGGCGCCTTGCGCTGAATGGATGGATGCGCTTACGCCGTCCGAGGCTCCTGCATGCCACGCCGCGAGATCGCTGAAGTCGTCGAGCTCGCGCACCGGCATCACCGAGGTCTGCGCCAACGCCGGCAGCCACGCGATTGCGGCGAAGGCCAGTGCGGCGCGCGCCAACCAACAACGCGTCGTCGAGCGGATCATCCCTTGACGCTTCCGACCATGAGGCCCTGCATGTAATAGCGCTGCAACACCAGGAAAACCACGAGCACCGGCAAGGTCGTCAGCACCGACCCGGCCATCATCAGCTCGTTGTCCTGCACGTGCTCCCGCGAGAGACTCGCCAGCGCGACGGGCAGCGTGTACAGATGGCTGTCCGAGAGTACGATCAACGGCCACATGAAGTCGTTCCACGTGCCGAGCAAGGTAAAAACCGCGAGCGTAACGATGATCGGGACGAGCAGCGGCACGACGATCGATGCGAAGATGGTGGGCTCGCTCGCACCGTCAATGCGTGCGGCTTCCAGAAGCTCGTCGGGAATCGACAAGGCGTACTGGCGTACCAGGAAAATGCCGAAGATTCCGGCCATCGCTGGGACAATGACCCCGCCGTAGGAGTTCACCAGACCCAGCGTCTTGAGCAGCAGAAACAATGGCACCATCGCGACCTGCGAAGGGATCACCAGCGCACCGAGCATGAGCCTGAAGATGCGCTCGCGGCCGCGGAACTTGAGCTTGGCGAAGGCGTATCCGGCGGCGACGTTGAATAGCAGTGAAACCGCTGTCACGCTGAGCGAGAGCAGCACGCTGTTGGCGAGATAGCGGCCGATGCCCGCATGCGTGAAGAGCTCGCGATAGTTCGCCAGTGTCGGACGGGTGGGAAGAAACGGCGGCGGGAACGCGCTCGCTTCGCCGGGCTGCATGAGCGACACGGACACCATCCAAAGCAAAGGAAACACGGTGACGGCGCCGGCCAAAGCCAGCATCCCGTTGACCAGGACCGGCGCAACGCCGCCCTTCACGTCGCGCCCCAGCGCGGCGCACGGCGCAGCTCGAACGCCGTCACGGCGAATATGACAATGAACAGCAGGAAAGCTACCGACGAGGCGGATCCCAGGTTCCACCACTTGAACCCTTCCTCGTACATGAAGTAGAGGACGCTCACGGTGCTCTGCAGCGGGCCGCCCTGCGTCATCACATACGGTTCGGCGAAAAGCTGGAAATAGCCGGCGATGGTGAGGATGCTGACCATCAGCATCACCGGCGCGAGCATGGGCAGGGTGACAAAGCGGAATTGTCGCCAGCGCGATGCGCCGTCGATGCGTGCCGCCTCGTACAGCTCGCCTGGAATCGCCTGAAGCCCGGCAAGCAGGATGATCATGTTGTAGCCGAAATTCTTCCAGACGGCGAACAGGATGATTGCCGGCATCGCCCACCGTGGATCGCCCAGCCAATCGACCGGGCTGATGCCCAACCCGCCAAGCGCGTAGTTCAAAAAACCGTAGCGCGTGTTGAACAGGTAGCGCCAGATAACGGCGACGGCGACCAGCGTGGTCACCACCGGAGCGAACAACGCAGTGCGAAAAAGCGACTTAAAACGTGCGAGCGGAGAGTTGAGCAGCAGCGCAGCACCAAGCGAAGCGCCGATCGAAAGTGGAACGCCTACGACGACAAAGTACAACGTATTGCCGAACGCCTGCCAGAAGAGTGGCGTTTCCATTAGGCGCAAATAGTTTTTCAAGCCGACGAAGCGCAGATTCGCCGGGTCGGCGAGCGCGTAGATGTCGAAGTCGGTGAGGCTCATCGCGAAGCCCGCCAGGACCGGCAGGATGAAGAACACCGAGATGACCAGGATCGCCGGAGCAACGAACCACCACGCGGTACGGTGAAACCTCACCGCTCGCTCCGGTGCGCGAGCAGCCAACGCCGCTTTTCGAGGATGCTGTCCGCGCGCACATCGAGCTCGCGCGCGGCCTGATCGACGGAGAGATCGCCGTGCACCGCGCGCTCGGTCACGAGGCGCATCTCGTTGGCGATGCGCTCCCACTCTGGAACCTTGGGAGCCGGCTTCACGCGCTCGAGCTGGTCGCGAAAGGCCCGTGCATATTCGTCCTCGGCGAGGCTTCCGCTCCACGCGGCGCGGCGCGGTGGAAGATCACCGGTGAGATCGTAAAAGCGGCGCTGCACGTCGGGACGCGAAAGATATTCGACCAGTTCCCAGGCCGCCGATTTGTTGCGGGAAGCGCCAAACACGACCAGGCTCGAGCCGCCTGCAATCGATGCGCCGGGCCCGTCGGGTCCGGGCAGTGGCGCCGTCATCCAGCTTGCTTGCAGGTCGCTCGGCAGGCGCCGCTTGAACTCGCCGATGTTCCAAGGGCCCGAGATGTAGAACGAGAAATATCCTCGCGCGAACTCGTCCCACACATTGGAGATGGCGGCATTGGTCAGTGGTGGCGCAAAGCCGTGGCGAAACATGTCGAGGTAGAAGGCGAGCGCGCGACGAAAGCCGGCGCTTTCGAAATTGCCCCGCTGGTCAGCATCGCGGAGCAAGGGCTCGTTCTGCTGCAGCGCGAGTGCGAGCAACGGCTCGAACTCGTTGAGAGGCAGCAGGATGGCGAAATGATCGGGACCGCCGCGCTCCTTGATCGCGGCGAGCATGCGTGTCCATTCGGCCCATGAGCCAGGGGGCGCAGCATAGCCGGCCTGAGCCAGAAGATCGCGACGATAGAACAGCAGACGGGTGTCGACGTACCAGGGAATGCCGTAGAGCTTGCCGTCGATCAGGTTGGTGTCCCAGATCCCCGCGAAATAGTCGCCGGTACGGATGACCGGCGACGCACCGGCGCGCGCATCGAGCGGTTCGAGGGCGTTGAGCGTCGCGAACTCCGGGATCCAGGTGTTTCCCAGCTGGCAGACATCCGGAGTCGAATCTCCGGCAAACGCCGTGAGAAGCTTTTCGTGCGCAGCCGTCCACGGCAGCTGCTGCACTTCGACCCGGATTCCAGGATGCGCACGCTCGAAGTCGGGCAGGAGCTGGGCAACGACCTCGCCTTCGCGTCCCATCGCCCAGAAGCGGACCACGGTCGTGTCGCGGCTGGAGCTGGAGCAGGCAGCGGCGACAAAAATCGCGATCAGCGCGATCAGGCGCAGCGCGCGGGCAAACGATGTGTTCACTTCGCCGCGGCCAGCCAGCCGCCGGTAAAACCGGCGCGCTCCAGGCCGCGCCGAAGATGCGGACTCTTTTGCATGACCCGCCAGATCAGGTCGCTGCGATAGTTCTCGATCATCGCGCAAATCGCCCCTTGATCGATGCCGATATAGTCGCCGTCGACCCAGCCGAAGCCGGCGACGGCGCGACCATGGTTCACCGGACCGGTTGGATCGAAGCTCAGGTTGAACGCATCGAGAAAGCCGTAGGTCGAGTAGATGAAGCGGCCGTAGCGGCGATTCATTTCGAGCACCGCCGGGATCGCAACTTCGGGAGCGAACGGAATCGACGCCACGACGGCGGTCGGCGCGAGGGTGCAATCGTCATAGCCAGCCGTTTCGCCTACGCCGCGCGCGGCATAGGCCTTGAATGCCCGCCGTCCGGTAGCCGCTTCGGAATCGATGTCACCGGGACCATCGCTCGCGGTGATGCCCCAGATCGTCTCTCCGTATCCCTTGCAGTGCAGCGGGTTGGCCACCGCGTACGCCTGCTGAGCATAGATCGCGCGCCGGCTGTTCTCGAAATAATCGAGGCCGCGCCCCCGCATGTAGGCATCCTGCACCTTGCGCAGATCGAGCCACACGTGGGTATATTGATGACCGAACAGCGGCGGAAAACCCAGGTACTCTTGACCGAAGAGCTTGCGCCAGCTCTTGTCATAGGTGCTGGTCCATTCCTGCCACGCATCGGGACCCACAGGATAAGAGGGCGACCCGAGCGCCAGCACGTACACCAGCATTGCCTCGTTGTACCCTCGCCAGTCATATTCGAGAAAACCGTCCTCCGGGGTCCAGCCATGACTGATGGCGGGCGGCCGCGTCTGCGCCCACTGCCAGTCGACGCGACGATAGATCTCCTCGGCGAGATTGCGAATCTCGACTTCCTCAGGCTGAGGTCCGTCGAAATACGCCTGACAGAAAAGCGCGCCCGCCAGGAAGAGCGCGGTATCGACGGTCGACAGCTCGGTGTCGCCGAATCGGTCGCCGCTTTTCATGTCGAGAAAGTGATAGAAGAAGCCCTTGTATCCAATCGCGCCACGCGCGCTTGGGTTCTGTGGCGCATCGTGGAAAAAGCGCAAGGTGGTGAGCACGCGCTGCCTCGCCTCTTCGCGCTTGATGTAGCCGCGCTCGACACCGATGGGATAAGCCGTCAAGCCGAATCCAACCGCGGCAATGCTCGCGAACGACTGGGCCGGGTAACGATCGGGAATGAGCCCGTTCTTGCGATTTGCAGTGTCCCAGAAAAAACGGAATGTGCGCTCCTCGAGATCGGCGAGAAAAGGATTGACCAGCGGGCTCAAGCTGCGCACCACGGTGTGGACGACCGGAGACTTTGGATTGTCGCGGGTGAGCATCAGCGTCAGCGAAAGCGCCACGAGCACGAGCAGAGCAATTCGCACCAGGGATGAAAACGCCGACCCCTGCGCGGGCGATTCCCGCAACCCCGCGTCGGCCGGTTGCCCGTCGCGCGCGAAAAAAGTGTGCTTGAGCCTTGCGGTCAGACCGGGAAGCATCGTGTGCCGCACCTAGCGCGGCGGCCGAAGGTGCGCGTCATCGCGGCGACGTTGAGCCGCCGATGAAAGAAGGGTTGGACAGCGCGGCAAATAATGAATTTTATCACCACGGCATCATCGTCTTGGCAAGTCCACGATGATGCCCCGGATCGGCGAGTGGCTACTGTGCGACAGCCGAGTCTTGTAAGAGCTGCGGTCGAATTGCATGTAATATCGTGCCCTGACTTGCGGCTTACTTTGCGCCGACAAGCTTTTGCGACGCCGGTCGCCTTCTGAGATCGGCCGCGGCGTGACAGGCACACTCGATACGCTATTCGCTAACCGAGGATGGCCATTTTCCGCTTCGCCGCG
This sequence comes from Casimicrobiaceae bacterium, assembly GCA_035262745.1. Taxonomy (GTDB): domain Bacteria; phylum Pseudomonadota; class Gammaproteobacteria; order Burkholderiales; family Casimicrobiaceae; genus PALSA-1003. The sequence continues at coordinate 3,290 of DATFSE010000057.1, read as the reverse complement.
CGTGCGCTTCGCTTGCTGCGCTTGCTACGCGCTTCGGCGCTGTCGCTTCACGCGCTCGACTGCGTCGCCGCCGAGCGGCTGGTAAAGTTGGGGGGAATGGATGTCGTGGACGCGCCCGGCGTGGCCGTCTTCCATTACGCTTCCGAGCTGGGCTCGAAGTGATCGCAACAGGGTAGGGATATCTGCGCCGTGGAACATTCCGATAACCCGATCGATCTTCGGTCAGATACCGTCACCCGCCCGTCGCAAGCGATGCGATCGGCCATCGCGGCCGCTCCCGTAGGCGACGACCAGTACGGCGAGGATCCCACCGTCAACCGGCTCCAGGAGCGCATTGCGGCGCTGCTCGGCAAGGAAGCGGCGCTTTTTGTGCCCTCCGGAACGATGGGGAATCAAATTGCATTGCGTGTGCTTACGCGCCCGGGCGATGACGTCATCGTGAGTCGTGAATCGCACGCGGTCTGGCACGAGACGGGGGCAGGAGGTGCCAACGCAGGCGTGCAATTCACCGAAATCGGCACACGCGGCGTTTTCACCGTCGCCGAACTGCTGGCAGCGATCAAGCCGCGCGGTCACGTCGTTTATCCGCCGACGACCCTGGTCGAGATCGAGAACACACACAACCGCTCTGGCGGAGTGATCTTCCCGCAGGATGAGGTCGAGCGCATATGCGCCGCAGCCCGCGAACGGGAAATTCTGTCGTTCCTTGATGGCGCGCGGCTGTGGAACGCTGCAGTCGCCAGCAGGCGCGATCTCGCCCTGCTCGCTGGTCCCTTCGATCTTGTGTCCGTGGCCCTATCCAAAGGCCTGGGTGCACCCGTGGGCTCAGTGCTGGCGGGTACTCGCGAGTTGATCGGCCGCGCGACGCGTCACCGCAGGATGTTCGGCGGAGCCATGCGCCAGGCAGGCATCCTGGCTGCAGCCGGCATTTACGCTCTCGATCACAATTACGAGCGACTCGCCGAAGACCATGCCAATACCCGGCGAATCGCCGAGCGCGTTGCCACGAGCTCAAAAGTCGAACTCGATCTGGCTTCGGTGCAGACCAATATTCTGGTGTTCAAGCTGGGACTGGGCGCTCCCGACGCTGCGACGGTGGTGGAACGGGCGCGCCAGCGCGGTGTGCTCATCTTCGCCTTCGGGCCGCGAGTGGTGCGCGCGGTCACGCACCTCGACGTGTCTGCGGATCAATGCGAGCGGGCGGCGCAGATTCTGCTGGAGATCGTCGAAGGCCGCTGACGATCGACTTCCGTCGCGAGATCCTTAGCCCCGGGGCAAAGACCGTTCGACCAAGCGGCCTATTCGGCGTAGTAGACGGCGAAATCTCCTTCCGCGTCCTGCCAGAGCGTAATGTCCTGGAAGCCGGCACGGCGCAGAAGCCTTGTGAATTCCCCGGTCGAGTACTTGTACGAGTTTTCGGTGTGGATCTTTTCGCCTGCGGCGAAAAGCCGCTGGAGCGCTGGTCCGTCGATGCGCTGATCGGAAAGCGCCTCAAGATGCATTTCGATGCGACCGAGGTCGTCCCGGTAGATCGCAACGTGGCCGAACGCCGACGGATCGAAGTTGCTGCCCAGGATCGCATTCACATGGTTGAGGATGTTGCGGTTGAAGGCGGCAGTGACGCCCAGGGGATCGTTGTACGCTGCGTTGAGGCGCGCCGGGTCTTTTTTGGTATCGACTCCGATTAAGAGCCCGCTCCCTGCTGCGCAAAGCTCACGCACGCGGCAGAGCAGCAGCAGCGCGTCGTCGGGTGTGAAGTTGCCGATACTCGACCCAGGGTAGAAAAACGTTACCGGGCCCGAGTCGATCGCACCTCTGATGTCCAGACGGCGGGAGAAATCGGTCACGACCCCGTACAGCTCAACCCCGGGAAACGCCTGGGCCATGCGCAGCAGCGCGGGAGCGATCGCGGCGGGCGCAATGTCAACGGCAACGTAGCGCCGGGGTTGCGCCGTGGGTAGCAGCAGCGCCGCCTTGGCACAATCTCCTGCGCCGAGATCGACCAGCTGCTTGCGGGTGCCGGTCGCGCGAACGATGTCCTCGCGATGGGCCGTAAGGATCGCTCGCTCCGTGCGTGTGGGATAGTACTCGGGTAGCGCGCAGATCGCTTCGAACAGCGCACAGCCAAGCGCATCATAGAAGTATTTGGGCGCAATCGTTGCGGGATTCGCAAGGATGCCCGCAAGCAGCGATGCTCGCTCGCCTTCGGGGTCGGGATCCAGGCGGTCGAGCAGCGTGACCCCATGACGCGCTGCGCGCTCGGTGATCCAGTGCAGGGTGGTGACGGGTTTTGGCATCTTATTAGTTGATCTTGCCGGCGAGATCATACTCGTCGGCGGAAGGCCCCGGAACCTTACACCGCTGGCCAACGCGCTCCAGGTCGAGCAAAATGCGCCGGCGCGTCACCATGACGCGCTGGCGAGTACGTCAAGCCGCATCACCGCAAGAATAGTGCCGATCAGGTACAGCGGCTCGCTTTTCCTAAATCGCCCATGAATCAGCCTTCACTTTCGGCTTCGGCGCTCTCGGATGCGCGCCTGGGACTCTTCCGGGGAAGCGATTTTGTAATTCCTACCGGTCGCATTTCCAATTCGGCGGTCATCGACAAGGCGTTGTGGTACTTCCGCGACGAAGTCATCGCCGTGCCTCGCGCCGGTCTGCCTGTAGCGGGCTACACGACGGGGGTAACCGCGATGCAGGACATCGTCGACTGGGCCCGCTCCCACAACTCTGGCGCGCCCATTGATTACCCGCCATTACTCTGGATCGCCGCGAGAGACATCGTGCACGGTGCACGCTTGAGCAGCAACGGATCGCGAATCAATGGCCCCGGCGGCGATTGTGCGTTCGGCGTTGTGCCCAAGATTCCTCTCAACCGATCGTACTACAACGAGGCATCGGTCGCGTTCTTCGCCGCGCGAAGCACTACCATCCGCGGCCATAGTGACGGTGAACGATTCATCGCACGCACGATCTGGCCTAACGATTTTCGACTCGATTTTGCGGCGCCGGTTCGGAGAATCGAGGCGACTCCGCTGGCGCTGCGGGCGCTGGCGCGCGAACACCCGCGTGGCGGCGCGCAAAGTCCATTCACCGCGACGGCACTTTGGGAACGCGATCCGGATGCCCGCGACTGGACCGACAAACCCGTGCTCGCCATCGTGCTCAACGGCGCTCAGGGTGACGACGACGAGGCGCACGGCGGTCACTTCGCATTGACGACCGGCTACGTTGGACGCGATGGCGCCATCGGCGACTGGATTGCGAACAATTTCTATACGCTGGATTCC
>DATFSE010000056.1:0-3321 GCA_035262745.1 Casimicrobiaceae bacterium | reverse complement strand
GATCGCGTCGCCGACAGCGGCGCTTATGTCGACGAAGCGATTCACGAAATTCGAACGGTCCAGGCCTATGTGCACGAGCCGCAGGATCGCGACGCCTATGCGCATCGGGTGGAGCAAGCGTTCAGTACCGGCGTAGAGCGTATCCGCCAGCGCGCGCTCCTGATCGGTACCGTCATATTTCTGGTGTTCGTCGCCGTCGGGATCATCTTGTGGATCGGCGGGCACGACGTCCTGGCCGGGCGGTTCTCTGCGGGACAGCTATCGGCATTCGTGTTCTATGCGGTGATCGTAGCGACGTCGGTGGGCGCGGTGAGCGAAGTCGCCGGCGAATTGCAGCGCGCAGTGGGAGCAACCGAGCGGCTGCTCGAGCTCCTCGATACGCCGACGGAGATCGCAGCCCCAGTGAACCCGTCGCCGTTGCCGGAGCCGCCGTTGGGCACCGTGGCGCTGGAAGCGGTCACGTTTGCCTATCCGTCGCGATTGCGGGATCCGGCGCTGCGTTCGCTGTCGCTGCGTGTCGCTAGGGGCGAGCGCGTTGCCCTGGTCGGTCCCTCGGGCGCGGGCAAGACAACCGTCTTCCAGTTGCTATTGCGCTTCTACGATCCGCAAGTGGGGCACGTGCTGATCGACGGCGTCGACGTGCGCACGGCTGACCCGCGTGCCGTGCGCAGTCGCATCGCCGTGGTGCCGCAGGAGCCGGTGATCTTCGCTGCGAGCGTGTGGGACAACGTGCGCTACGGGCGGCCCGACGCGACCGATGCTCAGGTTCGCGACGCCTGCGACGCGGCCTATGCGAGCGAATTTCTCGACCGACTGCCGCATCGCTTCGAGACCGAGCTGGGCGAGCGCGGCGTCAAATTGAGCGGGGGTCAGCGTCAGCGTCTGGCGATCGCGCGCGCCGTGCTGTCGGGACGGCCTATCCTGCTGCTCGATGAAGCCACCAGCTCGCTCGACGCCGAGAGCGAGCGCATGGTTCAACTCGCGCTCGATCGCCTAATGAGAGGGCGGACCACGCTTATCATCGCGCACCGTCTGGCGACAGTCGTCGGCGCGGATCGGATCGTCGTGCTGGACGGCGGCGTCGCGGTGGCCGAGGGAACGCATGCGACCTTGGTGCGCGACGATCCGCTGTATCGCAGGCTTGCCGCGCTGCAGTTCGGCCTCGTTGCGCCGTCAAGCGCGACGCCGGAGGCGCCGGTCATCGTGCGGACGCACTAGAACACTTAGCATCTTTCAGGGAGAGAGCTCGGCATGACGAAAGCATGTCACCGCATGATCGTTGACCATGCCGGTTGCCTGCATGAACGCGTAACAGATGGTCGAGCCGACGAAGCGAAAGCCACGCTGCTTGAGCGCCTTCGACATCGCATCCGACACGGCCGTGCGCGCAGGCACCGCGCGGGCGGTGCGCCAGCGATTGAGTCGTGGTGCGCCGCCGACCTGATCCCATAAAAAGCGGTCGAGGCTGCCATACTCGCGTTGCACTTCGAGCGCGGCGCGAGCATTGCTCACCGCGCTTTCGATCTTGAGCTGGTTGCGCACTATCGCCGGATTGGCGAGCAGTCGGTCTATTCGCCGGCGATCGAAGCGCGCGACACGCGCCGGCTCAAATCCCGAAAAGGCTTTGCGATACGCGTCTCGCTTGTTGAGGATGGTCTGCCAAGAGAGCCCCGCCTGAGCACCTTCGAGGATCAGGAACTCGAACAGCAGCCGATCGTCGTGCACCGGCACGCCCCATTCCTTATCGTGGTAGGCGATCATCTGCGTGTCGGTGCCAGCCCAGCTACAACGAATTTGATCCATTGATGTATCTCCCGAAGCAATGATCGCTGCTGCGAGGATGGTACGCAAGCCGGCCGAGAATTCGGATTGCACGCACGCGTCGCGCTATCATCAGCCGGTGATCCCCTGGCTGCACGCTAACGAAGCGTTTCCTTCGATCGATAAGGCGCTCGCCGATCCTAACGGCTTGATCGCCGCAGGGGGCGACCTGTCGACGGAGCGGCTGGTCGATGCCTATCGTCACGGCATCTTTCCCTGGTACAGCGGGAGCCAGCCGATTTTATGGTGGTCTCCCGATCCTCGCATGGTGCTTTTCGTCGATGAGTTCAAGGTCTCGCGCTCGTTGCGCAAGGCTGTGAGCCGAGGCGACTTCGACATCAGTGTCGACGGTGCATTTCACCTGGTGATAGAGGCTTGTGCCGCGCCGCGCGATGGCCATGGCGGCACATGGATCACGCCGGCGATGATCGAGGCATATACGCGGTTGCATCGATTCGGTTATGCGCATTCAGTCGAAGCGTGGGTCGACGGTCAGCTCGCGGGAGGACTGTACGGAGTCGCGATCGGTCGCATGTTCTTCGGCGAATCGATGTTCGCTCGCATGAGCGATGCTTCGAAGGTCGCCCTGTTCCATCTCGTCGAGATTCTCAAGCAACGCGACATGCCGCTCATCGATTGCCAGCAGCAGACGCCGCATCTCGCGAGCCTCGGCGCGCGACTGATTACGCGGCGGGCGTTTGCGGAGGCGTTGGCCCGGTTGGTAAACTCGCCACAGCCGGCTGGCGCCTGGAGTATCGCTGCGCCACCTGCCCAAGTTCCGTGACCAAGCTCAACGACCTACCGATCGCTGCGTTGCAGTTCTACGCGACGGCGCCGTACCCGTGCAGCTACCTGCCCGACCGGCTAGCCCGCTCACAAGTGGCAACTCCCAGCCATCTCATCGACAGCCACGTTTACAGCGAGTTGGTGCGGCTGGGGTTTCGTCGCAGTGGCGCCTTCACCTATCGCCCGTATTGCGATCACTGCCGGGAATGCGTCCCCGTCCGCGTCCCCGTGGATGAGTTCAGAAGCAACCGCAGCCAGCGCCGGTCTTGGCGCCGACATGCCGACTTAGTTGCAAATAGGCGGCATTTGGCGTTCGATAGCGAACATTACGCTCTTTACCTGCGATATCAGCGGCACCGCCACCCCGGGGGAGGCATGGACCAGGACAGCCGCGAGCAGTACCAGCACTTCCTCCTCCATAGCAACGTCGGGACCGACTTGTTCGAGTTCCGGGAGCACGGGCGGCTGCGGATGGTCAGCCTGGTCGACCGGCTGCACGACGGGCTATCCTCGGTTTACACCTTCTTCGATCCGGATCCGCCAGGCTCGAGCTACGGCACCTACAGCGTGCTCTGGCAAGTCGAACGGTGCCGCGAGCTGGGACTCCCTTATCTTTATCTTGGCTACTGGATCGCCGAGAGCAAGAAGATGGCCTACAAGGCGACCTTCCGGCCGATCGAGGGATTGTCGCAGGGGGGGTGGAGGAGGTTATAG
>DATFSE010000055.1:0-13646 GCA_035262745.1 Casimicrobiaceae bacterium | reverse complement strand
CGGAATCGAGGTGGTCCCGGGCAATGCCGAGGCCTTCGAAGCGATGGCCTCGGGCAAGGTCGACGCCTGGGCGGGTGACGATGCCGTGCTTTTCGCAGCCATCGCCGAATCGAAAAGCCCCCGCGACTACATGGTGCTCGACGACTTCCTCTCCTACGATCCCTACGGGATCATGTTCCGCAAGAACGATCCGGATTTCGCCGCCCTGGTGAACCGCACGTTCCGGCGGCTCGCCGAGACGCGAGAGTTGGCTCGCATCTACGAGCAGTGGTTTCAGCGCAAGCTGCCTTCGGGTAAGACGCTGGGTATCGAAATGAGCCCGCAGCTCGAGTCGAGTTTCGAATCGCTGGGTCAACCGACGGAGTAGCGCCGCTTTAACGCGCTTGGCGCGTCTGCACGGCGCGGCCGCGCCCATCGAACGCGCCGATTGGCCAAGTCGACGCTTCCGCGTTGCGCCGATACCACGAGCGAGGGCGCCCTAGGCTTGGCCGGCCGGAATCGATTTCCAAGATGTGGTTGAGTCCGCATCGACCCCGCTGCGCGGTACGCAGTGAGAGGCGTCCATAATCATGGGGTTGCGCCAGAGATGGGCAAAATTGTAATGCGTTGCAACAGCTTGCAGCCCCTCCACACCTGCTTTTTTTCCACAATACGGAATCACATTTTAACTTTATGATTTGTAGGCAGTATTCCTATATTGCGCCGCGATAATTCCTATTGTCACCTCACGGCGCTTTTGTTAAGGTCCCGCTGACACGCGCGTTTCGCCGGTAACCCAGAACGGTGGAACGCATGCGGGGCCTGGGTCCGCTCGATATCCCCATCCATGCCCGCCAGATCGGTCGAATGATCTTCGCCGATCCGTGCAGCGAGACGCTCGCGACTTACGTTCGCGCGCAACTCGCACGCGGAGACCGCGGCTGCAACCGAAGTTGCAGCAGTGACCCCGCCGACCAGGTTCCGGCTCGCGCGTCGCGCCGGGTGGCCATGACGAGAGATGATGGGAGCAGCGATGAAGATGAACTACGATCTGGAGACGGCCCGGCTCAAGAAGGACTGGGCGGAAAATCCGCGCTGGAAGGGCATAAAGCGCGGCTATGCTGCGGAAGACGTCGTGCGATTGCGCGGCTCTGTCCACATCGAGCACACCCTCGCGCGGCGCGGTGCCGAGAAGCTGTGGAAGCTGGTGAACGAAGAGCCCTTCGTCAACACGCTCGGCGCGATGTCCGGCAATCAGGCACTGCAGCAAGTCAAGGCAGGGCTCAAGGCCATCTATCTTTCCGGATGGCAGGTCGCTGCGGATGCCAACGTCGCCGGCGAGATGTACCCCGACCAATCGCTGTATCCGGTGAACTCGGTGCCCGCCGTGGTGAGGCGGATCAACAACACCTTTGCGCGCGCCGACCAGATCCAGCACATGGAAGGGCGCAGCGACGTCGATTATTTCGCGCCTATTGTCGCCGACGCCGAAGCGGGATTTGGCGGCGTGCTCAACGCCTTCGAATTGATGAAGGCAATGATCGAGGCGGGCGCGGCCGGCGTGCACTTTGAAGATCAGCTCGCATCGGTGAAAAAGTGCGGGCACATGGGCGGCAAGGTGCTGGTCCCCACGCGCGAGGCGGTCGAAAAGCTGATCGCCGCGCGGCTCGCTGCCGACACGGCGGGAGTGCCCACACTGCTGCTCGCGCGCACTGATGCCGAAGCGGCCGATCTGGTGACATCGGACATAGACGACAACGACAAGGTTTTCTGCACCGGAGAACGCACAGTCGAAGGCTTTTTCCGCACCAGAAACGGCCTCCAGCAGGCGGTAGCGCGAGGACTCGCCTATGCGCCGTACGCGGACCTGCTGTGGTGCGAGACCGGCAAGCCCGACCTCGAATTCGCCAAGGCGTTCGCCGACGCGATTCGTGCCAGGTTTCCGGGCAAGATGCTCGCATACAACTGCTCGCCGTCGTTCAACTGGAAAAAGAACCTCGACGACGCCACCATAGCCAGGTTCCAGCGTGAGCTGGGTGCGATGGGCTACAAATTCCAGTTCATCACGCTAGCGGGTTTCCACAGCCTGAACTACTCGATGTTCAACCTCGCCCACGGCTACGCGCGAAACAACATGAGTGCGTTCGTCGAGCTGCAGGAAGCGGAATTCGCCGCGGTCGACAAGGGCTTTACCGCGGTCAAGCACCAGCGCGAGGTCGGCACCAGTTACTTTGATGCCGTGACGCAGGCCATTCAGGGTGGTCAATCCTCAACCACCGCACTCAAGGGTTCGACCGAAGACGAGCAGTTCTTCGACAAGCCCAAGGCGGAGCTTTCGGTCGCGAACGCCTGAGACCAGGTCTCCTGTCGAAGAACGGCGCGGCGCTCGCAAGAGTGTCGCGCCGTTTCCTTTCACCCCTGGGGCAGAGGCCGCCGCCGAAAGCGCTGCGGGTGAGACAGAGCACGTCGGGCTCTGAAAGCCCCGGTAGTATGTCGCGATGGCAGAGACGACGCTACGTCTGTTCTTCGCGCTGTGGCCCGACCCCGCAACGCGTGCAGCGATCGCTGATCTCGCGGGTCAAGTCGCGGCAGAATCGAGAGGGCGCGCGGTTGCCTCGGATAACGTTCATTTGACCTTGGCTTTTCTGGGCGCGCAGCGGGCGTCAAGTGTGCCCGAGCTACGTGCTCTCGCGTCCGCGATCCGGGCCGCTCCGTTTCAACTATCGCTCGACGAAATCGGTTGTTTCCGGAAAGCAGGGATCGCCTGGCTCGGAGCTACAAGCGTGCCCTCTGAAGTGATCGCGTTGCAGGCGAACCTGGCTCAGAGTCTCGCGAGCATCGGAATCGTGTTAGAAGCACGCCCGTTTTCGCCACATCTGACGCTGGCGAGGCGGGTCGCCGTCCCGCAGCGACGAAGGCTCCCTCGCCCGATTCTCTGGAACGTCAGCTCGTTCGCGTTAGTTGCCTCCGATCTGGATCGCGAGCGGGCGCGCTACAAGCTTCTCGACGAGTGGCACGCAAGCAGATCAAGCTGAGAAAAGTGTGGTGCAACAATTCTTCGCGAAGACGCTGACTGCCAAGTCCCGACCCGCGCTGCGCATCGCCTTTGCTTTCTCTCTCCTCATTGTCATCGCCTACGCTGGTGCGAGCTGGTATCTGTGGACAAAGCAGCGAGAGCTGATCTTTCTCCCAAGTCCCGATGTACGTCGGACTCCGGGGGACGTTGGCTTGAAATACGAGGAAGTTTGGCTGCCGGTGGGTGGCAGCTCGGCGTTATTGAACGGGTGGTGGCTCGAATCCGCCGATGTGCGCGGGGCGACATTCCTCTACCTCCACGGCAATGATCTGAATATCGGCGGCAACGTCGAGCATGTCGCTCGGCTTCAACGACTTGGACTGAACGTCCTTGCCATCGACTACCGCGGATATGGCAAGAGTGGTGGCGGGTTCCCTTCCGAGATGCAGGTCTACGAAGACGCCGACGCAGCCTGGAACTATCTTGTTCAGCAAAGGGGCGTAGATCCCCGCCAGCTGTTCATCTACGGCCATTCGCTCGGCGGCGCCATCGCAATCGAGCTTGCGCTGCGTCACCCCGAGGCTGCCGGACTGATCGTGGAGAGCACGTTTACCTCGATGCCCGACATGGCGGAGACCGTGTACTGGATGTTTCCCACCGACTGGCTTCTGAATCAGCGCTTCGACGCGGTTGCCAAAATGCCCAGGTTGCGCCTGCCTGTGCTGTTGATACACGGCACAGCCGATGCCGAGGTTCCGTACAGGATGAGCAAGCGGTTGTTTGAAGCTACCGGCGGACCCAAGCGGCTAGTGCTGATTCCGGGTGGCGGCCACGAAGACAGCGCAAGCATCGGAGTGGACTTGTACACGCGTGCCGTGCTCGACTTCGTCCGAAACGCGCAAAGCGGCCGCTGACGCCACAAAAAAAAGCCGCGGCCTTGCGCCGCGGCACCTCGGGAGGACCTCGGTAATCTTCAGGCGCGGTTAAGATTCGCCCGCTGCTCGTCGCGAAGGCGGTTAGCGCGCTGCCGCTGAACCTGCGCTTCGATCAGCGATATGACCGGAGCAAACTCGGGCCGTTTGATATCGTCGAACTCCGATGCGGTCGCGTCGGCAGTCGCTGGCAGAGCGACTACCACGCCTCGGGCACTATCGCTCGCCAGCTGCACGAAAGCGACCCGGCGGTACTCGCTCACATGAGCGGCGATGAGCTTGAACGCCAGGCCCAGCGTGCCGAAAAGGGCCCCCAGCGCGATGAACTCGACCACCGCTTCGCCTAGCGTCGCGTCGACGAACAGCGGTCCAAGCCCCTGCGGCGAAGCCGCTTCGGCCGTTGTGGCGGAGGCGATAAGCACCCCTGCGAGTACTGCTTTGAGTCGGTTATCCATAATCGCGCTCTCCTTCTGCCCCATTGGATGCTGTTGCCGCGCTCGCCGGATTCATCGGTTGCGCGTTTCGATGGCTGCAGGTTACGGACGGCGCATGACCGATTCAAGAAACAAGCGACGAAGCGGCCGGAACAAGGAATGAAACGCGCTCGAACGATGCCGAAGCGCTGCCACCAGTCACTCGGGCGCGCCTGCGACCATCGGCCCTGAGCGTGGGCGGGCATGAGGCAAGGCGCGCCGGCCAGCCGCAAGAATGATGGCGGCACGCGAAGACGTATCGCTGCCGCGTTGAACTAAGTGCTTGAGGCCGCGAAGGCTGGCAGCCAGGGCGTCGTGCCGCTATCCGCCCCTGGCGATGGGCCGTGACGGGTCAGAACACCATTCGCTCCACGAGCCCGGGTAAAGCCGGGAGCCGGGCAGACCCGCCACCGCCATCGCCAGCAGGTTATGACACGCGGTGACGCCGGATCCGCAGTGGTGAACTACCGAGGCGGGATCGCGTCCGGAGAGCTGCGCTTCGAACTCGTGACGCAGCGCCGCCGGCGCCTTGAGCGTTCCCTGCGGCGTGAGATTCACCGTGTATGGTCGGTTGATCGAGCCGGGAATGTGTCCGGCCACGGGATCGATGGGCTCCATGTCGCCACGATATCGCTCGGGTGCGCGAGCATCGAGGATGGTCATGCCGCGGTCGCCGAGGTGACGCAGAACTTCCTCTGCCGAGACATTGAGCGGCGCCGGCGTTGCAGTGAAAGTCGATCTGCGCTGCGCAGGCAATTCCGTGCTCAGCGCGCGGCGCTCGGCAACCCACTTGTCGACGCCGCCGTCGAGCACCGCGACGCGCTCGTGTCCAAGCCAGCGGAGCAGCCACCACAGTCGCGATGCCCACATTCCGGTGTTCTGGTCATAGGCGATCACCTGTTTCGACGCATCGATGCCGATACGGCCGAGTGCACTAGAGAGCGCGCCGACCTCCGGCAGTGGATGGCGGCCGTTCCTGCCCGTCTTTATGCCCGACAGGTCGCGATCCAGGTGCAGGAAATGCGCGCCGGGGATATGCGCCTGGCGGTACGCGTTTTCGCCCGCGGCAGTGTCGGCGAGATTGTGGCGACAATCGACGATGACGAAGTCGGAATCGCCGAGATGCTGCGCCAGTTCTTCAGTGGAAATCAGAGTTGTGTAGGCCATAAATGCAAACAACGCACGTGCATGCCCGTGCGATGACGGGATCAATACAGCGTGCCCGCGATCGGCCAGACCTCGGTCGGAGCCAGGTCAAGCGGCTTTAAATCCGCTTCGATGCGTTTGCGATCACCGACCGCGATCACGACCATCGACGCCGGATCGAGGTAGCGGCGGGCAAGTCTCTCCACCGTAGCGGCGTCGACGCGATTGAACCCCGCCGGCAGGGTGCGGTAGTAATCGAGCGGCAAGCCGTACGCGAAAAGCTCGCTAAAAGAAGCGGCGATTGCGCCATTGGTTTCGAACAATCCAGGCAGCGACTGCTCCAGCGAGCCGCGGGCCCGCGCAAGCTCCGTCACAGCGAAAGGCGTCGATTCCGCGCGCTTGAGCTCCTGCAGAATTTCCTTGACTGCAGGGCCTGATACATCGGCTCGAACCGCGGTTCGGACTTCAAACGGGCCGGGCATTCGGCCGTATTGGAATCGCGACGCCGCACCATAGGTGTAACCCTTCTCCTCGCGCAGATTCAAGTTAATACGACTGCTGTAAGCGCCTCCCAGAGCTTCGTTCAGGACCTGCAGCGCCGGATAGTCGGGAGTGGCGCGCTCGGCTGCTATCCGGCCCACGCGCAGTTCGGTCTGCGGCGCGTCGGGCTTATCGACGATGACGACGCGCGCTTTGGTCGTCGCTGATGGCGCGCTCGGCATTGTGGGCGCTGAGTTGGACGCCGCATTCCAGCCGCCCCATTGTTTGTCCGCCAGAGCTCTTAAGCTCGCGGTGTCGATGTCTCCAACGACAATGAGCGCCGCGTTGCCGGGCCGGAACCAGCGTTGCCACCAGCTGCGCAGATCGGCCTCGCCGAGCTTCGCCACCGAAGCTTCCGTGCCCAGTGCGGTGAGCCCATACGGGTTGGCCGGCCCGTACAGCGCGCGCGCCAGCGCTGCGTCGGCCAGCGCACTTGAGTGCTCGCGCGATTCCGCGATTTCGTTGAGCAGCGATTTACGCTGACGCTCGATCTCCTCCGAAGGGAATGTCGGATGCTGCGCAATGTCCGCCAGGAGATTGAGCGCGTCCGCGAAGTTGCGAGACAGCGCATCGACATGCAGCGCGGTTGTATCCCGACGTGTCTGCGCTGCATACACCGCTCCCAGTTGCGCGAGCTGATCGGCAATCTGGCGCGACGAGCGCGAGGTGGTGCCCTCTTCGAGCATCACCGTGGCGAAGTCAGCCAGGCCTGGCCGCGCCGGATCGTTCGAAGCCAGGCCGGCGTCGACAACGAGACGTGCGGTCACGATCGGCAGGCTGGGCCGGTACAGGTGCATGACGGTGAGCCCGTTAGGTAGCTTGAAGGATTGCGCTACCGGGAGCGCTGGCACGCGGGCCAAAGCGGCCTTGGGCGGCGTCTTGCGCCACGGCTCGTCGACGTTGATCGACTCCGTACCTTTGACGGTGGGCACAGGCGACACCGGCGGATCGGGATCGAGCTTTTTCTCACCGCGGACGGCGAGCACCGCCACGCGCGAGTTCTTGCGCAAGTATTCGCGCACTACGCGCTGCACGTCGGCTGGCGTTACGCGAGCGTAGCGCTCGATGTCTTTGGAGAGATAGCCCGGATCGCCGGTGTACTGGTTGTACATATTGAGCACATCAGCACGACCGCCGACGCGCTGCAGCGATGAATAGAGTGCGCGCTCGATCTGATTGCGCGCCCGGTCGACCTCGGCCTCGGTCGGGCCTTCGGTGGCGAGCCGATCGACTTCGGCATCGATGATCGGTTGCAACTCCGATGCTGTATGCCCCTGGCGAGCCAGCGCCTCGATCTCGAAGATCGACGTGAGCGCATACGAATCCTGCTCCGCAGAGACTTCTTGCGCGAGCTGCAGCTCGTAGACGAGCTTGTTGTACAACCGGCTCGACTTGCCGCCGCCCAGAATGTATCCAGCGATGGCGAGCTCGGCATCGTCCGGCTTGAACTTCGGCGGAGTCAACCATGCCAGGTCGATCCGCTCGAGCTCGATTTGGTCGGTGACGGTGAGCCGTCGCTCGGACGTGATCGGAGGAGTCACGACAGCCGGCCGCGCGACATCAGGGCCACGGTGGAATGTTCCGAAATACTTTTGCACCAGCCGCTTGGCGTTGCTCGGGTCGAAGTCGCCGGCGATCACCAGGGTCGCATTGTTGGGTCGGTAATAGCGCTTGAAAAAGTCGCGCACATCGGCAAGCTTTGCCGCCTGGATATCCGTGTGCGAACCCATGATCGCGGGACGGTATGGGTGTCCCACAGGGAATAAGGCGTGGAAAACGGCCTCATCGACGATGCCGTACGGCTGGTTCTCGATGCGTTGGCGGCGCTCATTGCGCACGACGTCCTGCTGGTTGGAGAGTGCCGTCTGATCGAGCGAATCGAGCAGGTAACCCATGCGATCGGCGTGCGCCCAGAGCGCCAGCTCGAGCTGATTCGAGGGCACGGTGTCGAAATAGTTGGTGCGGTCGAACGAAGTCGTCGCGTTGGAGTCGGTGCCGCCCGCCGCTTCGAGCAGCTTTTCCGCCACGCCGCGCGGAACGTGCTTGGTCCCGGTGAACATCATGTGTTCGAACAGATGCGCGAATCCGGTGCGGTCCGCCGTCTCGTTGGCCGCGCCGACGTGGTACCAGATGTCGACCGCCACCAGCGGAAGGCTGCGGTCCTGGGCGAGAATCACCTCCAGCCCGTTGTTGAGGCGGTATCTCTCGAAGGGAACGTTGGGCGCTGCCGCGATAGCGGGCAAAGGCGCGGAAAGCGTCGCCGCCAGCGCGGCGAGGGCAGTGAGCGTACGCATGTTTTTAGTCGATCCGGTGGGAGTCATCCTTATCGGCACGCGATGCGCGTCGACAAGGACCAACGTAGGACACGTTGCTACAGGTGAGGTTCGAGCTCGGCTTTCAGGAACTCGTTAAAGTGCTGCATACCGTCTTCCATGGGCGACTGGTATGGGCCGATCTCGCTCAAACCCCTGCGCCACAACGCCCGCCTGCCGGCGTCCATGCGCAGCGCGATCTCGTCGTCCTCAACCGCGGTCTCCATGTATGCTGCTTGCTCGGCCTCGACAAACTCGCGCTCGAAAAGGCCGATGTCTTCCGGGTAATAGAACTCTACGACATTGGTAGTACGGTCGACCCCGCGCGGAATGAGCGTGCTGACGATCAGAACGTGGGCATACCACTCGAGCATGACGTTCGGATAGATGGTGACCCAGATCGCCCCGTGCGCGGGCGGCTTGCCGCGGTAGTAGTCGAGCACCGCCTTGTGCCAGCGTTCGTAAGTCTTGGTGCCCGGCTTCGCCAGGCCGGCGTTGACGCCGACGGTCTGTACCGAATAGCGCTCGCTGAACTGCCACTTCAAGTCGTCGCATGTGACGAACTGGCCCAGCCCGGGATGAAACGGACCGACGTGGTAATCCTCGAGGTAGACCTCGATGAACGTTTTCCAGTTGTAGGCAAGATCCTTGACCTCGACGCGGTCCAGCATGTATCCCGAGAAATCGAAATCGTGGGCGACGCCCAATGCAGCCAAGTCGCTCTTGATGTCCCGCGGTCCGTCGAACAGAAGCCCATGCCAGTTCTTGAGCGGCGCGCTGTCGAGCTTCGTGCACGGCTGTTCGGCAAAATGGGGCGCGCCAAGCAGCTCGCCCTTGAGGTTGTAAGTCCAGCGATGGATCGGGCAGACAATACTGGTCGCGTTGCCGCGCCCGTTGAGCATGATCGCCTGGCGATGCCGGCAGATATTGGAAAGCAGTTCGACCCCCGCGGCGTTACGGATCAGCACCTGCGAGTTGTCGCGCCAGGCGAGAGCGTAGTAGTCGCCGGGATTGGGCACCATCAGCTCGTGGCCGACGTAACCGGCGCCGCGCTCGAACAGCAACCTTTTCTCAATATCGAGTACCGCGGGATCGCAGTACCATGAGACGGGCAACTGCGACGTGGCGCGCCGCAGCCGATCCGCAGTCGCGAGATTGGACATCTGCCTATCCTCTTCGTAAACGCCAACCCAACAAACAATATAAGAGGCGGTCCAAAGCCGCCTCCCAACCGCTTTGCTAAGTCAGCCGACTACGAGTGGTCGTAGGCAGGCTGCGTCGTCAAATTAGGCTGAAATTATAGCAGCTTATAGACTCACGGTCCACGGGGAAGTTCCGCCGCCCCCGTGTTTGACCTCAGTCGGCTAATTGGGGTAGTTTCAATTGTTTTCCAAGTGGTTCCAGTAATAGTCCGCGACGTTCTCGCCGGCCTTCGACCTCGCCACCATGTCCCAGGACCCCCAAGCCACGCCCAAGAGCTTCGAGGCGGCTCTCGCCGAGCTGGAAACCATTGTAGCGACCATGGAAGGCGGCCAACTTTCCCTGGCGGACTCGCTGGCGGCGTACAAGCGAGGGGCCCAGCTCCTGCAGTATTGCCAGACAACTCTCAAGGACGCGCAGCAACAGGTGCAGGTCCTGGAAAAGGGAGTGCTCAAGGCGTTCGCCCCCGAAGGAGCTGGCAACGATGAACCCTGACGTCGCATTTCCTATTTGGTCGGGCGAGCGCGCGCAACGCGTGGCTGCAGTGCTCGACGGCTGCCTGCCGCCGGCCGACGAGCCGCCTGAGACTCTGCACCGAGCGATGCGCTATTCAGTGTTGAGCGGGGGAAAGCGCGTGCGCGCTCTGCTGGCGTACGCCGCCGGCGAGTTCGCTGGCGGTGATCCTAGCGTCGTCGACGCTGCCGCAGCGGCAGTCGAGCTGATCCATGCCTATTCGCTCATTCACGATGACTTGCCCTGTATGGACGACGATGTCCTGCGCCGCGGCCGGCCAGCGTGTCACGTGGCGTACGGAGAACCGATGGCGCTGCTTGCCGGTGACGCGCTGCAGGCTCTCGCTTTCGAAGTGCTGGCCAAAGCACATGTGCCCGACGGGATCTCGGTTCTGGCACGTTCCGCCGGATCGCGCGGCATGGCAGGCGGGCAGGCGTTCGATCTCGCGAGCACAGGCGCCGTGCTGGCGGTCGACGAACTTGAACGCATGCATCGGCTCAAGACCGGCGCGCTGATTGGAGCAGCGGTTCGACTTGGCGCAGCCTGTGGGCCGCCACTGAACGCAGCGCAGGAGCGCGCTCTCGATCGCTGTGCATCGGCTGTAGGGCTCGCATTCCAGGTAGTCGACGATGTTCTCGATGTCGAAGGAACTGCGCAGAGCCTCGGCAAGACTGCAGGCAAGGACGCCGCACAGCAGAAGCCGACTTACGTGTCGGTGATGGGACTTGCTGCCGCCAGAGAGCTGATACTCAAGCTGCGCGTCGAGGCGCATTCCGCGCTCGCGGACTCCGGCCGGGGGGCGCGTCGGCTGGGTGAAATCGTCGACTGGCTCACAGCACGCTCCAACTGATAGCACGCTCCAACTAATGCTTCTCGACAAGATCAACACGCCTGCGGATCTGCGCCAGCTCGACACGAGCGAGTTGCCGCAACTCGCTCGCGAGCTGCGCGATTTCATTCTCAAGTCGGTTGCCCAGACAGGCGGTCATCTGTCGTCGAATCTCGGCACCATCGAGCTCGCGATCGCGCTGCACTACGTATTCGAGACTCCGTACGATCGCCTGGTGTGGGACGTGGGTCATCAGACCTACGCCCACAAGGTCCTGACCGGGCGCCGTGACGGAATGGCGAAGCTCAGGCAGTGGGGCGGCATCGCGGGCTTTCCCCGTCGAACGGAGAGCGAGTACGACACCTTCGGCACTGCGCATTCCTCGACCTCGATCTCGGCCGCGCTGGGAATGGCGATCGCCGCCAAACGTAAGGGCGAACGGCGCAAATGCGTTGCCGTGATCGGCGATGGAGCGATGAGCGCGGGGATGGCTTTTGAGGCGCTCAACAATGCCGGCGCCACCAACGCCGATCTGCTGGTCGTTCTCAACGATAACGACATGTCGATTTCAGAGCCGGTCGGCGCGCTCAACGGGTACCTGGCGCGGCTGCTCTCGAGTCGCGTTTACGCCACCGTGCGCCGCGGCGGCAAGGAAGTGCTGTCCAAGCTGCCGCCGGTGAAAGAGCTGGCACGGCGCTGGGAAGAACACATGAAGGGCATGGTGCTCCCCGGCACACTGTTCGAAGAATTCGGATTCAACTACATCGGTCCCATCGACGGACACGATCTCGATACGCTGGTGCGGACGCTTTCCAACGTCAGGGAGCTTTCCGGGCCGCAACTTTTGCATGTGATGACGCGCAAAGGACACGGCTACAGCAAAGCGGAGGACGATCCGATCCTCTATCACGGCGTCACCAAGTTCGATCCAGCGGTGGGCATCGTCTCCAAACCTGCGGCGAAACCTAGCTACACCCAGGTGTTCGGTGACTGGCTGTGCGACATGGCCAAGCGCGATTTGCGACTGATCGGCATTACGCCGGCGATGCGCGAGGGATCCGGGCTGGTGCGCTTCTCAAAGGAGTATCCCGACCGCTACTTCGATGTCGGCATCGCCGAGCAGCATGCGGTGACTTTCGCCGCCGGGCTTGCATGTGAGGGGCTGAAGCCCGTGGTCGCGATCTATTCGACCTTCCTGCAGCGCGCCTACGACCAATTGATTCACGACGTCGTCCTGCAGAACCTTCCAGTGATGTTCGCCATCGACCGCGCCGGGGTCGTGGGGGCAGATGGGCCGACACACGCCGGCAGCTTCGATCTCACCTACTTGCGCTGCCTGCCTAACACGACCGTGATGGCGCCCGCCGACGAAGACGAGTGCCGTCAGATGCTATACACCGCGTTCACTCTCGATACGCCCAGCGCGGTGCGCTATCCCCGGGGAACGGGACCGGGCGTGAGCTTGCAGCACGAGATGCACGCGTTGCCGATCGGAAAAGGCGAGCTGCGGCGCGAGAGCAAGCGGCGCACGCACAGGATCGCCATTCTGGCTTTCGGCAGCATGCTGCATCCCGCGCTGGCAGCAGCAGACGAGATCGACGCGACCGTGGCCAAC
This sequence comes from Casimicrobiaceae bacterium, assembly GCA_035262745.1. Taxonomy (GTDB): domain Bacteria; phylum Pseudomonadota; class Gammaproteobacteria; order Burkholderiales; family Casimicrobiaceae; genus PALSA-1003. Next base: position 1,091 of record DATFSE010000055.1, on the reverse strand, counting down.
ATGCGCTTCGTCAAGCCCATCGATACCGAATTGATCGAGTGGCTCGCCAAGTCGCACGAGTGCCTGGTGACCGTCGAGGAGAACGTCATCGCTGGCGGCGCCGGCAGTGCCGTGGCCGAGGCGCTGGCGCAAATGAGTATCATCATGCCGATTCTGCATCTCGGCCTCCCCGACGCATTCCTCGACCACGGCGATCCCTCGCTCCTGCTAGCGCGAAGCGGACTCGACGCCAAGGGTATCGCTGCGTCGATTGTCGAGCGCTTCGGCACGCGTCCTATGGAAGTCCCGGCCGGCGTGGCTTCGGTCGCAGCGATCAAGGTCGTGGCCAAACCGGCGGCGTAGGGCCCAAAGGACAGGAAAGCATGAACCGCCCCGAAGTGCCGGCGATTCCCGACGTCCAGTCACATCCGGACGCGCGCGAGCTCGCCATCGATCGCGTCGGCATCCACGGTTTGCGGTATCCCCTGCGCTTCGTCGACGTCGACGGCGAGCCTTCGTCGACCGTGGCGTCGTGCAACGTGTACGTGGCGTTGCCGGCCGAGCGCAAAGGCACGCACATGTCACGGCTGGTCTCGGTGATCGACGAGATGTCCGATCCGCTTTCACTCGCTTCATTGCCCGGGTTGCTCGAGGCGCTGCTTGCGCGCCTCGAGGCCGAGGGGGGAAGCATCGAGATCGCGTTTCCGTGGTTCCTGCGCAAAGCCGCGCCTGTGTCCGGTGCCCAAAGCATGCTGGACTACGAGGTGAGGCTCGCCGCCGAGGCACTCGGCGGTAAGCGTTCGCTCGATGTTACGGTGGTGGTACCGGTGATGAGTCTTTGCCCAAGCTCCAAGGCGATCGCCGATTACGGTGCGCACAACCAGCGCTCGCACTTGAGCCTGAGCGTGCGCCCGCGCGCGGGAACGAGCCTCAAGCTCGCAGAACTTATCGCGCTCGCCGAAGAGGAAGCCTCGTGCGAGCTCTACGGGCTGCTGAAGCGCTCCGACGAAAAGTACGTCACCGAGCGCGCCTACGAGCGTCCGCGCTTCGTCGAGGATCTTGTTCGTGGCATCGCTGCTCGCCTGATCGACGATCCGCGGTTCGAAGGCTTC
>DATFSE010000054.1:0-79655 GCA_035262745.1 Casimicrobiaceae bacterium | reverse complement strand
TGGACCATGGCATAGCGCGCAATCCTGCACGTAGGCACTCTGTCCGGCGATAGGATCGCCTGATGACATAGCCGGATCGGTCCACCCGAATGAGGCTAGAAGTAGAAGGATGGGACCGACAAACTTGGACACGCAGCTCATCGTTCTTGGCAAACCCGTAATCTCTACAGAGTGACCCGCACTGCGGTGTGCAGTGGTTTCGGTCGTGTTCATCGCTTATCTCCCCTTCGTAATTGGCTTCGGGTGCTGCTCATCTGGATCGCACATTCCATCGATCCATGAGCGCACAGTAGGGAAGGCAGAGGCACAAATCGTCACCTGTTCAGGTGAGTTCACGCCGAACGGCGCGTGGCCTGAAGTGGGCGACTGCCGGCGTCTATCGGGAAGCTGGTTTCAGCTGCGCGCGATTGTGCAGAATGGCAACGGTATTAGCTCGAGCGCGGCGACCTCGGATTTCGAGGCTGCGTTCCTAGTGCGTTAGCGATCGGCGAGGCGCTGGCACAACCAAGCCTTCCGAATTCGCTCCACTTGGCCGCGGATTCACACCGCGCGGGCCTGGATTGGCGCCGTATTTTCCAGCTTTCGTCTGATTCCAAAGCCTCGACGCCAACACTGGCATAGGCTTTGGGCGTAGACGCTGGTGCGCTCGAAGGGGCCGCATGCTAACACATCCCCGGCGTGTTCCGGCAAGCGTTGAGAGCCGTTTATAGTAGGACGAGCGTGAGCCGGAGCGAACGCACATCGATGCGCCAGGGAGATCCGGTATGACCGCACTCAAGGCAATCATTGCCGAAGACGAGCCTGTGCTGCGCAGCGAGCTCAAGGATTCGCTCGCTGCGCTCTGGCCGGAACTGACCATCTGCGCGCAAGCAGAGGACGGTATCCAGGCGATGCACGCGCTGTCCAGGCACTCGCCAGACGTCCTGTTTCTCGACATCCAGATGCCTGGCATGTCCGGTCTCGAAGTCGCCCGGCAGGCGAGCGGCAAATGCCACGTCGTGTTCGTCACCGCCTACGACAAGTATGCGGTGGCAGCCTTCGAGCAAGGCGCTGTCGATTACGTGATGAAGCCGTTCTCGCCGGCGCGGCTCGCCACCGCCGTAGCGAGGCTCAAGGAGAAGGTTGCCAGCGCTCCCGCCAGATTGGACGGGATCCTGGAAGCGCTCGCGGCCAAGCTGGACACCGGCAAGGAATACCTGCGCTGGATCACCACCTCTCAGGGGCAAAACCTTCGGCTGATTACAGTCGAGGAGATCTGCTACTTCCAGGCCGACAACAAGTACACGCTTGTGACTACCTCGGACACGCAGTCGTTGATCAGGAAGCCCATCAAGGAGCTGATCGACGAGCTCGACCCCAAGGTGTTCTGGCAGATCCATCGCTCGACCGTCGTCAATGTCAACGCCATTGCAGGTATCCATCGCGACCTGCGCGGCCACTTGCACGTGCGGCTGAAGCAGCGCAAGGAGACGCTGGCGGTGAGCGAGTCGTATGTGCACCTGTTCAGGCAGATGTGATGCGACCTCGAAGGCGGTCAGCGAGCGATCGAGCATCACTGCCGATGAAGCGGCGCACGCTTGCACCGCTCCCAGCGCAAACGAGCCGGTGCATTGGTCTGATCGCGCTACTATTCTGCGCCGCGTTCCCCACTGCTGCGCAGCAAAATGCACCACCGGTCGTCAAGATGGAGAAAATCGAGGTGGTCGGCACTCACATCGCGCGCATCGAGGGGGAGAGTGGCCTGCCGGTGCAGGTGATTACGCGCGAGGAGCTGCTCGACGGCGGCGTGCAGACCATGCAGGAGCTGCTCGAGCGCATCAGCGCGAACCAGTCATTCGGCGGGTCCAACGAGGCCCTCGGGATTGGAAGCACGCTCGTCGGCTTTACCGCCGCTTCGCTGCGCGGGCTGGGCAGCCAGCGGACGCTCATCTTGATGAACGGACGCAGGCTCGCGCCCTACGCACTCTCCGGCGGCCAGAGCGTCGATTTGTCCGGCATTCCGGCGTCGGCGATTGAGAGAGTGGAGATTCTCAAGGACGGGGCTTCCGCGGTGTACGGTACCGACGCCATCGGCGGCGTCATCAACTTCGTCCTGCGCAACGATTTCCGCGGCGCCGAGGTGAACGCCAATTACTACTGGACGCAGCAGGGCGGAGGCGACAACGGACGTGTCGATGTCACTGTGGGCTCGGGCGACCTCAAGAACGACAGGTACAACTTCTTCATCTCGGCCGACTATTTCAAGCAGGACGCCCTCAAGGCGTCGCAGCGCGAGAGCACCAGGACCTCGTACATACCGAGCCTCGGTGTCGACAACACGAGCGGGGCTTCGTTCCCCGCCAACATCCTGCAGACGGATCCTCACACCGGCAAGGTCTACGGATTCCGCAGCACGCGCAATCCGACGATTCCGTTTCCCGGCGGCGCGACGCCCGACTCCTGCGCCCAGCCTTATTCGTTTCCGACGGTCAAGGCGCCTTTCCAATGCCGGTTCGACTTCGCCAGCGTGAGCGAGACGATTCCGCAGGCCGAAAAAACCAATGTCATCGGCCGCTACACCTGGCAGATCGACGCCGACAACCAGTTCTTCGCCGAAGGCTCGTACTACTACGGCACCTTCGTCCAGCGCGTCTCACCCACACCGCTGAGCTCGATGATCACACTCACACCGATGACGCTGCCGCCCGGCTCCCCCTATTACCCGGCGGCGTACGTGGCCGGGCTGCCGGGCGGCGATCCGACCAAGCCGCTCCAGCTGGCCTATCGGACGGTCGAGCTGGGGCCCCGCACCGACCAGGCCCGAGTCGACCAGTGGAACGGCGTCGCCGGATTGCAGGGAAACATCAAGGGCTGGGACTACCAGCTCGCCGCCAACTATACGCAGAACCGCCAGGTCGACGACTACGTGAGCGGCTATATCTATGAAAGCAAGTTCGGGCCACTGCTGCGGTCCGGTGTGATCGATCCCTTCGGATACAACACCGATTCAGTGCTCGAGCTAATGCGCGCGACTCAGGTCACGGGGCAAGCCAACGATAACCGCGCCAGCAACTATGGCGCGAGCTTGACGCTCGCCAACGGCGTCTACGACCTGCCTTCGGGGTCGATCGCGGTCGCGTTCGGCTTCGAGGCACGTCGCGAAAGCCTGGAGCAGTCAAACTCCGACTTCATCGTCAGCGGCGATGTTCCCGGCGTCGCGGGCGCCATTCCCTCGTTGACGACGTCGCACCGGAACGTCTACTCGCTGTTCGGCGAGGTGAACGTTCCGGTGGTGACGAGCTTCGAGGTCAACGTCGCCGTGCGCTACGACTACTACAGCGACTTCGGCGGCACCACCAATCCCAAGGTCACGCTGCGCTGGCAACCCGCGAAGACCATATTGCTGCGCGGCGCGTACGGCACGGGTTTCCGTGCGCCGACGCTCTCGGACCTGTTCCAGCCACAGTCGCTCGGGGCCGCTGACCTCGACCTTGCGGATCCTATCCGCTGCCCGGTCACCGAGGATTTCTACGACTGCGGCGGCACCGGCATCACTCGCAAGGTGGGCGGCAACGCAGCACTGCAGCCTGAGACCTCGCAGCAGGTCAACGCTGGAATCGTGTTCGAGCCGACGCCGGGGGTCTCGGCGAGCGCGGACTACTACTGGGTCAGAGTCAAGAACGTCATCACCACTGTGCCCGCCGACGTGATCCTCGGAATGGATTACGCGGCGTGGGCGCCATCCTATGTCGTGCGCGATCCACCGGATCCGCAGTATCCCGACCTGCCGGGAAAGATCGCCTACGTCGTCGGCTACCCCACGAATGTCGGCACCATCACCACGTCAGGCCTCGACTTGAATTTCCAATGGCGCAGCCCTCAATGGCCGATCGGCAGCTTCTGGCTCTCGGTGAATGGCACCTATGTGTTCGATTTCTCGGAGAGCGGCTACGTCTCGCAGAGTGTGCCCACGGCGGTCGGACAGCGAGGTTTGCTGGGCGCGATTGCCCGGTACCGCCAGTACGCGCAACTCAACTGGACGCAAGGCCCCTGGGGCGCGACCCTCGCCAACAACTACCAGTCGGGCTACTCGGAACCGTGCAGCGAACTCGATACGTCGGGTTGCGCGACGCGGCGCGTCGGATCCTACTCGGTGTGGGACCTGCAAGGGCGCTACACAGGTTTCAAGAACCTCACTTTGGCGGCAGGCATTCGCAACGCACTCAACACCTCGCCTCCGGTGTCGAACCAGGTTCAGGCTGGCACTTTCCAGGTGGGCATCGATCCTTCGTACGCTGATCCGCGCGGGCGGATGTACTACGGCGCACTCCAGTATGTGTTCAAGTAGACTCGCTTCATGACGTCGGTCCGAACACCAGATTACGCGAGGGTTTCGCACCGGCTGGCGGGCTCTCGCCACGGACCTCTGCTCGCCGGTCTGACCTGTAAAAGCATCTCGCTCGTCGCGCTGGTCTGTGTCGTCAATGGTGCTCGCCGAAGCAGCATCGAACTCGCCAGCAACCTTCCCGCGCTCGAAATGCTGACGCGCTTCGCAACCTTCGTCGCTGGCGGACTGATCGTCGCAATTCCGGTGACCCTCGCCGTCGTCGCGACTTGGAATCTCGTCACGGGCAGCGCCGCGTTGCGCTACGCTGCATTGGCCCTTGCACTCGCCCTATCCTCCGCTATCGGCGTCTTTGCCATGCTGCTGTTCGAGTCCGGCATGGCGTTCAAGGCGGTCATCGCCGACGTCCCGCGTGCAGAGTTTGCGATTGGCTTCGGCGACGACCCGCTCGCCGCGTTTGCCCGTTCCTGGGTACGCTATGGGTTGTTGTGCGTGCTCTTCGCCACGGTGTTCGCGTCTCTGCGTACCGCTGACCGCAGCGCCGCGCGCGCGATGTCCGCCGAGCGAGATCGTGCGCTGCTCATCGAGCGGAGCGACGAGGCGCGGCTGCGCATGCTGCAGGCGCAAATCGAGCCGCACTTTCTCTTCAACACGCTGGCCAACGTTCGCCGGCTCTACCAGACCGCCGCCGCCAACGCCGTGACGATGCTGGACAATCTCATGCGTTACTTCGAGGTTGCTCTTCCGCACATGCGAGCAGCGGATTCGACCCTTGGGCGCGAGGCCGAGCTGACGGAGTCCTATCTTGCGATCCAGCGCTTCCGCATGGGCCAGAGGCTGGCCTTCGCGATCGAAATTCCGGGACAGCTTCGCGAAGCGAAGTTCCCGCCAATGATGCTGCTGACGCTCGCCGAGAACGCCATCAAGCATGGGCTCGCGCCGCTCCCCGAGGGCGGAGAAATCCGGATCTCAGCGACAGTCCAGGAAAATCAGTTGTGTGTGAGCGTGGCAGACTCCGGACGCGGTTTCGTCGAGTCGTCGGGCGCCGGGACTGGGCTCGCCAACATCCGCGCCCGTCTCGCGGGCGCCTACGGAGCGGCGGCCCGGCTCACGCTGAGGATGAACGCGCCGCGCGGAGTGGTCGCCACGATCGCGCTGCCTCGCTTGGCGTATGTTCCGGCAACTCCTGTCGCACCAGCGCCGTGACGACGTTTGCCTTGTCTCCTCCTCCGACGAAGCTCACGCTACGGCTGGTGTTCGCTGCATGGCGCGGGATAACCCCCGCGCAGCTACGAACGACGTTCCTTCTGGGATTGGCGTTCCTGCTCTTCGGCTTGGTGACGGGCGGCTCGCGCGGCGTGGGTCTTCGCAGTGTGCCCTTTACGTTTGTCGGTGCGCAGATCAGGGTTTTCGCACTCCTGCTGGCTTTCGTCGTTGCCGATCGGCTGACAGGGAAGGATCCCTCGCGTCGTGGCGCCTATGCGCTGGCCGCCGTCGTGGGTGCGGCAGTCGGAACCGCGCTGGCCTTGGCTTTCGTGGCGACGATGATCATGGCGCTGTTCGGTGGTGTTCGCCCTCCGGGTATCGGCTTCTACCTCTATGCCTTCCTCGAAAACGCGGTAGTCGGCTGCGCTGTGTTCTGGGTGATCATCGATCGCCGCCGGGAGCGGCAAGCGCGCGAACGCATGCACCGCGCCGAACTCGATCGGATCGACGCGGAGAGGCGCAGCATCGAATCCGACCTCCAGGCAATGCAGGCGCGCGTCGAGCCGCAGTTCCTGTTCAACACGCTGGCGCACGTGAAGCAGCTCTACGAGAGCGATCCGACGCGGGGCGAGCGCATGCTTGACGAGCTGATCGCCTACCTGCGTGCCGCGATGCCGAAGATGCGCGACACTTCGTCGACCGTTAGTCAGGAGATCGAACTCGCTCGCGCGTATTTTGGCATCGTGCGCCAGCGGCTGGGGGAAGGGCTTAGCTTCGAGGTCGATATGACGCGTGAGGTCGGCGACGCGCGCATGCCGCCGATGATGCTATTGCCGCTCATCGATCATGCGATCGCGCACAGCCGCGCAGGGGCGCGATCGAGCGGATCGATTCACATACTTGCCTCGATCGCTGATAGGAAACTCCGTCTCGATATCACCGACACCGGCGCCGGCTTCCTTCCAGAAAACGACGGAGAGGACATCACCGGCATCCGCGAACGGCTTGCCACGCTCTTTGGCGGCGACGCGAGCCTCTCGCTTCAAAGACGAGGCGAAGGCGCAACCGAGGCTCTGCTGGAGTTTCCCTTCGAACCTGCCCCGCGCCGTCCGGACGAGGCCGTTGGTGTGGGCGCTGTGCCCGTCCAGGCGATCGCGCCCCATCGCGGCTAAACCCTGCACTCTCACCCCTGCTGCTTGCACTTCAACTCCGCATTGGAGATCACAGCGGTGGCTGGCGTTTGACGTGGCGTTACCGCCTCGACGCTCATCGATCGCGCGGGACTACACGATTTGCTTGTGGCGCCCTGAGACATTGCCAGCGCCACGAACGTCTGACTATCGGGCTCCATTTTCGCCGGCAAGACGACCATTACACCGATGGTGATCGCTGTCATGGCGATTGCGGCGATGGCGCAAGTGACGCGCGGAGTACCGGATTCGTAGCTCGTCATGGCGTATCTCCTGTTAGGTTTGCGTTCTGACACAATCTCGAAATTCTGATCCACGGGATCTCGACTCGGCCGCCCATGCGGCGTCTGTCGGTACTCATCGTATGCAGCGCCCCGGCTGTTCTCAACGCGAACGCGACGAAGCCGACGATTCGTTGGGCGAAGGCGTCGAAACCGGCGACGGAAAGCCCAGCGTGGCCTAGCAGGCGGATGGGGACAGACAGGAGCGTCAGGTGGTCTGGAAGGTACGCCCCGACGCAGAAACAGCACCGGTCGGAGTTGGTGTGAGCGTGTCAGCGACCAACAGTTCTGTGAGCGTCGATTCGCATGTCCGCGGCAACCCGACCCTCGCAGTTGCGCCGCTTGGACGCTTCACGCCCGAATCGTCCGGTTCCGCTCCCATTCTTCCCGGCTTCGTCGCACAGCCCTTTAGTCGCCGCTGGAGGCAGGCTTAGTCTTTGCCGGCGAAGCGAGCCGAACCCAGTGCGCGACTCGTCGCTACGGCTCTTCGCTTTGGAGTGAGTCATCGGCGTCAGGAAGGAACGAACCTCGTCAAACCATCTGTCACCCGACAAGGAGCCTCATCATGTCTTCCCGATCTCTTAGCAGGTATGCTCCCGCGACGCTCGTCATGGTCGCAGGTTTTGCTGTCGCAACGGGCGTGCGCGCCGCGGATGTAAGCAACGACCCTCAGGGCATGGAGGCGGCGACACTCTACGAGTCGGCCTATTCTGTCTGCCATCCGGCGAGAGGCCACTGCACGAAGCTAACGCACAACGTCGCCGACGATCGCAGCAATACGAAAGTCGCGGCATACGTTCCTCGGGTGCAGATCGACTCCGATCCGCCCTACAGCGCATGCCACCCGGCCCGCGGCCCGTGCGCAAAAGGGGCGCCGCCGGCGGCTAGCTCAGGTTCCGCGAAGTAGGCAGCTTGAGGGTGCGTCGCGCAGACGCGGCGCACCTTCCGCCTGCTCTCGTCGGGCTTCGCAGCGGGCAAGCGTCAGCGTTGCCCAGGATCGAAGTGCTTGCGCAGCCCTTCCCAGCAACGGTAGTAATCGGCTTGCAACTGCGCCGACTCCAGCGCGAAGCGCGTCGGGCGAATCACGTGGCGCGTCTCGAACATGAACGCCATGGTGTCCGCGACGCGGGTGGGCTTCGAGAGATCCGCAGTCGAAGCCTTCGCGAAGGTGTCGGCGTCGGGCCCGTGCCCGGTCATGCAGTTATGCAGGCTCACGCCGCCTGGCAGGAAGCCCTCAGCCTTGGCGTCATATACGCCCTCGATCAGTCCCATGAACTCGCTCGCCACGTTGCGGTGGAACCACGGTGGGCGAAAGGTGTGCTCCATCGCCAGAATGCGTGGAGGAAAGATCACGAAGTCGATCATATCGACGCCGGCCGTGTCGCTCTGCGACTGGAGCACCAGGAAAATCGACGGATCCGGATGATCATAGCTGATCGAGCCGATCACGTTGAAGCGGCGCAGGTCGTACTTGTACGGGGCGTAGTTGCCGTGCCAGGCAACGACGTCGAGCGGAGAGTGATCGATGTCGGCGGACCACAGATTGCCCATGAATTTTGCGATCAACTGGAATTTGCCCTCGCGGTCCTCATACCAGGCCTGCGGTGAGAGGAAGTCGCGCGGGTTGGCCAGTCCATTGGAACCGATCGGACCGAGATCCGGAAGCCGCAGCGGCGCTCCGTAGTTCTCGCACACATAACCGCGTGCCGCTTTATCGACCAGCTCGACGCGGAAGCGCACTCCGCGCGGAATTGCGACGATCTCGCATGGCTCGACATCGATGCGTCCGAGCTCGGTGGCGAATCGCAAGCGGCCCTGCTGCGGCACGATGAGCAGCTCGCCGTCGGCGTCGTAGAAAAAGCGCTCGTTCATGGAACGATTGGCTGTGTAGACGTGAATCCCGCAGCCGCTCATCGCGGCAGGATCCGTGTTGCCCGCCATGGTGACGAGGCCGTCGACAAAATCGGTCGGTGCCGAGGGAATCGGCAGTGGATCCCAGCGCATCTGATTGGGGGGCGTTGGGACGGCGTCGAAACGGCTTTCGATGCGTCCGTTGCCGATTTTCGCGAAAGGCCGGTGCACGGCCGCGGGACGGATCCGATACAGCCATGAGCGGCGGTTCACGCCGCGCGGTGCGGTGAAGGCGGTGCCGGAAAGCTGCTCCGTGTACAACCCGTACGCTGCGCGCTGCGGCGAATTCTGGCCAATGGGCAGCGCTCCCGCCAGTGCTTCGGTCGCGAACTCGTTGCCAAAGCCGGATTGATACGTCAGTGCCACGTCTCGCGAGGTCGGCGCCTGTTGCGAGAGCTTGGAAGCTTTTGTCGTCGTCATGATTCGTTCGTTCGCAACGTTTCGATTGAAGTCAAGCGGCGTCGGCGCGCGCAGCGCGCATCGCTTCTCGCAGCACGGCTGCGTCACCGATGTGATTGGCGAGCAGAAGGATCAACTTGGCGTTGACCAGCGCGCTCTGCTCGTCGGAGAGGCCGCGGTGCAGCTCGATCAGCTCCTCGTAGAAGTCATCGGGGGCCGCGATGTTGATGTCGGTGTTCAATGTCGATATCCCAGACGACACAGTCTTGTGTTCGCTCACGCAGCCTCCTGTTCGGCAGCGGTCTGTCCAGTGGCATGGGCGACGGCTGCGAGGACGCACGCCAGATCGAAGGAACGCCAACGAGCGCACACATGCTCATCGGGCCGGAATAAGTAGCAAGTGCCGGGCTGCGCATCGTACCGCGCCGCAAGCAGTTTATCGCGATCCTCGATGCGGTCTGCTCCCGCTGCCGCCAGTGCACCACCCACCAACACGACTGCGACCGGAATCGGAGCTCGCGCGAGCGCGGTCACGGCGTCTTCGGGAACCGTTGTCCCGAACGCAAGCAGCGTGAAGCCCTGATCGAGGTAACCCAGCAGCCAGTCGCCGCGCGAGCCGGAGACAGGAGCATCCGCTGCGGGCGCACCGGGAATCGTCGTCGAAGCGAAAGAGGCGCTATCGGGTGTATTCAGCAAGGAATCTTTCAACACGGCCGGTACCGACAAACGGCCTGCGTTTACCAGTCTTCGTGCAAAGGGGTGGCGTTTTGCCAACCTCAGGACGGCGTCACGGAAGATGCGGCTCGTCTGGCCTTTGGGCGTGATGAAGTCGGTGCTGCGGGTGGTCGCTCGGATGTTCTCGTCGGCTGCGAATGTACGCTCGGCGTCATAGCTGTCGAGCAGGCTCTGCGGCGCGAGTTCCTCGAGCACCAGCTCGAGCTTCCACACCAGATTGTCGACGTCCTGAATGCCGGAATTGGCGCCCCGCGCGCCGAATGGGGAGACAAGGTGCGCTGCGTCTCCTGCGAACAGAGCGTGGCCGTGGCGGAACGAGCGCATCCGGCGGCACTGGAAGGTATATACGCTGGCCCACTCGATATCGAACTCGGTTTTGTCTCCGAGCATGGCTTTCAGCCGAGGCAGGATGCTCTCGTGCTTCTTCTCCTCCTCAGGATTCGCGTCCCAGCCGAGCTGAAAGTCGATGCGCCAGACGTCGTCGGCCTGGCGGTGGAGCAGCGCCGACTGGTTGCGATGAAACGGCGGGTCGAACCAGAACCAGCGCTCGGTCGGAAAGTCGGACTTCATGTGGATGTCTGCGATCAGGAAGCGGTCGTGAAACACCTGCCCTTCGCTCTCCAGACCGAGCATTCCGCGGATCGGGCTTCTCGCGCCGTCGGCCACGATGAGCCAGTCGGCCTGCACCGTGTATTCGCCGTCGGACGTCATGACACGGACGGACACGCGGTCGGTCTGCTGCGTGATCCCTATGACTTTGTTCTGCCAGCGAAGCTCGCCCTGACTCAGCTCGCTTAAGCGTTCGACCAGGAACTGCTCGACCCAGTACTGCTGCAGATTGATAAAGGCCGGACGGTGATGGCCCGACTCAGGCAGCAGGTTGAAATCGAACACTTGCTCGTCGCGGAAGAATATCCGGCCGACGTTCCACTCGACGCCTTTGCGCACTATCCGCTCGGCGCAGCCGAGACGATCGAGGATCTCGAGAGCACGCTTGGACCAGCAAATCGCCCGCGAACCGACGCTGACCGTGTTGTCGTCGTCGAGCACGAGCACGTCGATTCCACGCTGCGCAAGGTCGATCGCCGCGGTCAGGCCCACAGGTCCCGCGCCGGCAACAATGACCGGCCAATGCCGCGGCGAGCCACTCAAGTCCGCGGGTCTCGTGTAGAGATAGATGGGATTGGTGTAGGTCTTCACTCAACCTTCCAGCGACTCCCACATCTCCTTGTCGCGCTGCGCGGTCCAGATGCGCGGATCGCGATAGCGAGTCGCTTCATCGTAGGCTCGAGACACATCGAACGGCAGGCAATGATCGAAAATCACCCAGCTGCCGAACTTGGGCTTCAATGCGGCGTACGTCTCCTTGTAGGTGCTGCGCAAGTCTTTTCCTGCGGCAGCGGCGCGCTTCACCGAGCCGAACATTTCAGTGATGAACGCCCGAGTACCGTCCAGGCCTGCCTTGACGTCCTGTCGATTCATCAACGAGGCGCCCCGTCCCGGAACGAGCTTTTCCGGTTGCAGGGCGGCGATGGCGTCCAGCGTCGCTGGCCATTCGCTCAAATAAGCATCTCCGGTGTACGGTGTCGCACCGTACTCGACCAGGTCGCCGGAGAACAGAGTCTTTTCCTGCGGCAGCCAAACCACCGTATCGCCCTTGGTATGTCCGCGACCGAGTTGCATGATCTCGACCTCGAGCTTGCCGAGCCAAAGGGTGAGCCGCTTCTCGAACACCAGCGTCGGCCATGTGAGCCCTGGCACGGATTCCACGGCGCGAAAGAGCCGTGGAAAGCGCTCGATCTCGCTTTTCATATCCGCCTCGCCGCGCTCGACAATCAGATCGTAGGTATCACGACTGGCGATCACGTGTTCCGGCTTGTATGCGGAGGCGCCGAGAACACGCACGGCGTGATAGTGCGAAAGCACGACATACTTGATCGGCACCGAAGTTACTTCGCGAACGCGACGGATCACATCCTGCGCCATCATCGGCGTGGCCTGCGTGTCGATCACCATTGCCGCGTCGTCGCCGACGACGATGCCTGTGTTGGGATCGCCCTCCGCCGTGTAGGCGTAGGCATGATCCGAGAGTTTGTCGAAGCTGACCTGTTTTTCCTCGAGGTCGGCTTGAGAAGCGAATTTCTTGTCGGTCATGGCTGGCTCAGTTGAAATCCTGCGTGGGCTACTACCTCAAATTCTACGCCCGTCGAGCGGGGTGCCAGTCGAGCCTGAGCCGGCGATCATGCACCCAGCAGGTGGCCAATGCGGACGCGGCGGACGTGAGCCGCGCCCGCCGTGGCGGGTGGCGCGGCGAGCGAAGTCGTGTGACGAGCGAAGCAGCGCCGGGCACCCGCAGGCGGGCGATGGCGGCTTCGCCCGCCGCAAAGCGTTGGCCACTTGCTGCCGCCACCATGGCATTGGCCGCGACTCCCGCGCGCGAGTCCCCACGGTCGTCACGTGCGATGCTTGGCATCTACTTCGTCTGCTTGGGCTCCGTCGCTTCTTCTCCCCGCGCTGGGGGCAATTCGCAAAGGCTGCGGACGTTATCAGGCATCGGCACGGCCTGAATCCGTCTCGGGTCCGTCGGATGCCGGCGGGCGAAGACGCGAACCTCCCGTCCTTCGACCAGAACTTCGCCGTCGCGACGGATAACGTGCTTCATCACGAAGCTCTTGCCCGGCGGCACGACGATACTCGTTTCGACATCGATCACGTCACCGTAGCTCGCCGGCCGCATGAACCGTGCGGAAGCATCAACCAGCGGCGTGCCGATGATTCCAGTCGACGCTTCCATGTCCTTCCACGATGGCACGCCGCAGGCGCGGAAAAAGCGCAGAGAAGCCGCGTCCATCCACCGAAAATAGTTGGGATAAAAGACGATTTGCGCTGGATCGCAGTCCCCGAATTCGACGCTGAAGTGGCTTTCGTGACTCTTGCTCATTGTTGACTCGATGCGTTGAACATGAAGTCATCGTCGGCGATGCCCAAGGAGCGCGAGCAGGCCAGCAGAGCCTCGCGTGTGCGACGGGGAAGCGGAATTCCGCTGCGCCCTCGTTCGTTCGCGGTTATGCGCTCGGGCTCGCCCGGGAGCAATATGCGCGTGCCCTCGCGCGAAGGCGACGCTCTGACCCAGGAGCCCAGGCGTTCGACTTGCCGCGCGAATACTTCGCGAGTGACCAGCTTGTCCGGTACGAACGCCAGCGAGAGCATGTTGTTGATCATGGGATTCGGTCGCGGATGCTCGTGCTGAACGCTTCCGCCGGAGAGCGCGCCTCCCAGAAGCTCGCACATCACCGCCATGGCGTAACCCTTGTGCTCCCCGAAGGGCAGCAGGGCGCCGATCGGATCCTGAAACATAACCGAAGGGTCGTCGGTCGGATTCCCTGCGGCGTCGATGAGCACGCCGCTGGCAACGCGCTCGCCGCGGTCCAGAGCTACCCGGACCTTGCCCATCGCCATCTTGGAGGTCGCGTAGTCCAGGATCAGCGGGTGAGGGTCGTGCGGTACGCCGACGCAAAACGGATTGGTCGCGAGACGCGCGTCGGTTCCGCCCCATGGCGCGACCAGCGGCGTCGACAGCACGTTGACGAAGTGCACCGAGGCGAGACCTGCATCCGCGCATTGCTCTGCCCACTGGCCAATGCGGCCGAGGTGATGCGTATTGGAAAGACCAACCACGCAGCAACCATGTTGCGACGCGCGCTCGATCGCGATGCGCATGGCCGCCGCACCGATCGACTGGCCGAGACCCTTGCCTCCGTCAAGGCCGACGATCGCGCCATGATCGGCGACGACGCGCAGGGACTGGTCCGCGCGAGCGAGCCCGGCCTTCAGATTAGCCACATAAAGCGGCGCCATCTGTACGCCATGCGAATCGTGACCGTAGAGGTTGGCTTGCACCAACCCGCTCGCGACGGCGCGGGCTTCCGTCACCGAGCATCCGGCGGCTTCGACCAGGCGTTCCACAGCATGAGTGAGCGCGGCGGCGGGAACTGCAACCGCATCGGCACCCTTCTTGCGTGCCTGCGCTCGCTCACGCTGCACGATGGTGCTCCCCGACTTGCTCGTTGCGCCAGCTCGAGCAATCCCAGGCTAGCGTGCGTTCGAGCTGCGAGATTTCGGACGCGTAGATGCCGGCGAGATACTCCCACTCGTTCGCGCTCATCGGCTGCTCGTAGTCCCTCCTGTTGGCATTCTTGGACGTGACGCGGGGAAACGGCTCGATTGCGAGAAAATCGGCGATGCGCTGCAGCGTCGTCTCCGGCGTCTGCTGAAGTTCTTCGCTGCGAAGGACCAGCGTCTGGGCGACCGGAAAGTGCTGCCACACCCGCTCAAGCTGGCGCGTGTAGAAACCGCGATCGACATACGACGCATTGCGGATTTGCAGCGGCAGGGCTTGGCGGATGCGTTCCGGCTCGGCCTGGATCGCCTCCCAAAAGGACAAAGGCTCGCGTCCTCTCTGTCGCTGCTTGTTCCAATGCGAATAGGCGCGACTTATGGGGTTGCGCAGGATCATGATGACCTTCAGGGCGGGGTTGTAGCGGGCCATCCGCTCCGGCGCGGCGTTCCAATACATGTAGCTCGGCGTGGCTTCGCCGCGCAGCTGTTGCGGGAGCCTGCGCGGGAAGTGGGCGTGATAGACGGCATAGTCGACCGACTCCGAACCAAAGTGCTCCTCGTGGTCGAAAAAATGCAGTTCCTTGCGCGTCGCCGCCATCGAGATTCGGGGATGATCCCGGAAATACAGGTCGAGCGATGTCGTTCCGCCGCGCTGGGTGCCGGCGATGATGAACGCCACCTTGTCGTCGACCGGATTCGGTTCCTCCGCCGGCAATCGCCCGTGGCAGTGCTTGAAGCGCTTGCCGCTGCCGCAGGGACACGCTTCGTTACGCAGTTGCACGTGCTCCTCCGTCACCCGCGCAGTCGTCGATCGCCTTGCGCCGGCCTCTTCGCTTTGCGCGCGGCCCGCATCGGCGGCGTGTCGGGCGATGAGCCTTCGACGCGATACCCGACGCTGTCCCGCCGACGCTGCCTACCCGGGTCGTTTCCTGATTCGCCGACGCCATTCAAAAGCGCGAGCACGGTATCGATCGACCTGTAGATATCGCTCAGCGTCTCTACGCCGATCTTCTGTTCGATGCGCTGATATTGTCGATCGATGAAGGGCGTCATGCGATCGACCAGTGCCCTCCCCTTCGCCGTCAACGAGATGCGCTGCCTGCGCTGATCGACCTCAGACCTGTCGCGATCGACGAGCTTCATCTGGGCCATGCGTGTCAAGATCCCAGTCAGGCTGGGTTTCTGGATCTTGCACGCCTCCGCGATCTGTCCGGGCTCGAGCCCATCTTCCGCTTCGCTCAGCACGCGCACGATGCGCCACTGCTGATCGGTCAATCGGAAGCGCTTCAATATCGGCCGGAAATGCGCCATCGCCGCTTCGCGGGCATGCAGGAGCAGCAGCGGCAGATTGCGGTGCGCGGGTTTCATAGTGGCGAACGTGCTCAGCGCGGATAAAGTCCGCGTATCTGGGCCTGCAGTCGGGCCAGGCCCAGCAATGCATCGAGATACGGCGTCGCCTCGCCGACTGCCGCGCCGATCTCGCGCGGCGCGGAGAGCAGGACGTCGATTTCGACCGGACGCGAGGCTTCAACATCCTGCAGCATGGACGTCTTGAAAGCGCCGAGCTTGCGCGTGACCAGGTTGCGCTGCTCGGCGCTCTCGGTGATGTCGCAGCCAATGCGCGCGCCAATCGCCGCGGCCTCCTTCATCACCACCAGGCAGAAGGCGTTCACCAGCGCGTCATCGAGCACGCGGTCGGCAGTCGCCCCCGTGAGGGCGGATACAGGGTTCATAGTCATGTTGCCCCACAGCTTGTACCAGATGTCGCGCTGAATGCACCTGGAGAGCTCGACATCGAAGCCCGCATCGCGGAACAGCGCGCCTACGCTTTCTAGTCGAGCCGACTCGCCGCCCCGAGGCTCTCCCAGGATCAGACGCCTGCCGACCATGTTGCGTGTGAGTCCGGGCTCAGGCGTGGTGCAGCCGGCGTGCACCACGCAACCGATAACGTGCCGCGCCGGAATCGCCGCAGCGATGCGCCCCTGCGGATCGACTGACTTGAGCTGCATTCCTTTGTGGCGCGCCCCGAAACCGTGGAAGAACCACCAAGGTACTCCGTTCATTGCCGTGATCACGACCGTGTCCGGACCCAGCAGAGGCGCAATGGTTGCGGCAACGGCCGGCAGCGACGGCCCCTTGACGGCGATTACCACGACGTCCTGAAGACCGAGCTCGGAAGGCGATTCGACGACACGCGCCGACGCGCTCAAAAGCCTGCCTTCAGTTTCCAGGCGCCAGCCATGCTTGCGCAGCGCCTGCGCAGTCGCTCCGCGAGCGATCGCCGAGACGTTGCCGCCCACCGCGGCGAGCCGTGTTCCCAGGAAACCGCCGATCGCACCGGCGCCGAAAATGCAGATCCTCATGTCTTGTAGGACGGATCAATGCGATCGATCACCCGTGTCAGCGCGTCGAACACGTCCTTTCCGGCACCGAAGCGCTCGCTGAACTGCAGCGAGTCGCGCGTGCTTTTGCGCTGTATGTCCTCGGGAACCTGGATCACCGCACCCATCGAAGTGGAAGCGAACTGGATCTCGCAGGCGCGGTTGAGCAGCCACAGGATGGCGAAGGTGCGGGGAATGGTGTCTCCCCAGGCCAGCAGTCCGTGGTTGCGCAGGACCACCGCGGGTTTGTCGCCGATGGCGCGTATGAGCCGCGGACCCTCATCGGCGTGCACCGTGATGCCCTCGAAGTCATGGTAGGCAACCTTGTCGAAGAGCTGTGCCGAATAGAAATTGCTCATCGACAGTCCCGCCTGGCTGCACGCCACTGCCATCCCTGCGGTCGTGTGCGTGTGCATCACGCAATGCGCTCGTGGAATCGCGTCGTGGATGGCGGCGTGAATAGTAAACCCGGCCGGGTTGACCGGCCACTTCGACTCCCCGACGATGTTGCCGTCGAGGTCGATCTTCACCAGATTCGATGCGCGCACTTCGGAATAGAGCAATCCGAAGGGATTGATGAGGAAGCGCTTCTCGGGGCCCGGCAGGCGCAGGGTGATGTGGTTATAAATGAGCTCGGTCCATCCGAGCTGAGCGAAGATACGATAGCAGGCGGCAAGCTCGATCCTGGCGCGCCACTCCTCTGGAGCGATCTTCGGCTCGCGTCGGTTTCGCGCAGGTGCCTGCCTTGCGGCGGCCGGTCTTCTAGCCCGAGTCAGGGTTGCCATGGACTTGCCTCCGATTCGTTAAGAGGCGGAGTTGTCGAAGCGGAAGGAGATCACACCGAGCGAGCCGTAGTCGACTCGGAATTCATCGCCCGGCCGCGCTGCCACCGGGCGGGTGAACGAGCCGCTCAACACGACTTCGCCGGCGTCGAGCGCGACACCATGCACAGAAAGCTTGTTGACTAGCCACGCGATGCCGTTGCCCGGATGATCGAGAACCGCCGCGGCGACGCCGGACTCCTCGATCACCTCGTTGCGATAGAGCAGCGCCGCGACCCAGCGCAGATCGATGTCTCGCGGCTGCACGTGCGAGGCTCCGAGAACAATGCCCGCGTTCGCGGCGTTGTCGGATATGGTGTCGACGACCCTGCGCGGGGCGCCGCTCTTGCTGTCGAGCTGCTCGATGCGCGCATCGATGATTTCCACGGCGGGCACGACATACTGGGTCGCGCCCATTGCGTCTTCCAGGGTGCAGTGTGGTCCCTCGAGCCGCTTGTCGAGGACGAACGCAAGCTCGACCTCCACCCTTGGAACGATGAACCGCCGAAACGGAATGTCACCACGGTCGGCAAAGAACATATCGTCCAGCAGCACGCCATAGTCGGGCTCGTCGATCTGCGAGGACTGCTGCATGGCGCGCGAGGTGAGCCCGATCTTGTGGCCGCGAATCTGCCGACCGCGGCCGATCTTCAGCTCCACCCAGGCGCGCTGGATGGCGTAGGCATCGGCGATGGTCATCCCGGGATGAACCAGCGAGAATTGACCGATCTGTCGTCGCGTCTGCTCGGCGCGATCGAGTGCGGAGACAGCGGCGGCGATGCTCGCCTGGTCGAGAGCGCGGTCTGCCTGAGCCATTTTCTGTAATGCAAGCGTGGTCATGGCTGCATCAGCGCTCCACGAAACGTTTGTGGATGTTGTTGTGCTTGTAGGTTCCCGCCTCGCTGAACTCCGCAATCTCCATCGACAGCGCGAGATAGCGCTTGGCATAGATGGAAGCGAAGTGCGCTTTGATGGCTTCGAACAGAGCGTCGAAGGCACACTTCTTCACCGTCTCATCACGTCCCGCCCCGATCTTCACCGTCACATGGACGAAGGCATCATCGGCGGCACCGTCGGCGATGCGGAAATCGCTGAGCTCGATCGCCCGCGAGCGGATGCCGCCAACCGGAAACACACCATTCTGAGCGATGAGAACGTCGTTGATCTTGGCCAGGAGGCCCGGGATGTCGGCCTCGGGCTTCAAGTTGGCGGTGTATTCGACGGTGATGTGCGGCATGGTGTCGGCGGCGGCGAGGCTCATCGGCACCCGGAAGAAGACGCAAGCGAGCGCGGCAGCGGAAAGACGGCGTTGATCTGACCGGTACCCGAGCTCGCGAAGTAATCGGTGATGACCTCGACCGGTTGATCGTAAGCGTCCCAACCGACAAGCCCCAGCAGCATCGCCGTGTCGTGCATGTGCCCTTCGCCCTGGCACAACTGCGCATACTCGGGAAGCATGGCGATGAATGTCTTCCAGTCGCCGCGCTTCCACAGATCCACGACGCGCAGGTCCACCTGGCGATAGAACTCGCGGCTGATGTCGTGGATCGATTCCTCGGGGCTGCCGCTGTCGTTGAAGCGGTGCGATAGCGATCCGCTCGCCAGCACCGCGACCCTGAACTCACTGTTTTGAATCGCCTCGCGCAGGGCCTCGCCGAAGCGGCGGCTGTCGTCGAGCTTGTGCCAGTTGCACCACGCGGCGACCGAGACCACCTTGAAGTGCTGGTCCGAATTCATGTAACGCATGGGCACCAGCGTTCCGTATTCGAGGTCGAGCGAAGTCGCGTCGTGCGCGCGGGTGAACACGCCGCGCGCGGTCGCGGTCTGGGCGATCAGCTGACCGAGCGCCGGATTGCCCGGGTATTCGAAGGGCAGGTTCTTGATGAAGTGCGGCAGCTCGTTGCTGGTGTAGACGCCTTTGAACACAGGATTGCAGTTGACGTGATAGCCGGCGTTGACCAGCCAGTGCACGTCGAGGACCACGATGGTGTCCACACCGAGCTCGCGGCAGCGCGCGCCGATAACGCGGTGACCCTCGATCGCAGCTTCGCGGCAACCGTGATGCCGTCCTGGAAGCTCCGACAGATACATCGAAGGTACGTGTGTGATTTTCGCGGCGAGTGCCAGGCTTCCCATAAGGCCTCACACGCCCCAGCGCGGAATCGGATGCGATCCCAGCGACACGCACACGTTTTTTACTTCGCAAAAAGTCTCGAAGCTCGCGTCGCCCCCTTCGCGGCCGATGCCCGATTCCTTGATGCCGCCGAATGGCTGCCGCAGATCGCGCACGTTCTGGCTGTTGACGAACACCATCCCGGCCTGAATGCCAGCCGCGAGCCGGTGCGCCTTGCCGATGTCCTGCGTCCACACGTACGAAGCCAAGCCGTACTTGACCTCGTTGGCGAGCTTGAGTCCCTCGTCTTCATCCGCGAAGGGTATGAGGCACGCGACGGGGCCGAAGATTTCCTCTTGCGCCACGCGCATGCGATTGTCGACATTGGTGAGCACGGTCGGACGCAGGAAATTACCGTCCTTCACCCGCGAAGGAAGGTCTTGTGGCGCCGTTCCTCCGGCGGCCACTGCGGCGCCTTCCTTGCGTCCCAGCTCGATGTAGCCGGTGACCTTCTCCCAATGCGCGCGAGTGATCATCGAGCCCAGCTCGGTGTCGTCCTCGCGCGGGTCGCCGACCTTGAGCCGGTTGGCTCGTTCGGCGAACTTGCGCGCGAAGTCGTCGTAGACGCTGCGCTGCACGAAAATGCGCGAGCCCGCGGTGCAGCGCTCGCCGTTGAGCGAAAAGATGGTGAACAGCGCTGCGTCGAGCGCGCGTTCGAGATCCGCGTCGTCGAAAATGAGCACTGGGGACTTGCCACCGAGCTCCATCGACAGTTTCTTCAACCCGGCCAGTGCCATGATGCGCTTGCCGGTAACGGTGCCACCGGTGAACGAAATCGTCCGCACGTCGGGATGCTTGACCAGCGCTTCTCCGGCATCGCCGCCGTAGCCATGCACCACATTGAGCACGCCTTGCGGCACCCCGGCCTCGAGCGCCAATGCGCCGAGCCGGTCGGCGCTCATGGGCGACAGCTCGGACATCTTCAGAATCGCGGTGTTCCCTAGCGCGAGGCACGGCGCTACTTTCCAGGTTGCGGTCATGAACGGCACGTTCCACGGCGAGATCAGACCGCATACGCCAACCGGCTGCATCAGCGTGTAGTTGAGCATGGTCCGATCGACGGGATAGCAATGCCCGTCCATGCGAGTAGCGACTTCGGAGAAAAAGTAGAAGTTTTCCGCCGCGCGTGGAATAAGCTGGTGCAACGTCTGATGGATCGGGAGGCCCGTGTCATCGGTTTCGAGCGCTGCCAGCGCCGGCACGTCGCGCTCGATCAGCTCCCCCAGGCGGCGCATGATTTTGGCGCGTTGTTTCGCCGACAGTCCCGCCCACTTGGGAAACGCGCGCTTGGCGGCGCTCACCGCGGCATCGATCTCGGCATCGGCGCCGGCGGCAACTTCGGCGAGGATTTCACCGGTCGCAGGATTGCGATTCTCGAAAACCGCCTTGCTTTCGACCGGCCCCCCATCGATGAGATGCTTGATCATTGCGCCACTCTCGCGTTCATGCAGCTTCGGACAGCGCTTCGTCGCCGATGATGGTGTTCACCAGCCGGCCGATGCCGCCGATCTCCGTGACTACCTCGTCGCCCGGATGCACGCCCACCAGTCCCTCGGGTGTCCCGGTGAGGATGACATCGCCGGGCGAAAGCGTCATGAACGCGGACAAATACGCGATCAGGAAGGCAATGTCGAAGATCATGTCGGCGGTGCTGCCGCGCTGAGTCACGCTGCCGTTCACCGTGGTCGACAAGCGCAGGTTCATCGGGTTCTTCACGTTCTCCGCATCGACCAGCCACGGCCCGATGGGAGTGCAGCCGTCGCGATTCTTCACGCGCAGGTTGGGGCGATAGTAGTTCTCGAGGTAGTCGCGAATCGCGTAATCGTTGGCCACGGTGTAGCCGGCGACGTATCCGTAGGCGTCGGCACGCGTGACACGTCGCGCCTTGCGGCCGATCACCACCGCGAGCTCGCATTCGTAATGCATGTACGTCGCGTCGGGCGGCCGCTGCGTCTGCTCACGATGACCGATCAGCGTGCTCTCCGACTTGAGAAAGATGAGGGGCTCTTCGGGTGCTTTGAACGCGAGCTCCCTCGCGTGGTCGGCGTAGTTGAGCCCCAGCGCGAAAATGGTGCGCGGACGCTCGGTGGGTTTAAGAGGCGGCAGCCAGACCACGTCGGATTCACCGACGAGTTCTCCTGTGTCGAGCCGCAGACGTCCTGCGGCCTCGGTCGCATCGTGGACTGCTCCGTTCCAGATGACGCGAGCACGCTTCACCGGCGCTCCCCGACGAAGGAGTTCTCCAGCGCGCCCACGCCGTCGATCTCGATTCGAACCCGATCGCCGGCGCGTGCACGTGGCGCGTTCTCCGGCACCCCCGCAAGCAATATGTCGCCCGCAGCGAGCGTCATGAACTCGGTGATGTCGGCGATGAGCCGGGCGACGGGCCGAATCAGGTTCGCCGTCGTGTTCTCTGCAGCGAGCGCTCCATTAATTAGCACGCGAAAGCGCAGCGCATCCGGCGACGGCACTTCGTGTCTTTCGATCACCCACGGTCCGATCGGGCAGAAGCCGTCGCGACAACGCTGGCGGATCGCCGGCCGATGCAGGCTCGCGTGCGGCTCGCAGACGTCATTGACGATGGTGTAACCTGCGACGCAGTCGAGCGCATCCCGCTCGGGAACCTGGCACGCCGTGGAACCGATGACGATGCCGAGCGCGGCGCCGATTTCCACGGCAGCGAGAGCGGACGGCAGCACGATCTGCGCGCCCCAGGGCGCCCAGGTGTTGGCCGGTTTGATATAGAGCACGGGTGCCTGCGGCGGTGCCTGATACGGCGGCGCATCGACTGCACTGCCCAGCGCGGCGAGCGCACCCCGGTAGTTGAGCAAGCTGCCGAACACCGTGCCGCGCGTCGGCACGTCCCAATCGATGCTGTCAATGTCGGCATCGCGTCCATCGATGTTTACGGTGCCGTTCGCAGGATCGGCTTCGATGCGATCGGGCTGCGACATCGCTCGCGTTCTTGCCCACGCGGTGGCCAAGAGAGGCTCCCCTGAAGCGCGCTCCGGCTGCAAACACCACAGCACCGGCGGCCCGGCAGATAGTTAATATGTTAACGATAAGTCGGGAGGCTCCGGCGTGTCAATAGTGAAATGCCATGCCTGCGGCCGGGTTGGAGCGAAATGCGCTGTCCTCATCGCGTGCAGTCGCCGGCAGCCACGTCGCTGGAGCCGATCGGCTTGGGTGTGGGAAGCGAGCGATGACCGGCCGGCGCGCTCGCAGATGCTCGCTCAACCAAGTATCTGCAGCAGGAAAACCTTGGTGACGCCGCGCGCGGCAGGAAGGTTGAACAGCGTGTGCGGCGCCTGAGGCAGCAGAACGATCTCGGCCATCTTGTTTTCCTTGAGCGCGTCGCCGCAATGGCCCTTGGCGGTGGGGTTCCCGAGAAACGCATTGCTCTGCGAAAAATACGGGTCGGTAGACGACATGACATTGAGCACCGGCATAGTGTCGGGTATCGCGGTCCGTGGTGCCTCGACGTGATAGTTGGGCTCGCAGCTCCAGCTGTAAATGATCCGCGCGATCTCCCTTGGGGCTCCGTCCGCTCCCTGATATCGGGCGACGCTGACTGCGCCCTCACTGGTTCCCGCAATAATGATCCGTGCCGGATCTGCCCATGCCAGGGTGGGTACTGCCGCCACCGCCGCCCTGATCTCCTGTGCTCTCAGCGCGTGCACCTTCTCATAGACGTCCTTGGCGACCGGCGATGTGTAAGTGAGCCGGTCCGTGAGTTGCATGCTGTCGAGCGTGATGCTGGCGATGCCGACCTCGTCGGCGAGCCACTTCTGCCACGACTTGATCGCGTCGTTGATGCCCGACGAGCCATGAGCAAACACCACCACGGGCACCTTCGCCACTACCGTTTTCGGAGCCTCGGACAACTTGCCGACGAACGATGAACCTCCCGTTGCTCGTGCGGGCACTGCCACCCACGCGTTAGCGAGCGCGGCGCCCATGCTTTCGCTAGTGTGCTGCCAGGCGCTGCCCTTGACCTGTCCATTGGGCTGCTGTCCGTGCCCGATGCTAAAGACACTGGCAGCCACGAGAACAAGAATTATCTTGAGCAACGAACCTTGAGCCTAAGTACCAGACTCGGCTATCGAACCATACTGACCCGCGGTCCAATTTGCGTTACGTCAAACAACGGACTGCCTGGCAGGCCGAAACCTTTCCAGGGACGATGGTCTCAAGGCTCAAAAGGTCTCGATTGGCTCTGCGTTCTTCGTCGCCTGGTTCACGTAGTGGTCGGGGAAATAGTCGAAGTTCGGTCCCATGGACTTCGGCGATGATGCCGCCGGGACGGCGGCCGTAGCCCGGCCGAGAGTTGCGGGGGAATCGGCGGTCCCGGCGACCCTCTGACTCTCAGGCGTCAATTCCCACGCCGCGGTCAACGAACTCCCGGCGTGCTCCAACACCAGGATCCCGACATAGCAAAACGTGGAAATACCGAGCACAGCAGCGATCACCTTTGCCGATTTCGTGAGGTGGTGTCGTGCGCGATAGCGATGCGTTTGTTGAGTTCTCATGATTGACTCCTCGATGCAAAGACAGTTGACCGCCGACGACCGCCGATGTGATGGCGACAGCGTCGATGATTTGATCGCCTGCCAGGTTGACTGCGCGGCGAGAAAGATTCGGTGCCTCAAAGTCTCCTCACGACAAAGCAGTCGACGCCGCCGATCTTCGATCGGAGTCGCATCGAGGTCTTGAAAAAGTTGTTAAAAATCTATAAAACTTTTGTTGTTCCGGAGTGCTCATGCGCTTGAGGGGGCCGGCGGTGGCGACTCGGAACTGCAGCCTCAAAGGAAATCGCGTTTGAGCAGTTCGTACGAACTTGGTCCCTTCCGGCTTGATCCAGGAGCCGGTGTGCTCAGCTACTCGGGAGCGGCAACCACTCTTGGCGCGCGCGCCGTGGCCGTATTGACGGCGCTGGTCGAGCATCGCAACGAGTACATCGCGAAGTCGCGCATCATCGATGCCGCGTGGCCCGACTTGGTCGTCGAGGAAAGCAACCTGGCGGTCCAGATCTCTGCGATACGCCGCGTGCTCGCACAGACGCCTGGGGGAGAGCGCTGGATACAGACGCTCTCGGGGCGCGGCTATCGCTTTGTAGGACCGGTGACCGAGCTCGCCGAGAGCTCTATCGAGCCTGGCGGGAACCGCGCGAATCTACCGGAGGCCCTGACTTCGTTCTTCGGTCGCGAACGAGAGCTGGATGAGATCAAGCTCCTATTGTCGACGACACGGCTGTTGACGCTGGTCGGGACCGGCGGCATTGGTAAGACTCGTTTGGCGCTTCAAGTTGCGGTCGGGATTTCCGGATACAGCGACGGCGTGTGGTTTGTGGACCTGGCGCCGTTGAGCGATTCGAAGCTAGTTGCGAGCGCCGTCACTCAGGCGCTGCGCTTGCACGAGTCTCCAGGCAAGCCGCTCATCGAAACGCTGTGCTCTCAAATCAAGACGCGCGAGTTGTTGCTGATACTCGACAATTGCGAACATCTGCTCGAGGGGTGCATCAATTTGACGGACGCTCTCCTGAGAACGACCCAGGCAACCATCATCGCAACCAGCCGCGAGCCACTGCAGGTCGCGGGGGAGCAGATCTACGCGGTACAAGCGCTGTCGTTGCCAGAGCCGTCAGGCAGCATCGAGTCCATTGCACGCTCGGACGCGGTGCAGCTGTTCGTCGAGCGAGCGCAGCGCCAACAACGCGAGTTCAGCCTGACGGCCAGCCGCGCGCCGGTTATCGCGGCTCTGTGCACCCATCTCGACGGCATTCCATTGGCTCTGGAATTGGCCGCCGCGCGTATTCGATCGCTTTCGGTGGAACAAATCAATGCGCGAATCGGCGACCGCTTCAGGATGCTCACAGGCGGTTCGCGAACTGCTCTGCCACGCCAGCAGACGCTGCGCGCTACGCTCGACTGGAGCTTCGACCTGCTCGCCGAGAAAGAGCGCGTCGTGCTGCGCCGACTTGCGATTTTTGCCGGCGGCTTCACGCTCGAGGCCGCGTCAGCGGTTGCCTCCGACGAAGCGATCGATGAGCACGCTGTTATCGACCTCCTCTCTCGGCTGGTCTCACGCTCGTTGGTCATCGCCGATACGACCCGCGCCGGCGCGCGCTATCGGCTCCTCGAGACCACCCGCGCTTATGCGATGGAGAAGCTCGCCGAATCCGACGAAACCGGCGTCGTCAGACGCCGACACGCATCCTACTTTCGTGATCGTTTCGAGCGTGCAACCGATGACTGGCTACGCATGTCCGACACCGTCTGGCACACCACCTACCCGCCGGAACTTGACAACGTGCGCGCGGCGCTCGAGTGGGCGTCGGGCGAAGGCGGTGACCCAGCGCTCGGTGTTTCACTGGCCGGTTCATCGCGAGCGTTATGGACGCAATTGGCGCTCATCGACGAGGGCCTGCGACGGGTGGAGGCTGCCATCGGCCAGATCGGACATCAGACTCCAGTCGCGGAGCAGGCGCGGTTGTGGTTCGCGCTTGCCTCACTCTGGAGCACGGCGGCGCCTGCTCAAGCCGCCGAAGGCTTCGAGCGTGCGAGCGAGCTGTATCGGCGCTTGGACGACTCGCTTCAACTCGGTGTCTCGCTCTTGGAACTTGGCCGTATTCAGATATTCATGGGCCGGCTGGAGCAGGCCGCGGACGTGTTAGTAGAAGCGTTACAGTTATTGGAAATTGCTCGTGTGCCCAGAGAGCTTGCCCGTTGTCTCGAGGGCTTTGGGTTCATAAGAGTGTTCAAGGGTGACCTCGCCGGCGCCCGCGCGCATTTTGAGAAGGCGTTGTCGCTTTACCGGGGCATCGAAGCTGACGCAGCGGCGCTGGGCTTGGTGCTTAATCTCGCAGATGTGACTTGGGGGCTCGGCGATCTGGACGCAGCACTCGCGGGCTTCCAGAGCGCGCTTACGTTGATGCGAGAGTCTCCGAATTTCACCAAGAAGGACATGTTCGGCCACTGCCTGACCAACCTGGCGGGAGTGCACGCCGAGCGCGGGGAGCTCGATCAAGCGCTTGCGGCCGCGCGAGAAGGCCTCAGGCTACGCAAGGGTTACCCCTGGGGAGCGATGGATCACCTTGCTTTGCGGGCGGTGCTCGCTGGGAAGATCGTGGACGGCGCGCGCATCGCCGGTTATGCGGACTTCGTATGCGCCACGAAGCAGTCGCCGCGACAGGTCAATGAGGCACGCGCCCGCGAGCGAGTCCAGAACCTGTTGCGCGAAAGGCTTTCGCATGCGGAGTTGGACCGCCTCCTCGCGGAAGGCGCAAAGATGAGCGAAAACGAGGCTTGCTTGCTCGCGCTGGAAGAATAGTGACGCCCGTATTCCGCTCTGCAGTCGGCGAGCTCAACGCTGTTTGTCCAAACTGAGCCAGGCCACCACTCTCGTCGAGGGTCGATCAGCCGGCAGTCTGAGAATCGACGCTGTCCTCGCACGACAGCCCACGGCGTGTGTGATACCCCCTGCCCTTTATTCGGAACCTGCGCGCTTGGCCTCGCCTGCCACCGGTATCGGCGACAAGGGCTTGATTTCCTCCAGGCAGATCATCGATCGGACACCGGCTACGCCCGGGATCTGCATCAGGCCATCGGTCAGGAACTGTGACAGGTCTTTCAAATCGCGAGCGACGACCTTGAGCATGTAGTCGAAGTCGCCTGAGATGGAGTAGCACTCCAGGATCTCGGGGAAACGGCAGATGGTCTTTTCGAAAGCGCGCACCTCTGCGAATTTCTCCCGGTCGATCGAGAGGCTCACAAACGCGGTAACTCCCAAGCCTAGCTTCTGCGGATCAGCCAGCGCCGCGTAGCGCCGGATGACGCCGGCCGCCTCAAGCTGCCGCACCCTTCGCAGGCACTGCGGCGCCGAAAGATGCGCGGCCGCCGAGAGCTCGACAAAAGTGGCACGGCCATCGGACTGGAGATGGGCGAGGATCCGCTGATCGATTCTCGAAAGCGCCACTGTACGCAATTTTCCTGCATTTATTGTATATATCTCATAGCAAAATGCAAGCATATTACCTTGGTGATGCACAATAATGGCACCATGATCAGAACACCCTCCTCCTCGACTTTCATGGCGCGTGAGGCTCGCTTCGGCGCCGCGAACTATCGTCCTTTGCCCGTAGTGCTCACGCGCGGCGAAGGCGCCTACCTATGGGACGTTGAGGGCAAGCGCTACATCGACATGATGTCGGCGTATTCCGCGGTCAGCTTCGGGCACGGTCACCCCCGGCTGTTAAAGGTCCTCTCAGAGCAAGCCGCGCGACTGGCGCTCACCTCGCGCGCTTTCCACACCGATGTGCTCGGCACGTTTATGGAAGCGCTCTGCAAGGCCACCGGAATGGACAAGGTGTTGCCGATGAATTCCGGCGCCGAGGCCGTCGAGACGGCGATCAAAGCGGCGCGCAAGTGGGGGCACAAGGTCAAGAGAATTCCCGAGGGGCAGGCGCGAATCATCGTCGGCAAGGGCAACTTTGCCGGCAGAACCACGACCATCATCAGCTTCTCCAGTGAGTTTCAATATCAGGACGGCTTCGGCCCGCTCACACCCGGGTTCGACGCGGTTCCCTACGGCGACGCGAGAGCCTTCGAACGCGCGATCACTCGAGCAACTGCCGCGATCCTCGTCGAGCCGATCCAGGGTGAAGGCGGCATCATCGTTCCGCCCGACGGCTATCTGCGCGAAGTACGCGCGCTATGCGACCGCCACAACGTGCTCATGATCTGCGACGAAGTTCAGACGGGGCTCGGACGGACCGGCGATCTGTTTGCCGTGGATCACGACGGCGTCAAGCCCGACGCAATTCTCCTGGGCAAGGCGCTCGGCGGGGGACTTCTCCCGGTGTCCGCATTCACTGCGCGCGCCGAGCTGATGAACGTATTCAATCCGGGGGACCACGGCAGCACCTTCGGCGGCAATCCGCTGGCGGCAGCTATTGCAACGGAGGCTCTTGCGGTGCTGCGCGATGAGAAGCTGGTCGAACGTTCCGCCGAGCTTGGCACACACATGATGCGGCGACTCAAGAGCATCGATCACCCGGCGATCAGGGACGTGCGCGGCCGCGGCTTGCTTGTCGGCGTCGACATCGATCCGGCGTGGTGCGGAGGACGCGAGTTCTGCGAGCGACTCCTCCAGGGTGGCGTACTGACCAAGGAGACGCGCGAGTCGGTTGTGCGCCTGGCTCCGCCGTTGGTCATCGAAAGGCAAACGCTCGACGACGCGATTGACCTGATCGAAACGACGCTCGAGGGTTTGCAGCATCCACAGAGAAAAACTCCGGCGGTCGAGCCGCTCAATGCCTAGAGAGCGCCGTATGAAGCCGCGGATTCTGATGTGCCCTCCGGAACATTTCGATGTTCGCTATGTGATCAACCCGTGGATGGAGGGACAGGGCGAGCGCCTGCTGCGAGACCTCGCGCTCAGGCAATGGCGGTCGCTTCGCGACGCCGTGGCTCTTCACGCGGAGATCATGCTCATCGATCATGCCCAGGGCTGGCCGGACATGACCTTCACGGCGAACGCCGGGCTGATCCGAAGGAACAAAGTGGTGCTGTCGCGCTTTCGGCATCCGCAGCGACAGGGCGAGGAGCCGTTTTTCGCGGCGTGGTTCAGCGAAGCGGGTTTCGACGTCGTTGTACCGCCAGAGGATATGCACTTCGAAGGCGCAGGCGACGCCCTGCTCGATCGGCGCGAGGCGCTGTTGTGGATGGGCTACGGCCATCGCACCGACGTGCGCGCTGCCGACATGCTGGAAAGCGCGCTCGACCTCGAGGTCGAGCCATTGAGGTTGGTCGACCCGCGCTTCTACCATCTCGACACCTGCTTCTGCCCGCTCGCGCGCGGTTACCTGCTCTACTACCCTGCAGCCTTCGAGTTCGCTTCCGTCCGCCGCATCGAAGCGCGCGTTCCGGCCGATCGTCGCATCGCCGTCTCCGAAATCGACGCGCTCGGCTTCGCCTGCAACGCCGTCAACCTCGGGGACTCGGTGATATTGAATGCGGCTTCCGAGTCGCTCTCCCGCAGTCTCGCGGGGCGCGGCTTTCGCACCCTGCGCGTGCCTCTCGGCGAATTCATGAGGGCGGGCGGCGCAGCGAAGTGCCTGACGCTGCGGCTGGACGAGCCGGGCAAAGTCGCGTTGCGCCGCGAGCGTCAGCCTATTGCCGAAGCAGCCTGAAGGTCAATAAAACCGCAGTTCCGAGGGAATCGCTGAGGCTGGTCAGCTGGCCACGTGTCGTTGCGTACGCGCCACAGCACCAACAAGAACGGGCCGCTTTAGTCGCAGTAGAGCGCGAGTTCGACTTTTCTCTCTAGTAGCGTTTTGTCAGCGTCATGATCGCGCCCTCGTGCCTGATGGTCATACGGCTGAGGAAGCTCATGCCGAGCAATGCGACGGGCAGGTTGTTGCCCTCCGTGATGACCGCGTCGACGTTGTGTACCGCGACGTCGCCAACGCGCACGGTGTCGAGCTTGACGTGGTAGGCGGACACGTCGCCGTTGGCCGTCTCCATCAGGGCCGGGCGGCCCTTGCGGTAATCGAGACCGAGGCGGCTCGCATCGCGGGCGGAAAGCGTGACGAACGTCGCACCGGTGTCGACGGCAAAGCGGATCGGCGCACCATTCACTTGACCTTCGGTGACAAAATGGCCTCGTCCATCCGCAGGAACCGTCACAGAGTCAGGCGCGGATGTGTTCGTCTGCGTTCGCGCGTGTCCCAGCGCGAGTGTCACGCGCTGACCCTGGATATCGAACGTTGCGCCATCGTGTTCCACTGACAGCAGCGTGACGTCGTAGCGGGTTTTCTGGCCAACCGAGAGCGTTTGCAGGCGTCCGCCGTCGATCTGCACCAGGGCTTTGTTCGGGAACAGGCCGGCGACATTGATGTCAAGCGCCGCCGCGGCGGTCGAGACGAGCAGTCCGAGGGCTATCGAAGCGATGCGATGGTGAGCACTCATGATTGACGTAGCTAGTCGATCGCAGCCTGTAGAGGACATCTGACAGCAGAAGCGCAACTGAATGTGATTACCACGGGCCCCAAAGACGATGGAAGATCGCGCCTCGCCGTCGAGACTGCCGTGACGCGGCAGTGTTTGCTCGGCTTTGGCCTCGGCGGCAGTCGCCGAGTCCCTGACGACACACCGCAGACATGGCCAAGCAATTGTTATGCCGTTGTCATTGAGATGGCGTCTGCAGACAACCTGACTTCGACTTGACGAGGGGCCCTCCTTCGGGGCCCAATCTCAAGCCATGACATCGACGCCGATGCCGGCCAGAGAGGCCGGGCCGCGCTGGGCTTGGCTGCCTGCGCCGCGTACCTGGAAGTACTACGCACTGCTCGGTGTCGTCGGCATTTTGGTGCTCGGCCCGCTGGGCGGCATCGCCGCGTCGTACATGAACTTCTCGCTCGGATTCTTCGTTGGCGGGCAGGTTCTCGCGGGCATCCTCGGCTCCACCGTAACCTATGGCTACGGCGCCCAAGGACGCCACGGTGCAAATTACATCCAGACCACTGCTGCTTCGGTCGCCGGGATGAGCGCCATGGCCGTGGTGATCCAGGCGATGACCTGGCTCGGTCTCCCGCAACCGCCGATCTGGCAGCTCATTCTGTACATGCTGTGCATAGGCATGTTCGGAGTCGGCGTGGGCATGCTCTACACGCCGGTGCTGGTCGACCGTTTGCAGCTCAAGTTCCCTTCCGGCCTCGCGGTCGCAAACATTCTGCGCGCACTGACCGATCCGGAGCTGCTCAAGCAGTCGGTGACGAGACTATTTGGCGGGATGGGATTGGGTGTCATCGGCGGCATCGGCGCTGCCAAGACCGCGTTCCTGGGCGCCATCGACCTTTCGACTTCGACCTTCGGCGCCGGGATGATCGTCGGCGCACGCATAGGCGTCGCCGCCTTCGTCGGCGGCTTTGTCGGCTGGGCGCTCATTCCCTTCTTTGTCTCGATCGGTTGGCTCAAGGAAGGCGAGCCCTTCCGCAAGATCACGTTCCTGATAGCGCTGGGCATGATCATGGGCGCCGCGCTGATCGATATATCGCTGATTCTGTTCCGGGCCTATCAGCGCATGCGGCAGCGTGCCGCCAAAGTGGTTCCGCAGGAAGACTGGAAGCGCACCAACTTCCGCCGGTTGATCCTGTGGATCCTGTTCTGGGGCGCGGGCATCGTGATCACCGGATCGCAGGTGCTGCATCAGCCGCCGGGTTACCTGCTCATGGCCGTGGTGCTGGTGTTCGTGTTCGCGATGGTGAACGGGATCTCGCTGGGCATGGTGGACAGCACTCCCATCTCCTCGGCCTTTGTCGTCACCGTCATCCTGATGGCCGCGGTCGGCCTGCGCGATCCGACGATCGGCATGATGGCGGGCACGGTGCTGCTCGTCGCAGTGGCCGAGGCATCGGACATGCAGCAGGACCGCTCGACCGGATGGCGCCTCGGCACTAACCGAACCATACAGTTCCGCTTTCAGGTCGCTGGAATCGTGATGGGTGCGATCATGGCGGTCGTTTTCGCAAAACTTTTCATGAGCGCGTACCCGGTGCTGCTGCTCGATCAGACGACGCTGCCCGCAGACAAGCAGCCTGAGCGCTGGGCCTCGGCGATGACCTACAAGCTCGTCGGCGTGCTGCGCAGCCTCACCGAGGACAAGGCGTATCAGCGCACAGCGATCTGGGTCGGCGTAGGCCTCGGTTTCGCCACGGAGCTCCTGCGCAAGATCATCAAATCGCGCAAAGCCTACCAACGATTCGTGAAATCCGGGCGCGTCGGCTTCAGCACCGACTTCATGCTCGACGCAGTGGTGTTGCCGTCACCGTACGCATCGTCGTTCGGCGGCTTTCTCAACCTGGCAACTTCGGCGTGGTTCGCCGCCGGCGGCGCGTTTTCCAGCCTGCTCAACAGCCTTCCCAAGCGCAAGACCGAGGGCGCCGCGCTGCCCGAGGACATGAACACCACCTCGCTGGTCGGCGGAGGCTTGATCGCAGGCGACGCGCTGGCTGCCCTTGGCCTAGGTATCGCCGGCCTGCTCGCGACCGCATTCGGTCGATGAACGACACAGCGAGCAGCACGGCTACGCAAAGCGTTGCCGAGTGGGGCAGCGACGCGGTCGCCGAGCTCCTGCGCGCGCTGGAAATCCCCTACATCGCGCTCACGCCCGGCGCCAGCTTTCGGGGCCTGCACGACAGCTTGGTCAACCATCTCGGCAACCAGCGGCCCGAGCTCCTGCTTTGCGTGCACGAGGAAAGCGCTGTCGCGCTCGCACATGGATATGCCCGCGTGACTGGGAAGCCGCTGGCGGTGGCGCTGCACGCTAACGTCGGATTGATGCATGCGACCATGGCGATCTTCAATGCCTGGTGCGATCGCATCCCCGTCCTGCTCCTCGGGGCCGTGGGTCCCGTCGATGCGATCAAGCGGCGTCCATGGGTCGACTGGATTCACACTTCGCGCGATCTCGGCGCGCTGGTGCGTGGCTACACCAAGTGGGACGATCAGCCGGCTTCGGTGCCCGCGGCGCTCGAGGCGATCCTGCGCGGCTACCGCATCGCCATGACTGCTCCGCGCGGGCCAGTGTACGTATGTCTCGACGCCGCGCTACAGGAAGAGCATCTCGTATCGCCCGTTGCGCTGCCCACCCTCGAGCGCTTTCCTGCACCACGCGCCGGCGACCCGCCGGAGGACCTCGTGCTCGAGGCGGCGCGCCTGCTCGACGGCGCGAGCCGGCCGCTGATTATGATCGGCCGCGTCTCGAACGAAGTTGACGATTTTCAGCGACGTGTCGCGCTCGCCGAGCGCATCGGCGCGATTGTGCTCACCGACATCAAGACGGGCGCGAGCTTCCCGACGAGGCATCCGCTGCATCCGTTTTCGCCGAGCCTTTATGTCAGCGGCGATGCAACCCAAGCCATCCGCGACGCCGACGTGATTCTAAGCCTCGACTGGATCGATCTCGGCGGCACGCTGCGACAAGCGTGCGGCGGCAATGCGCCCGCCGGAAAGATCATTCATTGCTCGCTCGACCAGTACATCCACAACGGATGGAACATGGATTACCAGACGCTGCCGCCGGCAGACGCATCGATACTTGCAACGCCCGATGCGCTGGTAGAGGCGCTCCTCGTAGCACTCAGCCCTGGCGCGACACGGCAATCGCGCCCGTGGCTCAAGCAAAGCGATGACGCGCAGAAGAACGCGCCCGACGACGAGGGCGCGGTGAGCGCGGATCGTCTTCGTCTCGAGCAAGTGGCGAAGCTCACCACGGAACTACTCTCGCCGCATCGTCCTTCGTACATCCGTCTGCCGCTAGGGTGGCCGGGAGAGTTTTGCCGCTTTGAGCATCCCCTCGATTACATCGGGTTCGACGGCGGAGGCGGCATCGGCTCCGGACCAGGGATGACCATAGGCGCGGCACTCGCTCTGCGCGGCAGCGACCGGCTGCCGGTCGCGGTGCTGGGGGACGGCGACTATCTGATGGGCCTCACCGCGCTGTGGACCGGCGTGCACAACCGCGTGCCTGCGCTCATTATCGTCGCCAACAACGAATCGTTTTTCAACGACGAGTTGCATCAGGAGCGCGTCGCGCGCATGCGCAAGCGGCCGGTGGAAAACCGCTCGATTGGCATGCGCCTGAGCGATCCGGCGATCGATCTGGCGGAGGTGGCGCGAGGCCAAGGTGCCTGCGGACTCGGACCCGTACGCACGGTGGACGCTTTTGCCGCGGCGATCGAACGCGGCATCGCAGAAGTCCGCGCCGGCGCGCTTTGCGTCATCGACGTTCGTGTGGCGCCGGAATATTCGCGCGCCGTTTCCTCGTCGTTGCTGCGTCACGTGGGAACGCAACGGTAGGCGGATTTGGCCCGTGCTCAAACTCGCAGATAACCCGCTCGACGCGCGGTTGCCGCGGCATCGCGGCTTGTACTACGGCGGCGCGTGGCATCAATCCGCGGGCGGGCGCGACATCGCCGTCAGCAGTCCCTCGACGGGCGAGTCGCTGGGCTTTGCCGCTGATGCCAGCGCGAGCGATATCGAACGCGCGGTCGTCGCGGCACGAGACGCGTTCCTCGCCTGGCGCGACACTCCGGCACAGGAACGAGCCAAGGCAATCCGCAACGCAACCGCGATCCTGCGCGCTCATGCCGACGATCTGGCTCTGCTCGATGCGCTGGACGCCGGCAATCCACTGCAGGCGATGCGCTACGACGTCGAGATCAGCGCCGACTACATGGATTATTTCGCGGGACTGGTGACGGAGATCAAGGGCGCCACGATCCCGATCGGGACTGGCACGCTCAACTATACCCTGCGCGAGCCGCTTGGCGTTGTCGCCCGCATCGGCGCCTTCAACCACCCTCTGCTCTTCGTCGCCGGCAAGTGTGCCGCACCGCTTGCTGCCGGCAACACCTTGATCGTCAAACCAGCGGACCAGACGCCGCTCTCTGCGCTGCGCATCGCCGAGCTTTGGGAAGACGTCTTTCCTCCAGGCGTATTCAACGTCATCACCGGCGGTCGCGAAGCAGGAGCGGCGCTGGTCGCGCATCCGCGTGTGGCCAAGGTAGGGTTTATCGGCAGCGTCAACGCGGGTCGTGCGGTGATGAGCGCCGCCGGCGCAACACTCAAGGTGCTCACGCTCGAGCTGGGCGGCAAGAACGCTCTCATCGCCTGCTCCGATGCAGCGCCCGCTGAAGTTGCCGAGGGTGTCGTACGCGGCATGAACTTCCGTTACGTTACCGGCCAATCGTGCAATTCGACCAGCCGCGTCTATCTCCACAGCGACATTCACGATGCGGCATTGAGCGAAATCGTCGAGCACGTCAAGCGCATCAAGGTAGGATTGCCCACCGAACGCGAAACCGAGATGGGCTGCCTCTCCAGCCAGGCGCAGTTCGACAAGACCATGAGCTACATCAAGCTCGGCATCGAAGACGGCGCCCGCCTCGTCTATGGCGGCAAGCGGCCGGACGATCCCAGGCTCGCTCGAGGCTTTTTTGTCGAGCCCAGCGTGTTCGCCGACGTGACCGATGACATGCGCATCGCGCGCGAAGAAATCTTCGGCCCGGTCGTGAGCATCCTGCGCTGGTCGGACGAAGACGACATGCTCAACCGAGTGAACGCGCTCGATTACGGGCTCACCGCATCGATCTGGACCCATGATCTGGACCGCGCCCACCGCCTTGCGTCGCGCATCGAGGCGGGCTATGTGTGGATCAACGGTGCGAGCCAGCACTGGATCGGTGTCCCCTTCGGCGGCTATAAGCAATCGGGCATCGGCCGGGAGGAATCGATCGAAGAGCTGCTCGCGTGCACTCAAATCAAGAACGTCAACGTCACGCTCAAGCGAGCTTAAGGGCGCAGGCATAATGTAGCGCCGCGAGTCGCGCTACGGCTCGGACCATTAGGAGGATCGCATCATGCACCGGTTGAGTCGGATCTTGGCCGTCACCTTGATGGCATGGTCGGCATCGCATGTCGCCGCGGAGGAAATCGCAGTCGGCAACTACGGCGTCTCGGCCAATGGCATGCCGTTCGGGGTTGCGCTGGCCAAGGGCTATTTCAAGGAAGAAGGACTCAACATCACCGGGCTGATTTCTTCCGCAGGTGGCGGGACCTCATTGCGCAACATGCTGGCTGGCGGCGGCGTGCCCTACGGGGAAGTAAATCCAGGCGTCGTCGTATCGGCGATCCTCGCGGGGGCGGATCTGAAAATCGTCAGCGACAATGTGCTCACCGTTGCCGAATTCGTGTGGGCAGTGAAGCCCGATTCCCCGATCAAGTCGATCAAGGATCTCAAAGGCAAGAAGATCGGCTACACCAATCCGCGGTCGACCAGCCAGGCGCTGGCACGCATGCTGCTGCAGATCGCGGGCTACCAGCCCGATGACGCCGAGCTGGTGAAGACGGGCGGCTTTGGCGAAGGGATCGCAGCGCTGGATTCTGGTCTTGTCGACGTGGTTCCCATCACCGAGCCGCTGTGGTCCAAGCTCAAGGGCAAATACCGCGCGGTGGTCGTAGCGAGCGATGTCCTGCCGCCGCTGGACAACGTCGTCGGCGTGGCAACGGTGGAAATGATGGAAAAGCGCGGGGACTTCATTCGCGCGGTGATCCGTGCCCGCCGTAAAGCCGTCAAGTTCATGAAAGAGCATCCGGATGAGGCTGGTGACATCGTTGCCAAACAGTACAACCTCGAACCGGAAGTGGCGCGCGCTGCGGTGCGCACGCTCACCACAAGTTACACCAAGGGAGTGCCCTATTGGGGCGAGGGCGAGATCCATCTCGAAGGCTTGAAGCGCATGATCGAGGCACAGCGCTCGGTCGGCGCGATAAACGGCGAAGTCGATTACAACAAGATCATCGATACCCGGTTCCTGCCGGATGATTTGAAGGCGATCAAGTGACGCGGCTATTGCAAGGGCAACGCGGGGAATGCGCGCAAGGCGGCAGTTGGCTGCGCCCGCCATCGCGGGTGGCGCGGAGAGCGCAGGCGTGTGTTGCCAAGCGAAGCCGCGCCGGGTCCCCGCAGGTGGGCGTTGGCAGCCTCCGGACGCCAGTGCGGGTTGCGTGCGTAGACAAAATGCGGCGTCTCGATACCTTGCGAACCAGCGTCATCTACGTGGCAA
This sequence comes from Casimicrobiaceae bacterium, assembly GCA_035262745.1. Taxonomy (GTDB): domain Bacteria; phylum Pseudomonadota; class Gammaproteobacteria; order Burkholderiales; family Casimicrobiaceae; genus PALSA-1003. The sequence continues at coordinate 42,489 of DATFSE010000054.1, read as the reverse complement.
CCCCAGCGTGACTGCACCGCAGGTCACGCTACGTAGCGTCAGCAAGACATTCATGACCGGCCGCCCGCCGGCGCCGCTGCGCGCGCTGGGGCCGGTCGATCTCGATCTCAAGCGCAGCGAATTCTTCGCTGTGGTGGGACCTTCCGGATGCGGCAAGTCGACGCTGCTTGACGTCATTGCCGGCCTGACGCCAGCGAGCGAGGGCTCGGTCGAGTTCGAGGGCCGTCTCATCGCCGGCGAGCCGCCCGAAGGCGTCGGCGTGGTCTTTCAGGAAGACGCGTCGTTCCCATGGTTGAGCGTCGAGCAGAACGTTGCTTTCGGCCTGCGCACTTCCAAGCTCTCGAGCGACGAGCGTGCAGAGCGCGTGCGCAACGTGCTCAAGCTGGTTGGCTTGTCCGATTTCGCCACCAGCTATCCGGCGCAGCTCTCCGGCGGCATGCGCCAGCGCGTCTGCATCGCGCGCACGCTGGTGATGGAACCGCGTCTCATCCTGCTCGATGAGCCCTTCGGCGCACTCGATCAGCAAACGCGCCTGCTCATGGGCGACGAGCTCTTACGGATGTGGCGCCAGACCGAAGCGACGGTGTTTCTGATTACCCACGCGCTGGACGAAGCGACCATGCTCGCCGACCGGATCGGCGTGATGTCGGCCCGCCCAGGGCGCCTGATCGATGTGGTCGAGACTCATTGGCCAAGAGAGCGCGACAGCCGGATCATGGAGCACGCCGAATTCGGCGCGATCACGGCCCGCCTGTGGAAGACGCTGCGCGAGGAGTCGCTCAAGACCATCGGACGGACGGGAAACGCGGAGGGTGCGAACCCATGAGCCGCGTCGGCGTCTATCGGCTGCTTGTCATCGGCGCCGCGATCGCCTTGCTCGAGGCGCTTTGCCTCGCCGGCGTGATCGACAAGATCACCATGCAGCCGCCCCATCGCATCGTAATCGATCTTTTCCGCCTGCTCGCCTCGGGCAAGATGAACGCGGCAATCGTCAAGACGCTCACCAACACGGTCATCGCGCTCGTGCTCGCTCTTGTCGTCGGGATCGTCGCCGGCGCGCTGCTGCATCGCCATCGCGCCCTGCGCGATACTCTCGATCCGCTGTTCGCCACCTATTACGCGGTCCCGGTTTTCGCCTTCTACCCCTTCTTTATCGTCGTATTCGGGCTGGGCGACGTTCCGCAGATCCTGATCGCGTTCATGCTCGGCGTGGTAGCGGTCATCGTCAATACGTTGAATGGGCTCGACCGCGTTCCCCCTGTGCTTCTCAAAACAGCGCGAATCCTGCGCCTCTCGCCGGTCGCGACGGCACTACGCGTTACGCTCCCTGCAGCGATGCCCTACATCATGACCGGCATCAAGCTCGCCGTCGCTTACGCGTTCATCGGGGTGATCGGCTCCGAGTTCATCATGTCCCGCGGCGGCATCGGTTACGAAATCGGCTTCGCGTACCTGAACTTCGAGAACGCCACCATGTATCCGTTGATCGTGCTGATCCTCGTCGCTTCGATCGCGATCAATGCCGCGCTGACGCGCTGGGAGCAGCGCCTGCTTGCAAGGCGAGGCGTTCGATGAGTCAGCCCCGCTTCAGCGGCTTACGCAACGCGCTGGTGCTGATCATCGCGCTGGTGGCGATATGGCAGCTCCTTTACTGGTGGGTGGGCGAGTCTGCGCTCGCCTCGCCGTTGGCGACCCTGCGCTACACCACCCGAATGGTGACCAACGACACCTTCGAAGGGCATCTCGCCGACACCATGCGTGCGTTCGGGATTGCGTTTGTGCTTTCGGTGGTGATCGGCCTGCTGGTCGGCTTCTGGCTCGGCTTCGACCATCTCTCGCGTGACGCCCTGGAGCCGATGATCGTCGCCGTGTACGCCATCCCCAAGCTCACCCTCTACCCGATCCTTCTGCTCGCATTCGGGCTGGGCGTGTCGGCCAAGGTCGCCTTCGGCGTCCTGCACGGCGTGATACCGATCATCCTATTCACCGTGACCGCGGTGCGCAACACGCGGCCGATCTTGCTCAAAACCGGCCATGTGATGAAGCTGACACCCTCGCAGATGGTGCGCTGGATCCTGTTTCCGGCGGCGATGCCGGAGATCTTCACCGGCCTGCGAGTGGGCTTCGCGCTGACGCTGATCGGAACGCTGCTGGCGGAGATGTTCGCGTCTCAGCGTGGACTAGGCTATCTGCTAATGACCGGCATCGGTCTGCACAACGTCGAGCAGATCATGGCGGTGACGCTGCTGATCGTCGTGTTCGCCGCAGCGGTAAGCTCGCTCCTGCTCTCCATCGATCACCGCCTGCACCGGCGCGCGTAGATCTCGACAGATCAGTCGGCGCGCCTGCCTTTGCGCTGGGTGATCTCCTCGACCAGCGCTTCGCCGTTCTTCCAGGCAATGCGCTCGGCGATGTCCGGCGGAAGATCCTTGAGCCATTCGCGCGACCAGCGCGCGTGCTCCGCCACGAAATGCCAGCGCTCCGGCACGTACGTGTCGGTGCCGAGCATGAAACGATCTGGAAATTCCAGGAACGCTTCACGCCACTCCGCTACGACCTTGCCGCCGGCCGCGTGATCGGTGCGGAACGCGAGCTCGGCCGACAGGTTGCGGTACTTGCGCAGCATCGCGCGTACGCGCTCCGGGCGCTCGAAGCCGGCATGCGCCCAGAGAATGCGCGCTTCGGGCCATTGCGCGAAAAGGCGCTCGACCGCATCGGCGTCGGAATGCGCGTGCAACATCAGTCCATGCTGCTTCGCAAGCTGCACCATCCGCCGCGGCACCGGGAGGTCGGCGTCGGCACCATGAAGGTGGAATTCGCCGATCGAAATGTAGCGATGGCGCCGCAGCCGCTCCTCGACATAGGTCACGGCGGCTTCGTCGCCTACCCAGCGCGAGGTCTCGCCGACGCCGCGATAGGGTCGCAGCTCCGGGACGATCAGGTCGGGTGCCTCGGTGGCGAGCTTCTGCGTGCCCTCGTCGTTCGAGCTGGAAACGAGCGCGCGCTTCACTCCGCTTGAGCGCAGAATCTCAATCGCCTCCTTCGGCGACACGACATTCCAGGCATCCTCGCTGTAGTGGATATGGGCGTCGAAAATCGGTAGCTCCGCAGCGTGCACCGCCGCCGCGAAGAGGACCCATGCGAGCATCACAATGGCCGAAGAGATGCGCAACATGTCGGAGACGAGTCTGCGCGTGTCGGCTCCATCGGCGCCGATTCTTACTCGTTGCCGGCAGCGAATCGACTGCGCCTCGCTCTGAGAGGTCACGGCAGCGCGACCGAGGCACCGGTGACGCCGTTGCGAACAAACGATTCGGCCACGAAGCCGGATGCTTTCATCTGCTCGATGAATTCGCGAAGACAACGCGCTCCGGCTCCACGCCCTCGCGGCGTTCCCATCGCCTGATTGATCGCCATGAAGCGTCCCGGTAGCAGTCGCAAGCCTGGAAATCGCCTCGCGTCGGCTTCGAGCTGTGGGCGGACGCCTGCGACGACTTCCAGTTTCCGCTCGAGAAACATTGGAGCGACCTCCCCGGCGGTCGGCGCCCGGACCATCGAAGCGTGCTTGAGCTCGCGCGACAAGTACAGATCGTACGCGCTGCCCGCGCACACCGCGACACGTACCCCTGTGCGATCGACTTCCTCGTTGCTGCGGATCGGCGAATCCTCGGCGACCATGTACACGCCCTCGATCACCACATACGGCTCGGTGAAGTCGATCAGCGTCGCGCGCTTCGGATCGATCGCCAGGAAACACACGTCCCACGAGGCGAGACCTTCCACGACCTTGCCGGCAGAATGGAAAGGCACGAACTGCACCGCAACGCCAAGGCGTCGCGCCAGCTCTCGCGACAAGTCTACGGAGACGCCCGAGGGCTCTCCCGCCGCGTTCCTGCCGGCGAGAACCGGATTGTCGAAGTTGATCGCCGCGCGCAGCCCGCCGGTCGGCGCGAGATCAGCGAGGGCCGCGGGAGAGGCGCCCACTAAACCAGGCTAAGGTTCTTGAGCGGCAGGCTGCGCACCGGTTTCCCTGTCGCGGCGTGGATCGCGTTCAACACCGCTGGCGAGACGACCGCGATCGTCGGCTCGCCCACGCCTCCCCAGAAATCGTAGGAGGGAACGAGCACCGTTTCCACCTTGGGCATTTCGGCGAGACGCATGATTTCGTAAGTGTCGAAATTCTGTTGCTTCATGCGGCCGTTCTCGACGGTCATCTCCCCGTAGAGCATCGCAGTGAGCCCGAAGGCGACCGATCCCTCGATCTGTGCCGCAATCTGCTGCGGATTGACCGGATGCCCGCAGTTGAGCGCGAGCACGATGCGGTGCACCTTTAGCTTGCCCTGCGGGTTGACCGAAACTTCGGCGACGGCGGCGGAATAGCTCGCGTAGCCCATGAACTGCGCAATCCCCCGGTACACGCCTGCGGGCAGCGGCTTGCCGTAATCGGCTTTTTCGGCCGCCGCGTTCAATACCGCCAGATGCTTGGGATGATTCGCCATCAGCGCGCGGCGAAATTCGAGCGGATCTGCGCCTGCAGCGCGCGCCGCTTCGTCCATGAAGCATTCCATGTACACGGCGTTCTGATTGGTGTTGACGCCGCGCCACGGACCGACCGGCACATGCGTGGGCCGGAGGGCGTACTCGATGAGTAGGTTGGGCACCGTATAGCCGAGTTGCGCATCGCCAGGTTTGGCGTAGTAACCCTGCAGCTGGCGGTCGTCGCGTCCGTCGACGACAACCGAAGGCGTCAGATAGCCGGAGATCGACGGCCCAGCTACCCGCACATGCAAGCCCACCAGCTTGCCGTTTTCATCGATGCCTGCGGCCATGCGACATTGCGACAGCGGCCGGTAGAAGTCGTGAGTCATGTCCTCTTCCCGGCTCCAGATCATCTTGATCGGAATACCGGGAAATTGCTTGGCGATCGCAGCCGCCTGGCGCACGTAATCCTGCGTGCCGCCGCGGCGGCCGAAACCACCGCCCAGGTCGTGCTTGTAGACTTCGCATTTTTCCAGGGCCACGCCCGAAGCCTCGGACAATGCTGCGAGCGAAGCTTCAGCGTTCTGCGTTGGAACCCAGACCTCGGCGCGATCGGCGCTCACCTTGGCCGTGCAGTTCATCGGCTCCATGGTCGAGTGCGCGAGAAACGGTGTGCTGTAAACCGCCGTCACTTTTTTCGCGGCACCGTCGATGGCCTTGAGCGCGTCGCCCTCGTTGCGCGACGCGAAGGCTTCGCTCGCCGTCAGACCCTGTTCGAGGCGCTGGGCGATGGTCGCGCTCGACTGATTCGCGTCCGCTCCTTCGTCCCAGACGATGGGCAGCGCATCCAGCGCGGTCTTGGCATGCCACCAGGTATCGGCGACGACGGCGACGGTCGCGTCGTTGACTTTCACCGCACCGCGCACGCCAGGACGGCCGGCAATCTTTGCCTCGTCGTAGCTCGCCAGCTTACCCCCGAACACAGGGCAAGCCTTGATCGTTGCGCACAACATCCCTGGCTGCTTGACGTCGATGGCGAAGACCTGACTGCCGTTGAGCTTGGGAGACGTGTCGAGCCGCTTGACTGGCTTGCCGGCGATTTTCCACTCCCTGGGATCCTTGAGCTGAATGCTCTTGGGATCGGGCGGGCTCAATTTGGCCGCGGCAGCGGCAACCTTGCCATAGGTGGTCGTGCGCTTGGAAGGCGCATGAGTAATGACGCCTTCGCTGACGCTCAACTCGCCAACAGGCACTTTCCATTGATCTGCCGCAGCCTGCAGCAGCATGATTCTCGCCGCAGCGCCACCGCGTCGAACGTAGTCTTCGGAGGTGCGAATGCCGCGGCTGCCCCCGGTGCTCATTTCGCCCCAGACGCGCTTGCGCGCGAGGTTCTCGCCGGCCGTCGGTGACTCGGTCGTCACGTTCTTCCAATTGCATTCGAGCTCTTCAGCGACGAGCTGAGCGAGGCCGGTGCGCGTACCCTGCCCCATTTCCGAGCGCGCGATGCGGATCACGCAGGTGTCGTCGGGCCTGATCAGAACCCAGGCAGTGACTTCCTCACCAGCGGTTTTCGTTTCAGCGGCGGCGAAGGAAAAGGGAATGTGGAATCCCAGCGCCAGCCCGCCGCCTGCGGCAGCGGAGGCGACGAGAAACCGACGGCGAGAAATATTCGTGGATGAATCGCGGATGGCGTTGTTGTTCATGGCGGCCTCCGTTCAAGCCTTCGGTGCTTGTGAGGCGGGTGATGCCGGTCCCGCAGATTTGGCCATGCCCGCCGCCGCGTGCACGGCGGCGCGAATGCGCTGATACGTGCCGCAACGACAGATGTTGGTCATCGCCGCGTCGATGTCCGGATCGCTTGGGTTGGGATTTTTGGCGAGCAGCGCCGCCGCCGCCATGATCTGGCCCGACTGGCAATAGCCGCATTGCGGGACGTCGAGATCGAGCCACGCTTTCTGAACCGGATGCGAGCTCGTCGGCGAGAGACCTTCGATGGTGACGATCTTGTCGCTCGCCTTGAGAGTGCTGACCTTGATCGAGCACGAGCGCTTCAGCTCGCCGTTGATGTGCACCGAGCAGGCGCCGCATTGGGCGACGCCGCAGCCGTACTTTGTACCGGTCAGCCCGATCTGCTCGCGGATAACCCAGAGAAGCGGCGTGTCCTCCTCCACTTCCACCTCGCGCAGCTTGCCATTGACGTTGAGCGTTTGCATCGATCTCCTCCGAGCGCCTTCACGGGATTGTTACTTTTTGTTTCAGGCAATACCCCATGCAAATGGATCGCCCTCGTCGACGATGAGCGAGGTTTCCGCGGTCACGTGGGCCGAGCCGCGAATAAAAGGAAAGACGCGGCCTTCCCTCACCTTTACGTGGGCGCGAAAGATGCTGCCGACGATGCCTTGCTGCCGCCATTCCTGTCCCTCGCGCAGCTTGCCGTCGGCAAAGAGACACGCAAGCTTGGCGCTGGTTCCCGTCCCACAGGGAGAGCGGTCATAGGCGTTGCCCGGACACAACACGAAATTGCGAGCGTCCGCCAGTACAGCATCCGCCGGCGCGAACAGCTCGATGTGATCGACCAGCGCTGCGTTATCGCCGCGCACGCCACCCTCCGTCAAAGCCTGACGCAGCCGGGTGGCGTAGCCGGTCAGCGATTCCAGATTGGAAAGCCGGATTTCCATCCCGTGGTCTTGCACGAGAAAAAACCAGTTGCCACCCCAGGCGACGTCGCCGCGCACCCGGCCGATGCCCGGGACTTCGACAGCCACGTCCTTGTGCGCTCGATGACTTGCCACATTGGCCACCACGACTTCGCCCGATTCGAGCAGCTCGGCGCCGACGATACCGACTGGAGTCTCGATGCGCACAACGCCCGGGCGGATCCTGCCCAGATATTCAAGCGAAGCGACCAACCCGATCGTCCCATGGCCGCACATGCCGATGTAGCCGACGTTGTTGAAAAAAATCACGCCGACGTCGCAGCTCGGGTCCGAAGGGGCGCACAGCAGCGCCCCAACGATCGCATCCGAGCCCCTCGGCTCGTTGACGATCGCTGCACGCCAGCGGTCGTGTTTTTCGCGAAACACAGCGAGCCGCTGAGCAAGCGTCCCCCCGCCCAAGTCCGGCCCACCTTCCAGCACGAGACGGGTCGGCTCGCCTCCCGTGTGGGAATCGAGTACGGCGATCTTGCGAGTGATCCGCTTGTTCAACGAATCGCGTGCGCTTCAGGTTCAGGCGAATTCAACGGCCGGCAGAGCTGGCCTCGACGCCAGCGCCTGCTTTACCAGCGCGACGACCTGCTCGCGTTCCTCGCCCGCAAGGGGCAGGCGCGGCGGACGCACGATCTCGTTGCCCACGCCGACAATGCTTTCCACGAGCTTGATGTTCTGCACCAGTTTTTTCGACACATCGAGATGCAGGAGTGGCGCGAACCAACGATAGATCTTTCGCGCCTCTTCCACTCGGCCGTCGCGGATGAGGCGATAGATCGCCACCGTTTCCTCGGGAAACGCATCGACCAATCCCGCGACCCAGCCGCACGCGCCCATGAGCATCGCTTCCATGGCGAGGTCGTCCACTCCGCAGAAAATGGCATAACGTGTGCCGGTGCGATTGATGATGTCGGTGACACGGCGCACGTTGTCCGACGACTCCTTGATTGCGATGATCGAAGTCTCGTCGGCAAGCTCCTGGAACATCTCGGGTGTGATGTCGACGCCGTAGGCGACCGGATTGTTATAGACCATGATGGGCCGGGGAGTCGCCCTGGCGATCGCCCGATAGTGCGCGATCGTCTCGCGCCGGTCGGAAACATAACGCATCCCGGGAAGCACCATCAGCCCATCCGCGCCTTCGCGCACCGAGCGCTCGCACAGCGAGATGCCCTCGGCCGTGCTGCCCTCGGCGACGGTCATGAGCACCGGCACCTTCCCGCCAGACGCTGCAACTGCAATACGCAGAACCTCGAGCTTTTCGTCGACCGAAAGCACCGAGTTCTCACCCAGCGAACCGCAAACGATCAGCCCGTCGACACCGCATTTGAGCTGCCAAGCGAAGTGCTTTTCCATCGCCGCTCGATCGAGCCGGTGATCGGGGCGGAATTTTGTGGTGAGCGCGGGGTAGACGCCCTTCCAGCGTGGCTGATTCATGGGCTCTCCGAGTTACCGAACGATTTCCAGCAGTGAGGCCGACCGCACGCCTCGCGAAACGAAATGCCTGACGTTAACCCCGATGCATTCTGGTGTTCGGGGCCTGGCTGGTGCTCTGCATAGGGAAGCGACCGCCATGCGGTGGGAACTGTCCGGCATGCGGTGGGAATGGACGGCGGAAGCCCGGAGCATTCACAACGACGATGGTGGAAGGATAGAACCCGGGTCCCCACCAGCCTCCGCAGCTTCCCCACCAATCCGGATCGCATCCGGCGTTCCACCCGTAGTTTCCTCCGTTCGGGCCATATCCGCCGTACTGCGTGGGAGGCATTTCGACGATCTGGTACTGGACGGACGGGTACTGCACGACCGGCGGCGGCGCTTGGACCGCCGGGTACGGAGCGACGGGATATGGCGGCGGTGGCGGAGGCTGCCGTCTTGCAAGGTCCACCTCCTGCTCGAGTTGCCGCACGCGGTCGGTGAGTGCCTGCACGTCGGGAGAAGGCGGGTCTCCGCCCGAGTCATTGGACGCAACCTTCTTCGGGCTCTCGTGCATGACGTTGGTCACCTTGACACCATCGGGAGGCGGCAGGTTGCTGACGTTGATCGTGCCCGACTTGTCCGTCCAGGTGTAAATGTCGGCGTGCGCCAACGAGCAGCCGAGCGTTAAAGCCAAGGCCGCCGGGAGAACGCGGGCAAGCATCATTGCCATCCGGACACCGTCCATAACATTGTAGGTCGCTCAAGCCGAATTGGGTAGTGCACAGCTTTTTGCGACTGCATATTCCATCAAAGGTTACTAATTGTGTCGATCTGCGAGCCAGTCGGGTACTGCTTTGGGAGATGCGCGCACCCGGTGTATAGGACACGCAAGCATGGCCTGCGGTTCGGGAGCTTGCTGTCGGATTTACATCAGTACTCGCCAGCGGTGCGAAAACTTCGCGCCAGCGACGCGACAACTTCGAGCCAGCGACGCGAAAACTCCGAGCCAGTGGCCTGCAAGTTGAGCCGCGTAGCATCGAAAAGGTCACGCTACGCATGGGTTGGTTGTGTCGATTGTCGACGGCTTTCACTTTGGCGTGCACCCTGGTCGCTTCTCCGTCACACGGCGCGGCACGCTACTTCTGGTCTTCACCATCGCATGGGTGCTGATCGGCCTCGTCGGACATGATCCGTGGAAGCCGGACGAAGCGTACACCTTCGGCATCGTTCTCGACTTTCTCAGGCATGGCGATTGGGTCGTGCCGTCGCTCGCGGGCGAGCCGTTCGTCGAGAAGCCGCCGCTTTTCTTTCTGGTGGCGGTTGGATTCGCCCAACTGTTCGGACAGGTCCTCCCTTTGCACGATGCCGCGAGACTGGCGACGGGACTATTCGTCGGGATTGCGCTTTTATTTCTCGCACTGTCCGGACGCGAGCTCTGCGGCCGAGGTTACGGCACCATGGCAGTGCTTGTGATGATCGGCTGCGTGGGTCCCACGCCACGTCTGCACCAGCTCATTACCGACGTCGCGCTGCTTGCCGGCGTCTCGGTCGGGATGTATGGGCTCGCCGTCGCGCGGCGGTCCTTATGGAGCGGCGGTGCATGGCTCGGTGTCGGGCTCGCGACTGCGTTTCTGGCGAAAGGTCTGCTTGGGCCCGGGTGGCTATGCCTGACTGCAGCGGTGCTTCCGGCGCTGCACCCGTGGCGCACGCGCGGCTACGCAGCATCACTCGGCGTGGCCGCGCTCATTGCAGTTGTTCCGGTCGCGATCTGGGGCTATGCGCTGTACGATCGATCGCCGGCGCTTTTCGGCGAATGGTTCATCACCAATAACTTCGGTCGCTTTTTCGGGTTCACCCGCATCGGCCCGCACAACGCTCCCGGTTTCTATGAGGGCGAGCTGCTGTGGTACGCGTTTCCGGCGCTGCCCTTGTCGGCGTGGGCTCTTTGGAGGGCATGGCGTCGCCACGACTCCTCCGTTTTCGAACCACGTCTGGCGTTACCCCTGATTCTCGCAACGGTGATGTTTGCCGTACTGGCCGCCGCAAGCGATTCCCGCAACGTCTATCTCATACCGCTGCTCCTTCCGCTCTCGCTGATCGCGGCACAGGGGATCGGCGAGCTGCCACTGATCGGCACGACCGCAGTGTCGCAGACTGCTCGCTGGGGGCTAGGTGCTTTGGCGGCGACGCTCTGGGTGGGATGGATCACTCTGCTCATCGGCGTTCCTGCATCGCTGCGCAGCATGCTGCTCGCATACCAGCCGAGCTTCGTACCCAAGATCCACTGGGTGCTGTTCGGTCTCGCCTTGGGCGCAACCGCTCTGACGGCGCGAATGCTGTTCCGCCGGGCTACCAGCGCAACCTCCGCGATGACTCAGTGGGCCGCTGGAACGGCGCTGTGCTGGTGCCTGATTGCCACGCTATGGGCTCCCTATCTCAACGCAGGAAAGAGCTACCGCACCATGGTGCGCTCGCTGGCGCGGCAGCTCCCCACGTCCGGATGTGTGGCGAGCTTGCATCTTGGCGAGCCACAGCGCGCGCTGCTCGCGTATTTTGCGAACATCGATACGGTGCGGCTCGAAGTCGAGCCGAGCGCCTCCTGTCCCGCGCTTTTGGTGCAAGGCTGGCGCACCACCGGTGCGCCGGCACCGGAGCCCGCATGGACGCTGGTCTGGGAGGGGTCGCGGCCAGGCGACCAGCGCGAGCTCTACCAGCTTTATCGACGCGACGTTGCGCCGGATCATCCGATTGCGCGCTTTCCAACGCACCGCGCGCGCGAGCAAAACAGGATCGCCGAACTCGCGCCTGAATAAACCGGGCGCCGAAACCGGTATAGACGAGCGAGACGGAGAAAATGGCTATCATGTCGCTCCGACGCTTCGCCGCCGAACGAAGGGCTCGCGCTGTCACATCGGTTAGGGTGGCTCAACGGACGACGGCGGATCTTGCCGGCCGCACGAACGCTCTTGAGAGCGAAGGTTCGCGATTTGAATCAACCTCAGCAATTGGCGATCTCGATGCCTGGGGCCGTGCGCCTTTTTCGAGCCATCGGCGTCCGCCAGGTCCGCATCGCCTGCGGGTTGATCCTGTTTTCGTATCTGCTGTCGCACTTCGCCAACCACGCGCTGGGCAACATTTCGCTCGCGGCGATGGAGGACGGGCTCGACTATCACATGAGGTTCTGGCGCGATCCGGTGGTCGCGACGGTGTTCTTCACGGCGGCGATCATTCATTGGTCCCTCGGCTTGTGGGCGCTCTACGAACGACGCCAGTTTCGTTATCCCGTGCCAGAGATGACGCAGCTCATTCTCGGCCTCTCCATTCCGTTGCTGCTGGTCATCCACTTCGTCGGCAATCGACTGCAAGCGCCGCTTTACGGCCGTACCTTTTCCTACGCGCAGGTGCTGATCGGTTACTGGGTCAACCGCCCCTACGTTCATTGGCTGCAGTTCGTGCTGCTGATCGTGGCATGGACCCACGGTTGCATCGGACTTTATTTCTGGCTGCGTCTCAAGCGATTCTTCTCCTGGGCCGCGCCGTATCTTCTGGCAGCCGCGGTGCTGATCCCGAGTCTCGCCTTGCTGGGCCTCGTGCAGGGTGCGAAAGAGGCGATCGCCCTGTCCGCCGATCCGGCGTGGCGCGCAGCCAATTTGACCGGGCGCGGCCCCACGCCGCCGCAGCGGGAATTGCTCGACTCGCTGATCGTCTATTTCGCGATTGGTTACGCCTGCGTTCTCGGACTCATTCTCGCCGCACGCGGCGGGCGGCTGCTCTGGGAACGTCGTCACGGCACGGTCGGCCTGACCTATCCCGACGGACGCGTCGTGCGCGTGCCTCGGGGCATGAGCGTGCTGGAAGCAAGCTTGCGCTACAGCATTCCGCACGCCAGCGTCTGCGGCGGCAAGGCGCGATGCTCGACTTGCCGGATACACCTACTGGGTGATCCGCGAGCGTTGCCCCCGCCGTCGCGGCGCGAAGCATTCGTGCTGGAGCGTGTCGGCGCGAGCATCGATCCCGCGATTCGCCTCGCGTGTCAGTTGCGGCCGATCAACGACATCTCCTTCTCCCTCGTTTTCCCTCCGCACATGAACGCGGCGGGTGTACGCCGCTCGGTCAAGGTCAATTCTGGCGAAGAGCGCTACGTCGTCTGCATGTTCGTGGACATGCGCCGCTCGACTTCAATGGCCGAGAAGCGACTGCCGTACGACACCATGTTTCTGATCAATCGCTTTCTTGGAGCGGTGGCCAAAGCGGTCGAAGAGGCCGGCGGACGGCCGAACCAGTTTGTGGGCGACGGCATGCTCGCCTTGTTCGGTCTCGACTGCGGCCGCGAGCTCGCTTGCCGACAGGCGCTCGATGCGGTCACAAGAATCGCGACAAACATGGAGCGCCTGAATCTGGAGCTCGCCACCGATCTGCGCGAGCCGATCCGCTACGGGATCGGGATCAATGGGGGAGAAGCCATCATCGGCGACGTCGGCTACCGCGATCACCGGGTCTTCACTGCATTGGGCGATGCAGTCAACGTTGCGGCGCGGCTACAGGACATGACCAAGACCTTTGACTGCAGTGCAGTGATAGCCGATGAAGTATGCGGCGCTGCAGGGGCGCCGCACGACGAGGGGTCGATCCGCGAGGCCCCGATTCAGGGTCGCGATCGGCCGATCTTGGTGCGTCTTTTGACCCGTACGTCGGCGTCTGCAGACGCGCAACACGCCTAAGACAGGCGTGTGCAGCCGGGCGCCCGATTTAAGCCTTTTGGATTGCAAGTGCAAGGGCCAATCCGACTTTCCAGTTCGGCCCACCCCTTTCTACATGCTTGCGTAGTGACGGCGGTCGGCATGATAGCTCCGCGCAGCGACGATATAGAGAACGGCGGCGAGAATACTCGTTAATGGGATGATGCGCATCGCGCCGTCGAGCCCCACTGCATCGGCGAGCACGCCGGTGAGGAAAGGTCCCGGTGCGAGACCGATCAGATTGTTGGCGAGCGTGAGCGTTGCGAAGACGGTGGCGCGGATCGCAGGGTTGGTCACGTCGGCGACGACTGCGCCCGACGGTCCCGCGAAACCCGCGCCCAGAAGAAGCCCAAGCGCGATCAAGCAGAACTGCAGCGGGCCGGCGGAGATCAGGAACGCGACGAACAAGCTCGCTCCCGACGCGAGCGCGTACACCGACACGATGTTGAGTCGATTGGAATGACTAACCGCGACGAGGCGATCGACGACAATTCCGCCAAGCGTCATCCCCACGCCGGCCACCAGCACGAGGACACCGGCTCCGACGGCAGCCTGGGCAGGATCCATGGCGTAATATCGATTCAGATAGCTGGGCGCCCAGGCGATGATCGAGCCCTGGATGAACATCAGCAGACCGGAGCCGACATACGTACAGTTCACCGTGCGGAAGCGAAAAAGCTCTCGAATTACGCGTCGCAGCGACATAGCAGACGCACCATCCGGTGCAGCAGAGGGTGGTTCCTTGACCACCAGGGGGAAGATCACGGCAAGCGCCAACCCTGCGCCGCCGACGATCATGAACGCGAGCTGCCAACCCAGACTCTTGGCGATGACCCCGCCCAGGATCACGCCGAGCACCGAGCCGAACAACGCGGCGGAGAGAAACGCTCCCATGACGGTCGAGTGCAACCGACGCGGAAAAACGTGCGTCAGGATCGCTCCGCCGGCGCTGCCGTAGCCAGCCTCGCCGAGGCCGACCAAGGCACGCGCGACAAGCATCGAGGCAAAGCCTTCGGCCAGGCCGCAGCCGATCGTCGCGATTCCCCAAATCAGTGCCATGGCCGTTGCGCTCCTGACTCGTCCCCATCGATCAGCAAGCAGCGAAACCGGAAACGTCATCACGCCGACGACCAGCGCCACGACGCTGGCGAGCGAGCCGAGTTGCGCGTCGCTCAGCGCCCATTCCGCTTTGAGGAAGGGAAAGATCGCATTGATCACCTGCCGTGACAGGTAGTCGGACAGCATCAATCCGACGACCAGTGCGAACGCGATCCAGGCATACGCCCTAGAGACGGGGCGAGCGTCGGCTACGGACTCGATTGCCGGTTGCAAGTGCATCGCCATGGTGGCCTTCTGGCTCAAGTGGAAAGGCGGCAAACGCCGTCGTATGGAAGGATCATGATGGGGGATGCTGGGCCTCGCCGCGCGCTTCGCGCTCCGAGAAGAACATCGCCGCGAGCCGCCGCAGCCCGATAACGCGCCCAAGCTCCCAGAAGGAAAAGAAAGGGACAAAGGCAACGATCACAATCAGCATCCGGGCGCTGAGCTCATAGACACCGATCAAGGCGATCTTGTCAAAGATCGTTGCGAGGCTCTCTTTGTGGAACAACCCCTCCACGAGGCGCTCGACGATGCCGAACAGAAACACCAGCGCGCCGAAGAGCACCGACTTGAACAGTACCGGGAAGACGAGCGCTCGATCTTCGAGCCATCGGCTGAAACCAAACGCCCTTCCGATGAGAATCACCTTGGCGATAATGAGCGCCTCGATTACGGCGACTCCGTAATGGATATAAACGACGCCGAACTCGGCAAGAACCAGCCTGCAATAGTTCGTGAGCGCACCGAGGAAGATGGCGAGGTAGAGCACGATGACCCAGTACGTCTTCAATTCCTCGATTGCCAGATCCTTCAGTCTGGCGCGATGGCCACCCTTGTCTTCCGCGGTTGTCATTCCGACTGCTTTCCGGATTGCGCGCGTTCCAGCTCCTCCGCAAGGATCGGCACGCCGAGGTTCAATGTGTGCACCCCCTGCACGACGCAGAGCTTCAGGACCTCCATGATTTCCTCGGTCGTTGCACCGGCCTTGAGCGCGTTGTGAATATGCCGGCGGGTTCCTGGCGCATACATGTGCGTATATGAGGCGTCGAGCGCGATGCTCAGCAGCTCGATATCCTTCGCTGGCAGGATTCCGCTCGCGTAGATTCCCGCGCCGGTGGCCATGAACTCGTCGGTCCATGCCGGATCGAGCTCATAGAACGGATCCCACGCCGTGTTCCATTCGCCGATGGCCTTCATCTTGTCGCATGCGGGCGTCACAGCGACGCGCTTCACGGTCGCCCGTGCGCCTGACGACTTCGCCTCTTCCAGCAGAATCGGTGCGCCGAGGCTGCACGAGTGAATCGACAGCATCGCTGAGCACTTGAGCACGAAAATGATCTCGTCTCTCGTCGCGCCCGCTTCGAGTGCCCTGCGAATGTGCCGTCGCGTCCCATCCGGATTCAGATTCGTGCACGCGGCATTCAACCCGACACTGATCAGCTCGACCAGCTTGCGCGACAGCACGCCGGATCGCCAGGGATTGGTCGCCATCCGTGTGCACGTTTCCGCCCATGCAGGCTCCCATTCGCGCAGCGTTGCAAGCGCGTCGTCCCACGGGCCGGTTCCCGGTTTGGTTTGCATATGCCGCCTCTTGCTTGGGACCGCTTGTCGTCCTTCTCACATTCCCAGTTGTTGAATCAGAAAGTCACGCATCTTCTTTCGCGCCAGGATCGACTCCGGCGCATCGGGAATTCTGTCCTGGAAGTTGTGGACCATTCCTTCGTAAAGGTCCAGCTTCACCGGCACCCCCGCAGCGTCGAGGGCCTGGTAAAGCCGGACGAAGCCGCTCAGGAGCGTTTCCTTCAGGCCGCCTTGAATCAAGGTCGGCGGGAAACCCTTGGAGAAGTCGCCGTAGACGGGCGACGCGTAAGGGTCTTTCTGGTCCTTCGGATCGGCGAACGCGGCCGCGGCAAATTTGCTGTGCTTCTCGTAGAGCTGGTTCGGGTCGGCGTCGCGCAGCGTCGTTTCCGTATCGCCGCTCGGTGTGACGTCGAGCCACGCCGACGCCAGGACCGCTGCCGCGGGCATCCCGAGCCCACGGTCGCGCATCTTCAGGACAACCGCGGCGGCGAGTCCGCCGCCCGACGAATCGCCGTAGATTGCCGTGTCCGCGAGCCGCTGGCCCTGCTTCACAAGCGCGTGGATCGCCGCGACGACCTGGTCCGACATCTGGTTGTACTTGACGTGCGGGGCCAGCGTGTAATCGACGGAGATCACGCGGAGACCCGTCGTGTGGGCAGCGATGACCGCCCTGCCCAGCATGGACGCTGCGCTGTACATGACGTGGGCCCCGCCGTGCGTGTACACGATGGCTTTGCCGTTGTCCTTCCACCCCTTAGGACGCACGTCCAGCACCGGGATGCCGCCCAGCTCCCCCTGCTCGACAGTGTGCTCGTAGCATTTGAGCAAGGACTCGGATTTGGCCCTGCCGTCAGCCTCCGCCCATGCTTGAAGCTTCTGCCATCCGACAATGTCGGTGGGGTGCGGAAACTCAGGCGTAAGCGCGGGATCCTTGAGCGTTCGAAGAAACTCCTGCGCTTGCCGAGAGATGGTCTCGGGGATATGAACGTACGGCTGGTTGTCCATCAGAGCCTCCTTCATCGTCGCTGTCGGTCGATTGTCTGGCATATCGTCGACTTTTAGATCGAGCGCGACACAACACGCGCGCTCAATCAACCGCCACCATGATCCTGCCGCCGACCACCTTGACCGCGTGCGCGCATACCCCAAGCCCGGGAACGCCGAGCACGCATCCCGTCTTCACGTCGTATTTCCAGCCGTGGCCGCGGCATCTGACGATCTTGCCGTCAAGCTCGCCCGCGCCGAGCGACGATCCTGCATGCAGGCAAGAGTCGTCCATTGCATAGACGGCGCCTTCCACGTTGAACAAGGCAATGTTTCTGTCGCCGATTGTCACGGTCGTTGCTCGGCCTGGGGGCAGCTCTTCCAGTCGCGCTACCGCCACGAAATCCGCCATCGGCCCAATGTTCTGAGTTTCATTGTTCGACTTGCGCCGCACGATTTGAAAGCTCCCTGTCATCGCGAGGAATCCGGATCGCAGCGACTCGCCATCGCCCATAGGTGCCGCAGTCCTGCGAGACCGCGGCACCCGATCCCCACCTGGGATCGTCGGGTCAACAGCGAGCCGATGGTGTGGTCGCTACAGGACGCTGGTCGGATTCGTACGCGCTTCCGCCGCCTTGGGCAGACGCCCGTCGTTGTCATACGCGAGGAACCCCTTGTAACCTTCCGGCCGGTTCGGCGGCAGCCCGAGATTGAAGAGCGTCTCTTCCACGGTGTTGTACCAGACGCCGATCTTCATGATCTTGCGCGCCTCGTCTGCCGTCGCCACCTTGCGGCCAAACTGCTCGCTTTGCTTGACCGCCCACTCGACCTGCTTCACTGTCGGCCAGCGCTTCTTGTGCATGTCCCAGATGTTGTCCTCGTTGCCGACGCGCACGTGGACTCCGAGGATCGTCGCCAAGGTCTGGATCGCGATGTTGCCGCGCATGCTGCTCCAGAACGTAACGCTCGACGCGCCGTGCGGCGTGCGGCGCAGCATTTCCATCCAGTCGAATGGATTGCGACCCATGGAACCTCCGCCATACCCGCATAGGGCGATGTTCAGCGGCCCCTTGTACACGCCGGCGCGGAGCAATCGCTCGATGATCTCGAGTTGGTGGACGTGGCCCGGCACGAAGTAGGGCTGGATCTTGTTCGCGGAGAGTCGCTTCAAGTGCTCGATGTAGAACTTCGAGGTCGAATCCACGACCATGTCGGCCCACGCGGCCGCGACTTTCGGATCAGCGAGGTGCGTTCCCTCCGCGTCGCCCGGGATGAAGGCTTGCGTCACGTCCCAGAGCGTCGAGCCGGTCGTGACCGTGACGCAGTCCGGTTTCGGGTTCAGCTCCGTCAGCATGTGACGGGTGTCGTAATCGAGCCATTTCGCCTTCGCGTCATCGGTATGCGGGGCGAAGGAGATCGAGCCGCCCACCTGGATGATCATCTTGGGCACTGCCTGCCGGACACGCGCGAGGAGCTCACAATACTGCTCGAAGTTGCTGGAGCCTTGGCCGGTCTTGGGGTCGCGCACGTGGAAGTGCAGCATCGTTGCGCCCGCGTTGTAGCAATCGACTGCGGCCTGCACCTGCTGATCCCATGTGAGAGGAAGGTCCTCGACATCGCCGGGCAGCCATTCCGGGCCGAACGGAGCCGCGGTGATGATTGTCGGCTGCATGTTTTCGGGGAAAAGGGAATCGTCGGTGAAGTACACGGTGTCTCTCCTGTGAAAAGATTAATGACAGGCGCTCGGACCTCGATTGCGCCAGCAACCGGATGTTTTCGACCCTTGTTGCTCGCTAGAAACAGCGCAATTCCGAGCTGCGAGCGATTTGTATCGCGTCGCACATTCTCGTGTCGCAGCAGTTCAGGACAACAGCCGCGGCAATTCAGGACAGCGAAGTTGACATTTCTCGACAGGGAGGGGGTTTTCCCGGAAAATCGCGCCCGTGTCTGTTGGCGAAACGTCCGTTCCAGCCAGCGTCTTCGGCGCGGAAGAGGAGCTCTGGAGACAGCGCGTCGGTGCCCTCACCGTGGCGCCGGCGCTTCTCCGCCAGTTAGGAACCGACCCTGCACCGGTTCTGACCGCAGTCGGTCTCGACGCGTCTGCGCTCGAATTCTCGGAAAACACCATTCCGTACGCTTCGTTCGGCAGGCTCATGCACGAAGGCGCGCAGCGGAGCGGATGCGACTACTTCGGGCTCCTGGTTGGCCAGGCCTGGCATCTGTCGAACATGGGTTTAGTCGGGGAACTGATACGCCACTCCTCCACGGTGGGCGCGGGGTTGCGGCTCGGCGTCGTCTACCATCATCTCAACAGCCAAGGGGGTGTAGTGTTCTTGCGGGAACAGGGAGCAGTTGCGGAGTATGGATACGCCATCTACCACCGGGGCGTCCAGGGCGCGCACGAGATTTATGACGGAGTGCTGGCGGCCCTCATCAATTACATGCGGGAGTTGTGCGGCCCGAATTGGGTGCCGTCGGAAGTACTCGTGGCACATGCGCCACCGAGCGACGCGAGTCCGTATCGCCGTCTATTCAGGTGTCCGGTGCGATTCAATTCCGAGCTGAGCGCGCTGCGCTTCGCGGCTCACTGGTTGAAACGACCGGTGGCGGGTGCGGATCCGCGGACCCTGCGAGATTTGGAGAAGCAGGCGAGCTCCCTGGCTCAACCCGACTTGATCGAGAAGCTCCGTCGCTCGCTGCGCGTTCTGCTCTTGAGCGGCGTCACGTCGGGCGACGCGCTTGCGGACTTGCTGACGATGCACCGCCGCACCTTGAATCGCCGCCTCAAGGAGCACGGGACGACATTTCGCGAAGTGCTGGAGGACGTGCGCTTCGAAGCTGCACGACAATTACTAAGCGCGACACAACTGGCGCTCGACGACATTGCGGCGGCGCTCGCGTATGCTGGTGTCAGTCCATTCACGCGCGCTTTCCGGCGTCGATCCGGCACTACACCGGGGCAATGGCGCGACGCAGCCAAGGCGACCCGCCCCGATCAGGTCGAGATGCGCAGTCGATCAGCGTCCATCAGGACATCTGCAGATTAACAGTCCGCGCGATCAGATCACCGCGAAGGAGTTCGGTGCTCCATGTTCGTGCGTTCTGCGAAATCTCCGTCGCTAGAACGAGTGTGAGATCGAAACTACCACACCGTTGCGGTTTCCCGTGCCGGTGGCGGCGTACACGCCGCTCGCGTGATTGACGCCAACCCAACTCAGCTGAAGGTTGAAGCCTTGCCAAGTAACGCCGACTCCGATTGCGCCGTCGACGACCGCACTGGAAGTCTGGTAAGGGTAATACGGCGACTTGGCGTTGCTGCCCAGCAGACCGATGTGAGTGAGAAGAAGAATGTTATCGTGCAGAGGTTGTGCAAGATTCAATTCGCCGTAAACCGCCGGATAGTCCTCCCCGAAATAACGAGGAGAATAATACAGCCGCCCGGTGATGTTCTGAAGCGTGAAGCCCACATAGACCTCGCCATAATCGAAGCGCGGCTGCGCGGTCACCACGGAGTAATCCGCGCCCACTTCGACGGTCAGTCCCGACGCCATGGGCCATGCGTACCCGGCGAAGGCTATCGCCTGCACGCCGTTCGATTGGTAGGTGGAGGATTCGACCGTCGAGACAAAAGCGCCCGCGTACCAGCCGCGAGCATCGTCGTAATTCAATCCCAGCTGGACTGCGGGCTCGTTGTCGCTGAGCGATATGCCGCGATAGCGATAGTCGGACACCACGCTCACTGTGCCCGAAAGCTGCGCAAGCGAACCCCGGGCACTGCACAACAGCGCCAAGCCCAGAAGAAACCAACCGAAGTGCCTAGCGATCCTGCAATTGAGCTTGTCCTGCCGTGGTGCAAGCGCAGGCACAGGTTCCGGCCGTCCTCGCAACAGCAGCGCAGGCATCGACGATCAACGGTTGGTCGGTAGCGAGCGTAGAAAGCGCCTGAGGAGCAAGTGCCTGGCGTAGTTGTTGCGATTGCAGACTCGGCGACAGCGCACGCAACAACGCCACAAGCCCCGTCACGTGAGCGGCCGCGAACGATGAACCGCTCACGAATCCCCACTTCTGGCCTGGCAGAGTCGTCGGAATATCTCGCCCTGGCGCTACCAGGAAGTCCGCAGCCGAATCCTGCGCGCCCGCGGCGACAATGGCAAGCACGCCTCGATGCGAAGCGGGAAAGCGGTCGCCTGCACCTGGCTCGACCGCGCCGACCACGGTGACGCCGCGCGAAAGGGCGACGTCGAGCAAACGTTCGAGCAGCCGGTCCCGCGGTCCGCCAATGCTCAGGTTGATCACCTCGACGTTTTGCTCAAGTGCGAACTGCAAAGCCTTGGCCAGGGTGAAGCTACTGCACGACGCTCGACTGCCGCTCACCGGAGCTTCCCAACATGCGCGCAGCGCGAGCAGATCGGCGTCAGGCGCGATCCCCGCGATGCCTATGCCGTTGTTGGGGCGGGCGGCGATGATTCCGGCGACAGCCGTGCCATGCTGCTCGCCACTGCCCGGGCCCGGGTTACCGACAAAATCCCGAGTAACGGCGATCCGACCCACAAGATCGGGATGATCCGCTTCGACGCCACTGTCGACCTCGGCGATCCGCACCTGCTTTCCCGTCGTGATGCGATGCAGGTCCGACAAGTGCCACGCCGTCGCACTCGGTTGCAGCGGGTAAAGTGGATCGTTGTAGGCAAGACCGATGAACAGGTTTACGGTCTGCGCCGATTCGACGCGCGGATCGGCGGAGAGCTTTTGAATCACCGACACCGGCGATTGCTTTCCGGGAAAATTCATCACAAAGCAGTCGACGCCGAGCGCGGGCATCGGCCAGTTGTCGACGATCTTCAGGCCGTATTCCTCGGCAATGGCATCGGCGATTCGCCTGCGCGCGTCCTGGCCCGTGTGCGAGTAATTCGACCCGTAGGTGACATCGGGCCGGAAGTGAGGCGCCGGCATGCGAAGCATGACCAGCAGCTGCTGCTGGACCACCTCGTCGCTGTAGCTTGCGTCCGCGACGGATTCGCGCTCGAGCCGCGCACACCCCGCCACGCAAAAGCACAGCAGCGGCAACAGCCACCGACAATGAGCAATCACGGACCGGCTTCGTTGGAAAGGCGCTCGACCAGGACTACGGAGCGTTCCGACCGCAGCGCGCGCACCGCGTAGTCGCGCCGCCCCCCCGGGACGTCGAGTACATAGGCATTAGACTGCGTGGGTCCATCGACCAGCCGCGCTCCCGCTTTGCGCAGCATGCGGCGCAGGTCCGCTTCCGTCGTGGTCGGGTCGAAGACGACGATCAGTGAACCTGTCCGCGCTGCGCTCTCTGGTGCCGCGAGCGTGCGATAAAGCGCGGGTGCATCGTCTTGTCGCACCAGCGCAACCGCCAATACGCCGACGAGCACCGAAGCCGCGACCGCCCAGCGGAGGCGGTTGCCATCAAGGGTCCAGTGACGGCGGGCCCGATTTGGGGCTTCGGCAGCAGCGCGCGGAGCTTCGAGCTGACGGCGTAGCTCGCCAAGAGCCTTGGCGCCGTCCGGCGTCGATTCGGCTGCAACGCATGCCGCATGCAGCTCGCGCAGCCATTCCACTTCGTGTCGGCACAGGGCGCATTCGGAGACGTGCCGGTGCACGTAGTCGTGCTCCTCGTGCGATAGCGTGCCATTGATGTACCACGGCAAAAGGGCATCGACGACCTTGTGCACGCCCGCCTCCAGCCGAAGGACACGTCCGGTCATGCCGCGTCCTCGCGTCGATCGGCGAGCAGAGCTCTAAGCCGGCGTCGGGCATGAAACATGCGCGTCTTCACCGTATCCACCGGACAGCCCAGGATGCCGGCGATCTCGGGGTATGAATAGCCCTCGAAATGGGTCAACTCGACGACTGCGCGATGCTCGGGCGACAAGGATTCGAGCGCACGATCGAGGTCGGCGCGCAGTTCCCTGCGCGAAAGGTGTTCGTCAGGTTCCGTCGCCGGTTCCGTTGGGTCCGCGTGGTCGATGAACGCAACGCGCGCGGCACGCTCGCGGGCTTTGAGACTGCGGCGCAGGGCAATGCCAAGAATCCACGTCGAGACTTTGGAACGCAGGTCAAAGCTGCCAGCCTTGCGCCAGATGACCAGCATCGTGTCGTTGAGAATCTCGTCGATCAGGTGCGGCCTCTGCTGGGTCGTTCGCTCGAGAAACCGCCGAAGACGCGGCCCATAGCGGCGAAATAGCAAATCGAACGCCGCCCGGTCGCCGTGGGCGACGCGATCGATCAGGGCGAGGTCGTCTGCCTCCGACGCGTACCGCCGCGCACGCGCTGTCGCTTGAACCTCGCTAGGCCCGACTAGAAACATTTGCTCCTTCGCTGGTAGGGGACGGCCTCAAACTCCGGGGTTTCGACAACAAACCCTTTGTAACGTAAACAAACTTGCGCCGCCAGTATTCCCGCTTGCGGCGACCTTTCGAGATTCTAGACCTGGGCAAAGCCAGATGCATTGAACCAAAACGTCCATCGGGGGAACAGACTGTATGCCCCCCTTGCAATCGCCCTGCCACGGCCGACCACCTCGATGACGGCGCTCGCTGCGAACGACTTTGTTGCTGCGCTGCCGCACCTGCGCCGCTATGCGCGGGTGCTGACGGGTGAAGCGCGGAAGGCGGACGAACTTCTGATCGACACCGTCGAACTGGCCCGAGAGGCTTTTCCGCGCCAGACCGTTCGCGCTCCGCTCAAAACCCGGCTGTTTGCTCTGATGCATGAGTTGCACGTCGGACAAGCAATGCCTTCGCGTCAAAGAAGGGCTGCTCTCGGCGGTTTTGGGCCAACCGCCATGCCGGCGCCTGCCCGGTCGACCGATGTCTTGCTCAACTTCGAGCAGCTTCCGGTCGAGGACCGCGAGGTCCTCTTGCTTGTCGCCGTCGAGGGGATGCGCTATGAAGAGATTGCAAGTGTCCTCGGCGTATCCGTCTCCACGGTGGTGTCGCGCTTGAGTCGCGCGCGCTGCCTGATGCGGAGTGACGATTCCGATGCCAGCGGCCAGACGGGGGCCCGTCCTATCCGTTGACAAGCGTTTTCATTGGGCGCAAATTGTCGTGTGCGTTCGAGTCCGAAGGAGACAAGCATGAGAGCAATACTGATGGTAGGTGCACTGGCCCTCGGGCTCGCCCCGGGAATCGCCGCCGCATGCGATTATGGCAACGAAGCGTCGGAATCCACGGCTGCACCGGAGCAGATGGCCTCGGTCGCGCCGCCCGCAACGGCAAAGGCTACGCCGGCCAAGGTCGTCAAGGCTGCTCCAAGCGCGGTGAAGCCAGTTGCCACAAAGACCAAGCAATCAGCGTCTGATCAGAGGGTCGCGGCCGCGCCAGCAAACTAAAAGCGTCCCCAACGCCCAAAAAGCCCGCCGCAGTGCGGGCTTTTTTCACCCGCCGGCCACGTCAGGATGAGCGCGGTCCGGTACGAACCAACACCGCGGAGCTTCGACTGTGTGGAACAAGAAGCCGGCAATGATTCTCGCGATCGTTGCGCTGCTCGGCCTGATCGGCTACGGCCAGGCTCACGCGCAGGTTTCGGCCTCCGCGAATGCGACCGCCCAGGCGCGGGCGTTGTTCGACGATTACTGGCAGTGGACGCTGCGCGAATACCCGGAAATCGCCACCGCTGTCGGCGACCACCGTTATGACGATCGCCTCTCCGACCAGTCGGCCGAGGCTGTGGAGAGACGACGCGCAGCACGCGTTGAACTTCTCGACCGTGCGACCAAGCTCTCCGCAGAACAGCTTTCGCCCGCCGATCAGCTCTCGCTGCGCATTCTGCAATATCAGCTCGGGCAAGCGGTCGCTTTGGGTAAGGTGTGCGCGCCTTTCTCGTGTGTTCGCGGAGAGTTCTGGTCACCGGTTACCCAGCTCTACGGGCCGCAGTTCGACGTTGCGCAACGAGTCAACAACACGCGATTCGAGTCGGTGCGCGACTATGAAGCGTATCTTGCCCGTCTCGCTGCCCTCCCCGCGCAGATCGACCAGCTCATCGCGCGAATGAGGACTGGAATGGAGCTCGGCTGGATGCCGGCGAAAGCGGCGATCGCGCGGGTTCCGGGCCAGCTCGAGACACAGGTCGATCCCGACCCGACCAAGAGCCCCGAATACAAGCCGTTTCTTAAATTTCCGGAAGGTATCGGTGCGGCGGACCGCGAGCGGCTAGCCGCGGCAGGTCAGCGCGTCATCAAGGAGAAAGTGGTTCCGGCGTTCCTGCGGCTGCGTACTTTCTACGCCGAACGCTACTTGCCTGCGGCGAGCGACAACATCGCGGCGTCGGCACTTCCCCCTGGTGCTCGCTACTACGAAGCAATGCTGGGGGAATACACGACCACGCACCTATCGGCAAAAGAGATTCACGAACTCGGACTGACAGAAGTCGCACGCATCGCCAAGGAAATGGATGCGACGGTCGCGGCCGCCGGCTTCAAAGGCACCCGCGCCGAATTCCAGAAAGCGATCAACTCGGATCCGCGGTTCTTCTACACCAAGGCGGAGGACATGCTTGCTGGGTATCGCGACATCGCCAAGCGAGCCGATGCGGAGCTCCCCAAGCTGTTTGCCGAGCTCCCGCGGCTTCCCTACGGCGTGCGAGCGATGCGCCCCGAGGAAGGCGGCAACGCCGAACATTACTCGCGCGGGGCAGCGGACGGCAGCCGAGCAGGTTATTTCGAAGCCAATGTCAACTCGCTCTCGCGCCGAGCCAAATGGTCGATGGAGACCCTGGTGCTGCACGAGGCAGTGCCCGGTCATCACCTGCAGGTCGCGCGGGCACAGGAGATGAAGAACCTTCCCGAATTCCGCAGAAACGGCTTCCTCGTTGCGTTCGGGGAAGGGTGGGCGCTCTATGCCGAGAGTCTAGGTTACGAAATGGGCTTCTATGCCGACCCGTATTCCAAGTACGGCAACCTGGCCGGGGAGATGCACCGTGCGGCGCGGCTGGTGGTCGACACCGGTATCCATGCCTTCGGCTGGACGCGCGAGCGAGCGATTGCATATCTCGTGGACAACGCGGCGCTGACCCCCGAATTCGCGACGGCGGAGGTCGACCGTTACATCGTGAACCCCGGACAAGCGACTGCGTACAAGATCGGCGAGCTCAAGATCAAGGCGCTACGGGCGAAAGCACGCAGCGAGCTGGGCGAGAAGTTCGATCTGCGCCGCTTCCACAATGCGCTGATCGACAACGGCGCACTTCCTCTCGACATTTTGGATCAGCGGATCACGGAGTGGATCGAGACCGAGCGCGGGCGAAGTCAGTAGACTCTTCGCGCTAGAATCGACCCGTCGCCGCATGTTCATTTTGGCGGACCATACTAACGCGTCTCGAGCGCGTTCAAGATGTAGTCGGTCAGCAGCTTGTCAGTAAGGGCGCCGGCGCCCTGAACGCGGAAATTGGTGGTCGTGACGACGACGACCAGCTGCTGATCCGGAAGTACATAGACCTTGTTGCCCCCGGTTCCATACATGCCGAAGGATCTGAAGTTGCGGCCGTCGGCGTGGAACTCCTGTAGCCACCACAGGTAACCGTAATCGATGTCCTTGCGCGCGTTGGCGTGAGGACTGGTCGAACGCATGACCCAATCCGCAGAGACAACGCGCTTGCCGTTCCATTCACCGCCATTGAGATAGAGCTGGCCGAGCTTGAGCAAGTCGCGGCTGCGCAGGTTGAGCCCGCCGCCGGTCATCGCGGCTCCGAGCGGCTGAAATTGCCACCCGACCCGGCTTATTCCCAAAGGAGCGAACAGGTTGTCGCGCGCGAAATCCGGGATACGTTGCCGAATCGCGCGCTCCAGCAGCGGTCCCAGTGTAGCGGTTCCCGCCGTGCAATAGCTCCAGCTCCGGCCATAAGGAGAGTCTGCAGGTTTGCTGACCCAGTCGGGGAAGCCCCGGATAGGCAGATCAAGGGTGAACTTGACCCAATCCTCGACCAGGTACATGCGTTCCTCATTCCCTCGGGAGAACTGATTTTCGTCGTCGCATTCGAGCAGCGAGCTCATGGTGAGAAAGTCCTCCACCGTGATCTGCGCCTTGCGCGGATCCGGATTTGCGACCGGCTGCTTGTCGCGGAAAAAGCTCATCACCTTGGCGTCGGTTGTCAACAAGCGGCGATCGACGGCAATGCCAATCAACATGCCAGTGATCGTCTTGGTCGCCGATCGAGTGTTGCGCAAGCCGTCTGCGCCTTCAACGTCGAAATAGCGTTCGTACGCGAGCTTGCCGTTGCGCGCCACAAGTACGCTGGTGATCTCCTTGAAGCTGCCGTCCCGAATGGCTTGCTCCATTTGCTCGAGGCGCGACGCGCTCATGTGCAGCGCCGCCGGCTCGGCGCGCTCGAAGCCGTCCACGGAAATGCCGGACCCGCCGGCAGGCAACTCCGCCGGGACGTTGGCGCTCACCACGGCAAGCAGTGTCGGCAGGAGAATCCGGAGCCGCCTCACGGGCTGGTGCGGGCGGGCGCGGATCGGCCGGCGCTGGCGATGCTGGATGGATTCATCGTCGGCTTCGAAGTCATCCCGGATGCTCCAGCGACTTGAGCAGCACATGCTTGGCAAATCCGGGAATGTATTCGGGGATTCGACTCATCAGCCGATAGCCCGCCGAGGTGTAGAGATGCGCGGCCGATTGGCTGAGCGTTTCGAGGAGCACATCATGACAGCCGCCTGCGACGGCAACGCTTTCCATCGTTTGCAGGAGCGACGAGCCTACGCCCCCGTTACGTCGCGTCTCATCCACCCAAAGAAGATCGACAAACATCCGGCGTTTGATAATGCGACCGACGATGCCGCCGACAATGACATCACCCTCTTTCGCGAAACAGCCGACCGGCGACGACTCGTCGCCCTCGATCTGCGCCAGCGCATACTCTCGCATCCCTTTTGCGATCACCGCGATATCGGCGGCAGCCGGCGGCTGCTCCACGGTGATCAGCGGGAAAGTCATTTTGTAACGACGTCCTAGTTGGCTTCGATCGCCACCTCGGCCTCGATTTCGACCGGGATGTCGAAAGGCAGCTCCGCCATGCCGACGGCTGAGCGTGCGTGCAAGCCGCGCTCGGGCCCGTACAACTCGATGATGAGCTCGGTAAATCCATTGATCACCGCGGGCTGCTGCCTGAACCCTGGAGCGGAATTGACCATACCGAAAACCCGAAGCCACGCCGTTATCCGATCGAGATCGCCCAGCGCGCGCTTGAGGCTTCCGAGAATCGAAAGCGCCGTAAGTCGGGCAGATTGCCGCGCCTGCTCGAGCGAGACTTCGGCTCCTACTTTTCCCAGCGGCGATGCGAGCGATCCGTCGGCGTTCTGCGCAGCGTGGCCGGAAATGTACGCCCGGTTGCCATGGACTCGAACCCAGGAAAACGGCAGCTCGACCCCTGCCGGCAGAACCAGAGGCTGGGGAAGGCTGAGCCCGAGGTCATGCAATTTCGATTCGATCCGCGACACGTCGGTCTCCTAGCGTGAAGTCAACAATGGCGGACGAACGACAGCGGCTAGCGGCTCCGCTCCTGATCCGCCGCGAACGCATCCCTGGTAAGAATATACGATGGATGGTCCAGACCTGTCGGCGCATAGTACTCCGTATGCGTGAAGCGAAAGCCGAGCTTTTGCAGAAGCCGGCGGGACGATTCATTCGCCGGATTGTGCCCGGCGAAGAGCGCGGCAGCGTGCATGGAATCGAACGCGTATGCGATCACCGCGCGCGCTGCTTCGGACGCGTATCCCTTGCCCCACTCGGATTTGCGGATGTGAAAGCCGATCTCGTAGATTTCCCGGTCGAGGTTGCGAGGACGTAGCCCGCAACATCCGACGTGTTGGCCGGTGGCGAGAAGGAATATCGGCCAGTACTGAATTCCGTGGGCGTTCTGGGTTTCGATTTCGTGCGAGAGCCGCGATAGGATCTGCTCCTCCGTGAGGGGACCGCCAATGAGCCGAGTGACGGTGGGGTCGCCCCAGAGCTCATTGGCAAGCGAAAAGTCGGAAACGGTCCATCGGCGAAAGCCGAGCCGGGCGCTGCGAAGAAAATAGTCGGACGCCAAGCCGACTGCCGATAGTTGGCGCAATCACATCACCAGCAGGCGCCCTCGGAGATGCCCCCTGGATGAGGCCTTACTTCGGCGCGTGCTGCATACGGGGCAGTGGCTGGAGCATGCTGATCCGGTTGCCCTCGGTATCGGTGAAGGAAACATACTTGCCGACACCGGGGATGTCCATCGGATCGCCCAGCACCTTGCCGCCGGCGCTCCTCACCTTCTTGGTGGATTCCTGGATATTGTCCACAGCGATGACGACCGACGGATGTTGCATGGGCCAATCAGGCTTTTTCTCGAAAAATCCGCCGTTGATCGAGCCAGGCTTTTTGGGGCCGTTTTCATCGGTCTCGGTGGTCGTAGCGACAACGTATTTGCCCATGTCATCGCCAAGCATTTGCGTCCGCCACCCGAAGGCCGACGCGTAGAACTTCGCCATCCGCTCCCGATCGGCATAAGGCATCTCAAAATGAACGACTGGGTCCATAGTTTTTCTCCATGCAGGTTGAATCGCGATTTCGGTTCCGCCGCTCCGAGGGAGAACGACGACGCTCGGCGAAAGGCGGGCCTGTTCTTTGGTACAGCCTCTGGCGGATATAGTTCCGACTCTACGGGTGTCCGGCTAAGGAACCAGTGGAAGGGCAACGAAGACTCGTGCGGTCTTCACCGAGAGAGTCTCTGCAACCGCCTGCTTCGAGCTCACTGGATCACGCGATTCGCGCGCGCCAGCATTGTTGCGGGAATTGATACGCCAATGGCTCGCGCGGTATTGGCATTGATAACGAGGTCGAAGGTGGTTGGCTGCTCGATCGGCATGTCGGCGGGATTGGCGCCTTTAAGAACCTTGTCGACGTAGATAGCCGCGTGCCGGAACATCTCGGGATAGGATGGCGCGTACGATAGGAGCCCGCCTGCTTCCGCGTATTCCGCCGCGCCATACATCGCCGGTATCTTGTGCTTGAGAGCGAGATCGGCGATTTTCCTCCGCTCCGCATAAATGAGCGGGCTATTGAGCACAATCAGAGCCTCGATGCGCTCCCTCGACATTTCCACGAAGGCATCAGTCAGCTCATCGGCGCTCCTGATGCCGAAGCTTCGAAACGCGACCCTAGCCTTCGCGGCAGAACCTTCGAGCTCTCTTACGGAGGCACCCGACGGAGCGTTGTCGGCGTGCCAAAGCGCCGCTACCCGCGTGCTCTTGGGAACTACCTCACGGAGCAGCTCCATCCGCTTCGCCGCGAGATCCGGTGTGAGCGTCGACACGCCGGTGACATTGCTGCCAGGCCGTGCGAGGCTCGCGGCCAAGCCTAGCGCTACCTGGTCCGCGCCGGTCGCCATCACGATCGGAATCTTTCGCGTGACGCGCTGAGCAGCAACAGCCGCCGCTGCACCGGTGGTGACGATCACCGCGACCTTGAGCTCGACCAGCTCTTTCGCCAATCCGGGCAGCAAATCGAGATTGCCTCTTGCGTAGCGCTGCTCGAATCTGACGTTACGCCCCTCGACGTAGCCAAGCTCGCGAAGCTGCTGTTTAAACGCGTCCCACCATTCCAGGCGCTCACCGGCGTCGAGCAGACCGATGACGGTCACCTTGCCACTCGACTGGGCGCTCGACCCGGAAGTGAAAAGAAGCGCAAGGAAGGACCCGGCGATTCCCCGCAGGACCTGCCTTCGTTTCATCGCGTCCCCTTCTTCCGCGTGGCGTCTTCGAA
Source organism: Casimicrobiaceae bacterium (assembly GCA_035262745.1). Classification (GTDB taxonomy): domain Bacteria; phylum Pseudomonadota; class Gammaproteobacteria; order Burkholderiales; family Casimicrobiaceae; genus PALSA-1003. The sequence goes on along the minus strand of DATFSE010000054.1, from coordinate 11,721 downwards.
AAACGGATCGGCGCTTCTTCAGGCGCCTTGTGGAATCGTCTCAGCGCTTCCAGAACTCCCGCGACGCAATGCGTGCACCTTCGGCCATCGCCGCCATTTTCGCCCATACGACATCCGGGTCGACAGCAGCCTGCCCTACCCACGTGCCGAAGCCGCAATCGCTTCCGGCGATCACGTTCTCTCGCCCGACGAGGTTCGCGTAACGGCCGATGCGTTGCGCTATCAGCTCGGGATGCTCGATGAAATTCGACTTCGATTCGATCACGCCGGGGATGAGGATCTTGCCTTCAGGGAGCTTCACCGTCTCGAACAGCTTCCACTCGTGGGCATGGCGCGGGTTGGCTGCCTCGATCGCAATGGCGCTCGGGCGGGCGCGGAAGACGATGTCGATCACGTCGGCGAGCGGCACATCGCAGTGGTGCGGCCCTTCGTAGTTGCCCCAGCACAGATGCATGCGCAGCCGCTCGGGAGGGATGTTGGCGACGGCGTGATTCAGGACCTCGATGTGAAGAAGCGCTTTTTTGCGCCACTCGGGAAGGCTCAGATCTGCATGCTGGATATGCCGGCCCATCCCGAGATCGGGACAGTCGATCTGGAGGATGATGCCCGCGTTGGCAATGGTTTCGTACTCCGGCCGCATCGCCTCCGCGATGGCAAACAAGTACGCCTCTTCGGTCGGGTAGTGCTCGTTGCGAAAGAACAGGCCGATCACGCCGGGTGAAGCTGCGGTCAGAAATGCTTCCTGTGCGGCGACGGACTTAACCGGAGCTTTGAGATGCTCGACATCTATTTGCGCCGCCTGGGGGTCGCGTACGCTGATCGGCGCGTTGCACGCCGGCGTCTTGCGGCGCGAACGACCGGGGTCGCCGAAGACTCTTTTCGCCAGGTTGGGAAAGTCGGCCAGGTCCTGGTAGACGAAGGTGTTACCGCTCCCGCCGAAGCCGCTCAGGCGATCCGTGATGTAGGTCGCATAGCTCGGCTTGCTCATTTCGCCATCGTTGACGACATCGATTCCGGCTGCAGCCTGCTTGCGGACGACTTCATCGACGGCAGAAGCCACTCTCTCGGATAGCGCGCCGGCGTCGACTGGCACACCTTCCTGCTTGGCGTACATGATGCGGATCAGATCTTCGGGCCGCGGCAGGCTTCCCGTGTGCGTCGTGAGGAATCGATCGGTGCTGCGCTTCATGGGACCATCCGTAACGTTGGTCGGGTCTTGGCCCTGCGTGGCCATCCCGACTGGACGAGGATCGCACGTCTCTGACGGCTTGTCGACGAAGTAGGCCGATCGCCGCTCTGCGTCTCAGCGAGCTTGTCGCTCGGCAATCCGGACATCTGCGATCCAGTTGCGCTGTCTGCGTGCGAGACGCGATTCGACATCCTCGCCCTCGAAATCGGCGGACGCTCGCCGAAGCCACGACTCATCGATGTCTTCCAGCGCATTAACGTTGACCACCGCATAAAGGTGACCGGCGATTTCGCTGGTGACAAAGGGCACCGTACCGCACCGCGAACATACGTGAAAGGTAGCTGTTCGGGTGCCGAAGGCGTACTTGGATACGAGGCTCGCGTTGCCGACGTCGACCGTCAGCTTCGCACGCGGATTGGAAGTCCACACGCCGCCGTGTTTGACGCAGAACGAGCAACCGCAGGCTCGCGCCGGGATCTCCGGCCTGTCGCCCTCCCAGTCCAGTTCCAGGGCGATATTGCCGCAATGACACTTGCCTTTAATGAGCATCGCAGTGTCGCTTTCTCGATCGAGATCAGGCCGCTATGCGGCTTACAGTGCGCGGACTCCGAACCAAGCCGCATAGAAACCGACGACGATGGCGCCCGCAAGCGTAAGACGGGCAGCATTGCGGTCACCACCGAACACCACCGCGAACTGCTTGAGCAGAAGCTCCAGCAATACGAACAATGGCGCCAATGCAAATCCCGTCCAGGCGAATTTGTCGCTCGGCAGCTTCGACGCGGCCATCGCGCCGACGATGGCGCCCAGCGCCGCCGCGATAACAGTAACCGCGACACTGCGCGGGTTGAGCGTTTCGTCGCTCGGTTGAGAGCGACGGTCTGGCTGCGGATCGTTCAAATCAGGTCCCGGGTCCGAGCATGGGCGCCACGGCTCTTCACCTCTGCGACAAGGCAGAAGTCAGAGCAACTCATCTTGCCTGCCTGCGCCGCAGTCGCCCTGCGTTGGCAACGGCTCGGCGATGAATGGGCCGAACCCCGCTACCGATAATCCGGAGCGCTGCACGCTGGGCATGGGATGACGCCCGGTGCATGGAGCTTTTTCTGCCGGACCAAGGCGACCACCAGAAGGAAAGCGCGATGCGAGATGCCTCGAGGTTCGCACCAAGCATCTCGATCCACATGGCATTCCATGACTCATAGAAGGCAGCGATCTTTTCCGCCCCCATGAGATAGAGCTCCTTGCGAGCGCGCGCGGAAGAATGGTGGCCAGGGCGAAACATGGAAGCGCTACGGTAGGCCAGGACCTGCGGTACCGCCAGGGCGAGCTCGACGAGTTGAACGCCCAGTTCGGATCGGCGGCGTCGCCGGAATCGCATCCTGCTCATCACCAGAACCGCTCCGCCAGGGTCATCTTGAACGAATGATCCATCAGGAAGAGCGGGCGGCCCGAGCCGCCCGCAGTCCCATGCAACGCATTCAGCTCATTGCGAGCTGAACAGATCTTGCGGAATGCCCGCCTTGGCAAAGACATAGTCGCGCGAACTCTCGAGCTGCCGCCTCAGGCTTGGAATGTCGACGTCGAGCAGCTTTCCCTTCCATTTGCGGATCTTGCCAGCGACGATCACCGTTTCGACGTTCGTGCGGTCCATCAGAGACACCACCGCTCCCGGCACCTGGTTGAGCGGCGCCACATTGATCGCGGTCGCGTCGAGGATGATGATGTCGGCCTCCTTGCCCGGGGTGAGCGTGCCTGTCTTGCTGTCGAGCCGAAGGGCTTTGGCGCCGTTGATGGTCGCAAAGCGCAGCGCGTCGCGCGTCGTCAGCGGTGCCGGTATGCCGGCAGGCGGTGTCGGCCAATATGGAAAGAACGGGTTGTCGCCCGATGTTACCGCAGTCTGCGGGAGCTCCCAATTTCGTGGGTCAGGGAGGTTCTGGTTCCCATTGGGCTTGTCCAGGGTCATTTGGTTCACGATCATTCGCTGCAGATTCATGCACGAGCGCATCTGGGTGAAGAAGTCCGCCGTCAGCGTGCACTCCACGTCGACGCTGAGCGAAGGCTCGAATGGGTGCTGCGGAGTGCTCATGCTCTGCATCCGGATGATCGGCGGCATGCCATGGCGCATGTTCATCTCGATCGGGAAGGCGATCGAGACCTGCGCGCCGACATCATGGGCTTTCTGCCACGCAGCGTCCGACATGCCGGTCATGTGGATGAACAGGTTGTCCGGCCCGAGCCCGATGTGGCCGAGGCCGCCCACTCCATTCGCAAGCTTGTCGAAAGTCGGACGGATGCCGAACGGAGAGAGGATGTGCGCCGCGATCTGGAGACCCAGCTCGCGCCCGATCGTCCAGGATTGGTCTGTGGTGGCATCATTGAGATAGACCTCGCCGCCCATGATCATGCTGACGAGCTGGTCGCTCGATGAGAACCACTGCTTCTTGATCCGCCTCGCGTCCTGCGGATACTGGTTGCCGGCAACGCCGCCGGCGCTCTCGAAATAGCCGAAGGCAGCGCGGCGCCCGGTGTCGAACAGCGCCTGGATCGCCGCGTCCGAGTGCTGCGGCGAGTGCTGGATCTGCGAGACGTCGTGCACGGTCGTGACGCCGTCGTCGAGCTGGCTCAAGCCGGCAAACAGCTCGTTGATGTACACGTCCTGTGGCCGGTACGCGGGGGCGAACGTGAGCAGAATCTTTTCGAAGTAAGTCGTGGTACCGGCCACCGAACCCGAGCCGTCGACGATAAGCACGCCATCAGCGAGCCAGCTGCGCAGGATCGTCTCAAACTGATGATGGTGCGTATCGATGAACCCCGGCATCACGATGCGGCCGGTGGCGTCGATCACGTCAGCACCGCTTGCCTTCAAGTTCGGTCCGACGGCGAGGATCTTTTTGCCTTCGACCAGCACGTCGGCCTGGGCAAACTCCCCCTTGTTGGGCATGCCGGGGTCCATCGTCATTACACTGCCGCCGCGGATGATGTAGCGACGGCCCGGCTTGCCCGTATCGCCCGGCTCATCCTCGCCCTGGTCATCGTCCGCTCTCGCAGGCGCACTGAACAGGTTCAATCCGACGGCTGAAGCCGCGGTCGCCGTGGAGATCTTCAGGAAATCGCGTCGTGACTCGTTGAGCGACGGATGTTCTTGGGGCTTTCCTTCATCGCACAGCCTGCACATGGTTTGTTCCTCCTTGACAGGGACGGCCGTCCCCTCATTTCATTTTGTCGCCAATCCGGTTCAGAGTAAATCTGATCTTCGGGTTTCGCGCACAAAATCATTCGTGCGCTGCAACACTCCTGTCACATGCCAAGGTAGGCGCCGCCGTTGATGTGCAGAGTCTGTCCTGTGGTGAAGCGCCCGCCCGGACCGGCGAGCCAGACGACGGCGCTGGCGACTTCCTCCGGCAGCCCGCGCCGACCGAGCAACGTCTGAAACTTGGCGTGATGCTTGGGATTGACGGTCGCGCTCGCTTGCTTGCGAACGGTGTCCACCAGGCCAGGCGAAACGCAATTAACGGTGATGCCATACTGCGCGAGCTCCTGCGCCAGGGCACGAGTCAAGCCGCCGAGCGCTGCTTTGGCGGTAACGACATGGGCACGCATCGACGCGCCGGTGTACGCGGTCATCCCGCCGATATTGATCACTGCCCCGGCGCCGAACTCACGCAGCATAGGCAACGCAGCCTGGGTGCAATGAAAGGCGCCGTCGACACACACCGCCTGGGCTGCGCGCCAGTGAGCGTAGGACATGGCCGCAAATGGTGCGTCGTGACGTACTGCCGCATTGTTCACTACGATATCGAGTCGCCCGAAGCGATTCGAAATTGCAGCGATCATCGAATCGACTTCAGCACGCTGCGTGACGTCGGCCAACACCAGGATGGCCTCCCCGTGTCCTGTGGCGATTTGATCGACGACGGACTGGCCTTCATCGCGGCTCGCCCTCACGTTGACCGCAACCTTGGCGCCGGCGTCGGCAAGTGAGAACGCAATGGCACGTCCGATGTTGCGGCCGGCGCCGGTGACCAGAGCGACTCTTCCTTTAAGCGGCGTGTTATCCATGACCTCATCTGCCTTCGGCAAGCGCCGCGCTCGGGCGTGCGCCGCAGAGATCTCCCCCGCTCCCCGCCTACCCGCTAGCCCGCAACGCGGCAAGCTCGACTCTGGGCGCAGCGCGTAGCCCACGCAACACGGCCAGAGCAGCCTGCGCACGATCTTTGCCCCACCCGCCGTAGATGCAATTGGCGAGGAACTTGGACTCGATCGTCTCGGCGGACATCGGCTCTTCGCGACCGCCGCGAAAATGCCCCTGGCTTGCCTCGCGCTCTTGGCCGGACTTGAGCTTAACGCGCACATGCCCCGTGAACCTCTTCGGATAGGGATTGTCCGGATCGACGATGTAGCGCACCTTGCCCGCAAGCGCGCGCACCGCGGGATCGTGTACGACCGATTCCTCGTAGTCTACGAGACCAGCGTCGCCGCGCAGCATGCCCACGGCAATGGCATACGGGATGCTGAACTTGGCGGCATAGCTGTTGAGCGGGTTCTGCTTTGCCGCGAGCGGTTCCCACAGGCGGTGAACGATACCCTCCGCCGTCTTGCATTCGATCGAGACGACGTCGCCCGGTGCAACACCTTGGGCGACGAGCTTGCGCGCGCAATCGATGTATGGATGCGCCATGGTGCCGCACGCGTAGGGCTTGAAAGCGATGTCGGCAGCGATCCATTCCGTGCCCGCGCCGTCGAGCATCGTACCAAAGTCGCATCCGTCGCTGCGGGCGAAAGCGTGGAAGAAACCGTGCTCGCCATCGAACAGCGTACGTGGACCGTTAAAGCCGGCCTGTGCCATGCGCGCGGCGCGATATCCCGCCTGCGCTGCCCAACCTGGATGCATGCGTTTGGTCCAGGCCCCTTCGGCGAGATACTCGATGATGCCGGAGGCCATGCTGCCGGCGATGCCGAGCGCGTTGAACCATGGCGCTTCGCTCAATCGAAGCGCAGAGCTCACGCCTGCGGCAGCGCCCAACGCACCGAACACCGCAGTGGGATGGAAGCCGGCGTTGTGCACGCGCTTCGGCGCCACCAGGCAGAGCCGGCACATCACTTCGCAACCGACCGCGATGCCACGCTCGACATCGCTGCCCGATAGCTCGTGTTGCTCCGCCGCGCCAAGGATGGCCGGGATGATCACCGCGCCGGCGTGTACCGGGCCGCCCTCGAAGGTGTCGTCGTAATCCTCACCGTGCGCTGCGGTGCCGTTGCATAAGGCCGCAGTGGCAACATTGAAGCCTCCGCCGTGGCCGATGACCGTGCACGGACCCGCTTCGGCGGTCGCACGCAGCGCCGCCTGTACATAGGCGGTGTTGCGCGCGGCCACGCAAAGGCCGGCGACATCGATGAGCACGGCATCGCACACACGGGTCATAGCCGCCGGAAGGCCTGCCGGCATTCCGGCGAACGCCCCCGCGAGTCGCTGTGAAACCGAGTGTTCCGGCAGAGCCACGGCTTCCTTTTATGGGATTTTCAGTCGCCTTCGATCTTGCTTGCGCGCGCAACCGCAGTCCAGTGGGCGATTTCGTCGGCGATGTACTTGCCGAACTCCGCCGGCGTCATCGGCATGACATTGAGCGCTTCGGCGTTGAAGGCCTCACGCAGGTCGGGCGAAGCGAGAAGCTTGTTGATCTCATTGTTCAGTCTCTGGGTAATCTCATCGGGTAGCTTCGCCGGGCCGACGATGCCGTACCAGGTAAGCCCGTTGAAACCCTCGTAGCCGGATTCCTTGAACGTCGGCACGGCGGGAAGCAGCGGCTGGCGCTTCTCTCCGGTGACGGCGAGCGCTTTGAAGGCGCCGGAGCGCACGTGCGGCATCGCGGCAGCCAGCCCCGGAAAGATCACCTGGATCTGTCCGCCCATGGCATCGGTGAACGCCTGGCCGATGCTCCGATAAGGGACGGCCATGCTGGGCACGCCGGAGGCATGCTTGAATTGTTCCATCAGCAGGTGGTTCAGCGTTCCTACACCCGACGTGCCGTAGTCGACCTTGCGCGGGTTCGCCTTGGCGTAGGCGACAAACTCAGAGAGCGTGTTGACCGGCACTGCGCGCGCCACCACCAGTACGTTCGGCGTGCCGCCGATCATGGCGATGGGAGTGAAGTCCTTGACCGCGTCGTAGCCGAGATTGCGTTTTACCGCTGGGTTGGTGGCGTGCGTGGCCACGTAGCCGATCATCAACGTGTAACCATCGGGTTTCGCACGTGCCGTCATCTGCGTCGCAATTGCTCCGCCCGCGCCAGCCTGGTTCTCGACGATGAACGGCTGCCCCATCGAAACTCTCAGCCTGTCCGCGATCATCCGTGCAACTAGGTCGACGCCGCCGCCCGGCGCCTGCGGCGCGATCAACTTTACCGGCCGGTTCGGATAGTCCTGGGCAGTGGCGGGCCTGCTTGTCGCGACGATCGCCACCATGGCCAGCAACGCAAAGGCGCGGCACCACCGTCCGAAGTCGAGGCGAGTCGATTCCTCCTCGAACCAGCGACCGGTTTGCGCAGAGATGTGCGCGAAAAACGCAAAACTGATCGAGCGACTCATAGCTGCCTTCAGTCTCGACCCCTCAGCCGGTGCGCTCGCTCGATCAGCCGCCGTGCGTTGCGATATGTAGGGACTTCCACCCACAGGCCGTCGACCAGCGCACGATCCTCACCGCGGGCGCGTGCCGCTTCGAAGCCCTCGACGATCGCCCTCGCACGGCGGAGTTCGTCGTCGCTGGGTGTCAGCGCCCCATTGAGCGGCATCGCATGTTCCGGTCGCACAAGCGCCTTGCATCGGTAGCCGAGCCGCCGCGCGTAGCGTCCCTCGCGAACGGCGCCTTCGGTATCGCTGAACGTGTAGGGTGCATCGATCGGCTCGATCGTTGCGGCCCGACACTCGAGTAGGAAGCGCCGCCGGGCATGGTCGAGCTCCACGGCGTCGGGCTGCCGCTCGGCGCAGAGGTCAGCAGCCAGGTCCTCGGCACCGAGCAGTGCCGCACGGATGCGTCGGCTTGCGCCGGCGATGGCGCGCACATCGACCACGCCGAGCGCCGTCTCGCAGACCGGCAGAATCTCGGTCGCATCCTCGCCGATGCCCAGCTTTCGCTCCCAATCCGCGATCGCAGCGTGAAGCGCCTGCATTTGCGCCGCGCTGTTTGCCATCGGATAGGCGATCAGGTCGGGCCGCGCCGGCATCGCGGCAGCGAGGTCGATCGGTCCGTCGCCGTCCAGGGCGTTGATGCGCACGGCGGTGACCCGGCCCGCATCGCGCCAGCGTTGCAACACGTTCGCGAGAGCGCGGCGAGCCTCGTCTCGACGAGCCGCCGGCGTGAAATCCTCCAGATCGACGATCAGCGCGTCGGCTCCGCTGCGCTGCATCGCCTCGTGCGCTTGAGCGTCGGCACCCGGACCGAACAGCCAGGTGCGTCGCAAGTCGGGCTCGAGAGCATTGCCGCGCATCGGTTTATTCCATGTTCTCGCAATGGGTGCCTGCTTACGTTTTCTCGCCGGTGCGCTTGCCGCTTGAAGCGAAGATCGTCACAATCGAGAACAGCAGCACTACGCTTAACCCGGACGCAATGAAGACGCGGATTTCCGAGGTCACGTTGCGAATCAGCCCAACCAGCGTGTCGGCCCGCGCCTGGGTGATGCCCGACTCGACCAGGGAGGGAGTGATTTGCACAAGCCACGCGTTGATTCGGCTGTAGCAGAGGTAATCCATCCACAAGACGAGACCGCCACCGATCAGGTAAACGAAGAGAAGAAGGCCAAGCTTTTTTGCATTCACTCGATTCATAGGCTCCTCCCGATGCGGCTTCAGACCCAAACGTCGTTCCGCGCGGTCAGGTCACTCCTTTCGTCGCCCGTATTGAGCACGCCGCGCGGCTCGATCAGAAGTAACTTGACCTCTCGTTCCGCATAGGGCTTGTGCTCGACGCCCTTGGGAACCACGAACATCTCGCCGCTGGAAATCTGAACAGCACCATCGCGGAAGTCGATTCGCAGATTGCCCTCCACGACGACGAATGTCTCGTCGGTGTCTTTGTGGCTGTGCCAGATGAAGTCACCCTGCAGCTTCACCACCTTGAACTGGTAGTCATTCATCTCCGCGACGACCTTCGGCTGCCACTGCTCGTGGAAGAGCGCAAACTTTTTCTGGAAATTGATCGAACGGTAGTTCACGAATGTGCTCCATCGCTTGACATGAAGACGCGGTAAAGGAATACGAGCGGTTTGCCGATCACCCGCGCTTACGCAAATAGACGTGGGACGCGCGTTCGCCGGCAACGTACTTCGTGCATTCGTACCCGAGCGCACGCATATCGATGCCGCTCAGTAGATGCTCGCCGGTGCCGAGCAACACGGGGCTAAGGGCGAGATGCAACTCATCGATCAGCGCGGCCCGCAGGTACTGACGAATGGTCGATACCCCACCACCGAGGCGAACATCGAGCCCGCCCGCTGCGGCACGTGCCTGCTCCAATGCGGCGTGAATGCCTTCCGTGACGAAGTGAAACACGGTGCCTCCTGCCATGGTCAGCGGCGAGCGCGGGTGATGCGTCAGCACGAAGACAGGAGTGTGATAGGGAGGCTCGTTGCCCCACCAGCCCTTCCAGCTCTCATCCGGCCACGGCCCGCGGACCGGACCAAACATGTTGCGCCCGAGAATCCAGGCACCGATTCCAGCGAAGCCCTGCTGCGCAATGCCGTTGTCGACTCCAGTTTCTCCATCGTCATGGCCGTGCATCTTCCGCCATATGCGGGTGTGGAAGAACCATTCCATCAGCTCGGGACCTTTGACGCCCAAGGGGTTCTGCAGGTCCTGATTCGGACCGGCGCCATAGCCATCGATGGAAATGGCGAAGCTTTGGACGCGGAGTTTAGACATGATTTGGACAGCGCGAGTTTGTATGAGGGGTAGACGGATCAAAGCACTCTCGAATCATAGCTCCAATGCAGCAAAGCTTGTCTCTGCCTGCGCCGACAGTTCAGATCGCCGCGCCGGCAGTTTCTACGCACTTGCGGTACATGCCTTTGAATGCCGCGCCAGCGGCGGATCTGACGTTCGTCGTCGGGACTGCGTCTGCCAAGAAAATAGCGGCAGTACCACTGGAACCAGCCTCGCGGATCTTCGTCGTAGATCCAACCCTTCGCACGCCAGACAGACAAGGGCTGCGACGCGTTTACCCCGAAGTAATTCAAGCGCGGATCGTGTAAACGCGAACACAGCTTGGCATTCTCAAACCACTCTGCGGGATATTCGGCTGTGCAGTCCGTCATGTACTTGCCGCCAAAGACTCCCAGTTCGAGCATCTGCTTCGGTGTGAGTTGCGGACGGAAGTCGGGGTGGAAGTGCCGGCCGATTGGCTCCACGAGTTGGTAGACGTAACCTTGCTGCATCGTGTCGTTCACTTCAATCTTTCGGTGTCTCATGCTCAGGACCCCCCACCACCCGTTGCGAGGCCTCGGCAGAGGTTATGACCGGATGCACTTCAAACTCAACCAGATCGCTCCACTTTCCCATCCAGTCATCGAGAAGGGCGCGGTCGGTTGTTTCCATGAGCTGGTAACAAGTGGCCAAATTCTCCTCGACCCAGCTCGAGACGTACATCAGCCCGTCCGGCGCCATTCGGCCGCGTTCCTTGAACCTTCGGTACACAGGCGCGGCGTCGCCGTTGCGAAAGTGCTCGATGACCATGAACAATGGCATGTTGCTCCTCCGGCGTTCAGCGTCGGCTACGGACTTCGTTCTCGGTTTGGACGCTAGCCCTACCTGGTCGGAGGTGCGAGCGAGCGTATGCACCACGCGGTGCAGGCAGCTTAAGGCGCCCGAATCAAGATGTAGCCGCGGTTCTCAACCACGTCAAAGGTACGCATGCCTTTGACAAGGGTCGCTGTCGGCATCCAGACCCAGCCGGCACTGGCCGGGTTGACGTCCATGACAAGAAACGAGTCGGATTCTGCGTCGTACGCACCGACCGGAGAAATGTGGCCGCCGCCGCGTTGGCCTACCGCCTCGCGCCTGTAGTTGACGATCACATAATCACCGCGACGTTTGAGGTTGTCGACAAGCTCGGTACGGATGTCCTGCTCTGTCTTGCTGTCGTCGACGATGGTGAGTTTGGTGACTGCGCCGTTGGCCCTGAGCATCTCGTCGAGTTGGCGGATCTGGTAACCGAAGTCAGCGACCTGCTTGCCGTTGATCGTTATCGGCTCGCCCAATACCTGCGCCCGCGTCTTCTGGCCCTTGCTGATCACGTTGTCCTGCGTAAAGCGCGGAAGCGTCGGATCGAAACTGCTCGGAATGTATTGGAAATCTTCCGGGTGTAAACGGCTTCGATCGCGAGGGAGATCACCGCTCCGACCGCGAATGGCGTTGAGCACGATGGCCGCCGAAGTCGGACCACAGAACGTAACGTTGGATTGAGCCTCGAACTGATTGGCAAGCGCGGGAAAGTCCACCTTTGCAGTTGAACGGATAAGACGGGCCAAGCCCTCATCCGATGA
>DATFSE010000053.1:0-2145 GCA_035262745.1 Casimicrobiaceae bacterium | reverse complement strand
CCGAGGGCGAGACTGCGCTCGATGAGTCCGAGGGCTTCGTCGTTCCGTCCCAGTTGATGCGCGAGCACACCGGCGTAGTGCAACGCACGGGGATGATCGGGTGAAGTCTCGAGAACCCGGCGGTACACCTCCTGGGCCTCGGCGAACTGCTCGTGCTTCTGAAGAAGGATCGCGAGCGAGATCGCCTCCTCGAGCGTCAACTCGCGCGTCGATGATTGCGACGGCTCCATGAGCTGTCCAGCGAGGTCCACCGTATTGAGCCGAACGCGCTCCTAACCGACTTTGTTGGCGTTCAGGTCGAACTTGAAATGGATCCCCGGATCGAGGGTGCCGCCGGCGTTCTGCGGTTTGAACTCCCAGTCGACCTTGCCAAATTCCAGGCTCACGGTCTCCGATCCCGCGTCGCTGCTCAGCGCGCTCTGCACCACGCCGGTGACGATGACGTCATTCATTTTTATGATGAGGAAGTCCTGCTGACCTTTGCCGGCCTTTCGAAATGTGATGGTGGCTTCCTTCAGATGCGCACCCGTCGCGCACGCCTCCAGCAGCTTCGGGGACGCCTTGTCGATTCTGTGAACGATGGAAAGATCCTGGAACGTCGCCCTGCCGGCACCCCCGCCACCGCCGGTTCCGACGTGCACGGGGTTTGTGACACCCCAGGAGTACGATAGAACCTCCACTTCGTCTTTGTGTTTATCGTCGGTGGATTCGCCTTTGATATCCCCGAGTTTTGCAAAGATGTCCATTGCCATGGATGCACCTCAACAAATCCATCGTCCGAGGTCGGACGTACCACGAACGCAGTGGCGGAGTACAGCTGCAATTTTTTGCGAGCCGGTTGAAGCCGGTGGACTCGCGCGGGAAAGCACGGTCGCGGCGCGGTGACGTCGAGCTCCGCTTATGTTCGTTGCATTGATGGACGACGTCGACTTCAGCGGCTGGCTCCTCTTTATGAACAGGTGCACGTCGCCACCCGCGCCGCCGAGTCGTCCGGCGAACTTCTTCCCGGATCGCGATCGTACGCTTGCTTGCGCACGGGCTGCTGTGAAGAGCCTCAACCCCGCTGCTGCGCGAGTTGCAGCGCGCCGTAGGCAAAGGCCCTGGCGTAGCGGGCGAGTGCCGCCAGGTCCACGGCATCCGGCCAACGATCCGCCTGGTTGTGAAAGACATCGCTATCGCACACCGCAGCGACATACCGCCCGCCAGCACGCTTGAAGATCGCAGCCTCGCCAAAAGGCGTAGCGTCATGCGCTGCCTTCCTGTCGACGGTGAGCCCTTCTCGCTGCATGGCCGCGACAGCCCATTGTTCAAGTGTGTCGTCGGAAGCCTGAATGAGATTGGGCTGGCGCGGTGCACCGATGTTGGCGCCAAACTGGATGAAGGCGAGCGCACGTTTGGCCAAGTCCCCACGATTCTCGAGATAGGCTTGTCCGCCGAGCCCACCGAGCTCATGACCACCCATCGCCACGAAAAGGCAATCACGCGCCGGCCTTTCCGCAGCCAGGAGGCGGATCGCTTCAAGCCAGCAAGCGATTCCGCCGCCGCGCTCGCTGGCGCACTGCCACCAACCACTGCGCGGGGTCGTTATGACCAGCGGCGCCAGACCGGAATCGCTGCCCGCAATTTGGGTAACAACATTGAATGCTTGCGCCAGAGTCCGCTCGACGTGGGCAACGAGGGCGACTTCCGCACTTTGTTGCGCCTGCGCCTTGAGCCATTCAGCTTCTGCGCTCGAAACCTGTAGCACCGGCGGACCAGCTGGTGTCTTAAAGGCCGGCGCGTTGAGCAGGAACAACCCCGGCCTAATCCCGCGCGTGATGAGGATCACTCCTCTATGCCGCGCCTGCCGCACCTCCGCGAGTCGGGCGCGCCGGACTTCGCTCCCCGGTTGTGTGAGGCGGGACGGTTCGGTTTCCGCCAATCCAATCTCGGCATCGCTACCAATCGGACCGAGCGTGCCACGCACACCGTGCGCGCCAGTGAAGCTTGCGTCGAACAACGGCACGCCGTCGATGCGCCGATCTGCGATGCGCACGTAACACGATAATGGATCGATGCGACTGAGGGTGAAAGGCTCGAGCGACGGCTCGGCACCCGCTTGGCGTACTTGTTTGGCCAGCCATGCGGCCGATGCGTCGTCCGCTG